>CAZJIP010000088.1:0-9236 GCA_964546105.1 uncultured Methanomassiliicoccales archaeon
AAGCCCGTGTGCATGGAGAAGTCCACGGGGACCGTGAAGGTCGCCGAGTGGTTCGACTCGTAGGTCACGTTGGGTCCCGAGATTGCGAACGAGGACGCGTAGTCGATCGTCGCGTTGGACCGGACGGCCCACGTCGTGTTCTCCTCGAGCGGGAACTGCCAGAGCGCGAGCGGCGGGTGGTACCACACCCGGGTCGTCGCGTCGTACCTCACGGAGTACGTCGCGTTCGAGAGCGTGCCGTACCAGGTCTGGTTGCCGAAGGTCAGGGTCCACGAGGCGTCCATGTGAACGCTCTTCTCCGTGTAGATCAGCGCGAGGTCGGACTGACGGAGCCAGACGAAGCCGGTCACGGACACGGTCCGCACGGAAAGTGGCTCCATCATGGTCTGCGTGCCCGTCAGGGGCGCGGGCTCCCCGAACGTCAGGTCGCGGGACAGGGTCGTGTTCCAAGCCGGGCCCGCATCCGTGGAGACGCTGCCCACGACGGTCTCCGTGAGCGTGCCCACGACGATCGGGGCGATCGTCATCGGGGACGACGTCGTCATCTCTTGGGGCAGGATCTCTTCCTCTTCCAGGGGCGCCAGCGAGACGTTGTAGGTCCACCGGTCCCCCACCTTCCACGCGGGGGCGGCGATGGACGTCGCGGCGGGCCCCGGCGAGAGGGCATTCAGCATGCCCGGCACAATGGCCACGGCGGATACCGCGATGGCGAGGGCCACCACGGGGACCGCCAGCAGGGCGAGTAGTTTCCGCTGCATGGTGCCATGCCTCCTCTCAGGGTTACGTCCCCATCGAGACGCGAGGGTATTTCCCCCTTATTGGACGCCCGTGGAAGGGGCTGCCCGGGAGGCGTCTTCGGTGCCCCAAAACGTCGAGCGGGATTAGCGGGAGGCGGGCTGGCGGATCACGGTCTTCAGCTTCTCCGGCGCGCTGCGGCGGGGGTCGCCCATGTAGATTTCATGGTGCTTCCCCGAGAGCCGGTAGCCGTTCTCCCGGATGAACGCGTGGAGGCGCTCGATGGTGGGCGGCTCCGTAGCGTAGGGCCCGATGTGCAGGATCTGCGCGGCCTTCCCCTCCCGCCATCGCTCGAGACGGACCTTGTCGAGCCCGGGCGGGTTCTTCTTCTCGCGGAACTGGCGCACGGCCTCGTCGAACAGCTTGCGGGTGACCGTCGGTGGCTCCATGAGCATCGCGGTCCAGCGCCAGTGCTCCTTGTCCGCTTTGAGAAAATCGTCCTCCTGCTCGCCCCACCACAGCGCTTCCAGGGGCATCACGAGGACGTCCCGGATGCCCCTCTTCTTCGCCGCGAACTTGACCGTGTACGCGACGCCGTACAGGGCGCCGATGGCCTCCTGGAAGGCCGGGGCGGAGTTCGGATCGCCGACCCCGTCCACCATGGCGAACTGCATCGCGGGGACGTCCACGAAGACGGGTTCCTTCGCGCTCGGGAAATACAGGGCTTGGAGCTCCTCGGGCAGATCCTTCTTGGCCATGCGCCTCGCCGGGGTCGGCATCCCGGCGCGGTACCATGAGACCTCGGCATGTACTCCACGCGCCGAGGTCGCAAACCTTTAAGCGTTCGAGGACATCGAGGCGCCCTGCCCCATGGCTCGGATCCCTTGGTCGGTGATCATCGGCTTCGTCGTGCCGCTCGTCCTGATCGCGGTCAACCTGGTCCTGGGCTACGGCGGGCTCCTCGTCTTCATCCTGCTCGTGAGCTGGCTCGGCCTCGCCGTGTTCCTCATGACACCCGAGGATCGCGGGACGGCCTAGGCGCCCTCCAGCTCGTCCCCGGAGACGCTCAGCTCGACCCACTCGTCGATGGACCGAACGTCCTCCAGGAGGACCGTGAGCATCTCGCCCTGCTCGTCCTCCAGGATGAGGGAGTCCAACAGGTCCTCCGCCTCCACGGTGTCCCGGACCACGCCGACGAAATCCCCCTCGTTGTCCACGACGTTCAGCCCGGCGAAGATCTCCACCGCGGGACCCTTCAGGGTCACCTTGTCCGTGACGCCGCCGATGTAGCGACGGCCTAGGCGCACGACCCCGGAAGTGCCCTCGCCCAGCACGAGGAAGTTGGCCTCCTCCGCAGACACGTAGCCGAGCTCAATCCCGTCGGTGTCCACGACGGCCATTCCCACGAGGGACGCGCCCTTCCGAGCCGCCAAACGATGACCCCCCGGACCGCCCCGCAGGTCGGTCGGGCCGGCCGCCGATGAAGCCGCGCCTACTTGAAGCTTTTCGGCAAGCGCGCGTTTCCCGTGACGAGCCAGGGAAAACGGGCCCGCGGCCAGGCGAACCGGGCCATATCGTTATCGCCCTCGATATCGAGGTCGCTTCTTTTATACCCGGATTGCCGCCATCGCGACGCACGTCCCACCCTCCCGTCAGACGGGAGTGGGAAACGGTCGGTAGCATGCCCCGCTGCGCCCTGTGCGACTCCGAAATCCCCGAAGGGCGGCCCGCGTGCGACGCGTGCGGGCAGCCGATCGATCGCCCCCTGTCCGCGAACGCTACCCCCGAGGCCGTGCGCCGCGCACTGGAAGGCACCCGGAAGGACCTCGCCGCGGCAGACAAGAGCCGCACGGACACGTCCTTCGCGCGGGCCCTCGTGGAGCGCGCGGAGCAGACGGACGCCGCGGGGGACTACGGCCGCGCGCTCGACCTCGCGCGTGCGGCGCGGAGGGCATTGGATCTCACGAAGCGACGCGCCCGGGTCGCGGACGCCCTCGCGAAGGCGGACGGCGTCCTCCAGGAAGCGAAGCAGGCCGGGATCGAGACGACCGCCTTCGAGTGGAACATCGCGAAGGCCAAGGCCAAGGCGAGCTCGGGCGACACGCGGGGGGCCGAGAAGCTCCTCCGCCGCATCTCCATCCGCACCCTGGACCAGCGCCGGGAGCGGCTCCTCCAGAAGGTCCTGGACAACGCCCAGGCCCGCGTGAACTACGCGCGGGAGCGCGGCGGCAGCGTCGTGGAGGCGGAGGCGGTCCTCGCGGACGCGCGGGAGGCGCTCGCCCTCCGCGACTACGGGAAGATCCGCCCCCTGACGGCCAAGGCGACCGAGAAGGCGGAGGCCGCCCGCAAGTACGCCCGCGCGGAGGCCATCCTGGAGTACGCCGCGACGGAGGTCGACGGCGCCCGCAAGGCGGGCGTGAACATCACGGAATCCCGCAAGCATCTCACGACGGCCCGCGACGCCCTCCGGAAGGGCATCTTCGCGGACGTCCAATCCCTCGCCCGGAAGGCGCGGCACGGCCTCCGGGAGGCGCGGCAGCGCGCCGCCGCGGAAAGCGTGCTCCGCGAGTCCGAGCGCGAGGCAGCCCGCGAGGCCCGCAAGGGCGTCGACGTGACGCGCGCGGAGGCTTTCCTGCAGGAAGGGGACAAGGCCCTTCAGGGGCGCGACTATCCCAAGGTCCGGGAGTTCGCTGCGGATGCGCACGAGGCCGTGCGGGAGGCCATCCTGCTCAAGCGCGTCCAAGACGCACTGGCTGCCCTCTGGTTCGACCTCGACGATCTCGCGAAGATGGGGGCCGACGCGAGCGAACTCGAGAAGGTCTTGGTAGACCTGAAGAAGGCCATCGATACGCGGGACCTGAGCGGGGCGCGAAGGCTGGTGGCCCACGCACGCCACACCGCGGAGTCCGCGCGCGAGGCGCACTACCGCGGCATCATGGAACGGTCCCTCAAGGTCATCCTGGTGAACGCCTCGCGCGGCCTCGATCCCGAAGTCGGCCGGCAGATGCTCCGCCAGGTGGACGACGCGATCTCCCTGGGGAAGACCGTAGACCTCCAGGCGCTAATCGACCAGCATCTGGCCACCACGGACGCGGACACGGAGAAACGCCTGAACGGGCGCGTCGTGAACGCTCGGGACGAAATCGTGCGGCTGCGGCAGGCGGGCCAGGATACCGTGGCCATGGAGGGCAAGCTCGCGGACGCCGCGATCGCCATCCAGGAGAAGCGGTTCTCCAACGCGGACGGCCTCCTAGACGCGGTGGAGCACGATTTCCAGAGCCGGAGGGAGACGCTCCGCGGGGAGGCCGCGGAGGCCCTCGGCCGCGCCCGGGGCGAGGTGGACCACGCCCAAGCCGCAGGCGTCGCCCTGGACCCCCCCGTCCACATGATGCTCAAGGAGGCCGAGACGGCCTACGCAGAGAGCCGCTACGGCGACACGATCTACATCGGAAGGTCCTGCATCGATGAGGTGCAGCGCGTCACCGAGGAGTACATGAATGCCCGCGCGGCGACGGAAGCCGAGGATGCGCGTGCCCGCGCGGACCGCATCCAAGCCCTGCATCGTCGGATGGACTCCGTGTCCGCGGAGGTCCAGCGCCTCACCCTGGAGAACGTCGACCTGGCCAAGGCGATGACCCTCATCACGAACGCGAACCAGGCGATCAAAGACGACGACCTGAACCGTGCAGAGCGGTACGTGGCCGCCGCGGAAGGGCTCGTGGAGGGAGCGAAGGCCGCGCTGCATCAGCAGGCCAAGGAGGCGCTCGCCCGCCTCCGTGACAAGGTGGAGACCGCCCGGTCCGAGGGCCTCCTGACACCGGAGATGGAGACGGGGCTCGCGGAGGCCATGAAGCAGCTCGACGAGGGACGGGTCACGGAGGCCCTCCGGTCCGCGGCCGCCCTGGACCAGAGCATCGAAGCCAGGCGACGGGACCGGCTGCTCGACCAGCAGCGCGTCGCCATGGACAAGGCGAAAGCCGCCGCCACGAAGTTCATCGCGGTCAAGAAGCTCATCGAGGACCTCCGGAAGGCGGACATCGACATCACGGGGGCCGAGGAGGACCTCCGCAAGGCGGAGAAGGCGCTCGACGAGCGCGCGTTCGATGACGTGGACGCGATCCTCTCCGAGCTGGATGACACCGCGAAGGAACTCATGAACGAACTCGTCGCTGCCACCCGGAGCCTCATTAAACGTGCGGACCGCAAGGTCACGGAAGGCAAGGAGAAGGGCGTCCCGACGGACGAGGCCGCGGGGGAACTCGGCCGGGCCGAGACCCACTTCGAGCACGAGGAGTACGCGGACGCGATCGAGTCCGCGCGGGCCGCGGAGACGAAGGTCACGGAGGCCATCAAGGTCATCGAGGATGCGAAGGCGCTCGAGACCCAGCGCGCCCAGGAGGCCGCGCGGGGCGAGCTGCAGTCCCTGCGGAAGGTCATCGCGGACCTCGCCCGCGCGGACATCGCCATCGTGAGCGCGGACGTCGCGGTCGCCCGCGCGGAGCAGGCATTCCAGGAGGGACGCTACGCGGACGTCTCCGCGGAGCTCACGGAGACGCGGGAGATGGCCCACGGCCTCACGGTCGGCCTGGAGGCCGCCGCCCGCGATCTGGTCGGGACCGCGGAGCACGAAGTCCAGGAGACGCGGGACGCGGGAATCGATCCCGGCCGCGCGGCCATGGTCCTCCTGAACGCCCACGAGGCGGTCGAGGACGGGCGATACGTCGAAGCGATCGAGTACAAGAAGGTCATCGAGGACATCCTGAGCGACGCGAAGCGGGCCACGGTGAACAAGTCCTTCCGGGACAACCTGGCCGAGCTGCACGCGAAGATCGAGGCGGCCACGAAGCTCGGGGCCGACATGCGGATCCCCCAGGAGATCTGGGAAAAGGCGGAGGGCCGCGTGGCCCAGGGAACCCCCGCGGAAATGGGCAGCTACATCAAGGAGATCACGGAGGCGGTCGACCTCGCGACGAGGTCCCACACGGACGGGCTCGTCGCCTCCCTGGGCCCCCTCATGGACGAAGGAGAGGAGCTCGGGCTGCCTCCGGATGAGCTGGCTGAGTTCCGCACGCACGCCTCGGAGGCCGCCACGGCGGGCGACCTGGAGGCCGTGTACCGCATCAAGGGGGACCTCCAGGAGAGGGTGCTCGAGGCGAAGCAGCGGGCGCTCCAGCGCCGCTCCCTGGAGGAAGTCCAGAACCTGGAAGACCTGCTCGTCCAGAGCGAGCGTCTCGGGATTCCCGTGGAGGACGCGCGGGCCAAGCTCGACGCGGCGCGCCGGGCCATCGAGGCGGGCGACGTGAGCGGATTCCAGAATGGCGTCGCCTCGGCCAAGGAGGCGCTTGACGCGTCCCGCAACGAGCATTTCCTCAACCGCTACGAGTCCCGGATGCACAGCGTCTCCGCGATGATCGCGAATGCGAAGCGCCTGGGCGCGGAGATCGGCGAATCGGAGTCATCCCTCCAGCAGGCGGAGGAGGCCATCCGAAAGAACGACCTCGCCATGGCGGACATCCTGATCAAGCAGGCCGAGGTCTCCATCGGGATGCAGATCGCGAACTTCATCAAGAACCGCTATCCGAACATTGCGCTCACCCTGCCCACCACAGGGCTCCAGGCCGCGAACTGGAACCGCTACGTCTTCGAGGTGGAGAACAAGGGCAAGCTCCCCGCGCGGAACGTGGAATTCGGGTTCGAGGGCGACGTGGAGGTTAAGGGTTCCGCGCCCATCGCGGAGCTCGGCGTGGGCGAGCGGCGGCTCGTGGAGGTCGGCCTCAAGCCGCGGTCCGCGGGGGAAGTCCCCCTGACCGTGGACGTGGCGTACCAACGGATGTTCGACGAGAACCGCTACGAGCTCAAGGACCACCAGAGCGTGAAGGTCGAGCCGCAGGGGACGTACCTCGTGGAGGACGTGTTCCTGATTCACTCGGACGGCCGACTGATCTGCCACGAGTCGCGGCAGTTCCGCGAGGAGATCGACGAGGACATCTTCTCGGGCATGCTGACCGTCGTCCAGGACTTCATCCGCGATTCCTACAAGCGCTCCAAGACCACGCTGAAGCGACTCCAGTTCGGCGACTCGACGATCCTGATCGAGCGCTCCCCGCACACGTTCCTCGCCACGGTCCTCGTCGGCGCGGACCCCAAGCTGCTGCCCCTGTACATGGCCCAGGTTCTCGAGGAGGTCGAGGCGAAGTACGGGACCGTCCTGGAGAAGTGGACGGGCCTGCTCCACCAGCTGGAGGGGATCGACGAGCTCGTGAAGAAGCTCCTCCTCGTGGCCAAGGACCTGAACGCGGACATGGGCGAGCTCTCGGAAAGCCCGATCACGCTCACGGCCAAGCTCATCGACGCACTGGGCGTGGAACAGACCATGGAGGCCAACGAGCTCCTGACCAAGGCGGAGTCCACCCTGGAGACGGACGTCAAGCTGGCGCTCCAGTTCATCGAGCAGGCCAAGGTCCAGGCGGACTTGGCCCAGCAGCAGCTCCAGGCCCGCATGGGCGACCTCCTGTCCGCCGCCCGCGACACGGTCGGCGAGATGCGGACTCTCGGGGTCGACGTGAGCCAGGCCGAGCTCCTCCTGCGGGAGGCCGAGGAGGCGTTCAACGAGGGCAAGCACGAACGGGTCCGCGAGATCCACGCCGGGCTGCACGAGTCCCTCGAGCGCGCAAAGGGCGAGATGGCCGCGAAGCGCGTGGAGATCGAGCTCGCCTCCCTAATCAACGACATCCAGATCGGCAAGAGCCAAAACCTGGACGTCCGCGAAGCCGAGTCCTACCTCACGAAGATCGAGGCCGCCATCCAGCGCAAGAACTACCGCCAGATGGAGGACTACCTGCGCCGCGCCAAGGAGAGCCTCGCGCGCCAGCGGCGGCACACGGTCCTGACCCGCGCCCGCGAGGAGCTTGCGAAGCTCCAGGCGACGGTCGCGGAGGCCAAGGAAGTCCACGCGGACCTGGGCGACGTCGATATCCTGCTCAGCAAGGCCGAGGAGGCGCTGAAGGCGGAGGACATCAAGGGCCTCGAGCCCCTCCTGGACCGCGCGGAGGCCACCACCAAGGCGCGCGTGGAGCAGATCCTCAAGGACCGCTACCCGCGGCTCTTCCTCGAGGCAACCCACGCGGGCCTCCAGGCGAACCGCTGGAACCGCATGGAGCTGGAGATCGAGAACAAGGGGGACTGGCCCGCGAAGAACGTGGTCCCCGTGGTGAACGGTCCCGCGGACGTGCACGGCCTCTACAGCGTGGAGGCCATTGCCCCGAACGAGAAGGTCTCCATGGAGTTCGGCCTCCGCCCGAAGGAGGCGGGGACCATGGACCTGGACTTCGAGGTCCACTACACCCGCCCGCTGGACGACGCGAAGCACCAAGTCACGGACTCCAAGGTCGTCCGCGTCGAGGCGGAGGGCGGGTACTCCGTCGAGGACGCGATCCTGTTCCACGCCAACGGCACCCTGATCTGCCACGAGAGCCGGCTATACCTCGAACCGGAGGAGGCCTCCAAGGCCACGAACCTCGAGGCCCAGGCCAAGGCCCTCGTCGACAAGGCCTACGCCGATCCGAAGGTCCAGAAGGCCATGCGGGCGCACATGGGAGACAAGAGCCTGTACGCCACGCGCGGCCCCCAGGCCCTCCTCGTGCTGGCACTCCGCGGGGACGAGCCCAAGGTCCTCCCGTTGTACGCGATCCAGGTCCTCAAGGAGATCCACGACCGCTTCGGCCTCCGCCTGGAGAACTGGAGCGGGGACCTCCATGTGCTGGACGGCATCCAGGAGCTCGTCCGGAAGCTCCTCTTCGCGACGGACGTCGAGGGCGTGTCCCTGGGTCCCCTCGAGGATTCCCCCGTGAGCAAGATTCCGCTCCTCATGGAACGCGGGCTCCTCGGCGGCAAGGAGACGGACTTCCTCGCGGAGGCCCGTGCCGCAATCGAGGCGAACGGCTACGCCGCAGGCACCGAGATGCTCAAGAAGGTCATCGACGCCACGGCAGGCCCTACGGAGGAGATCAAGACCCAGATCCAGCGCGAGGTGGAGACCGCCAAGGAGGCGGGCACCCTCCAGCTCACGGACGAGCAGGTCGCGGCCTTCGTGGACGTCCTGCGCCGCACTCTCGAGGCGGCCTTCCAGGCCAAGATGCGCGCGGGCATCGAGCGCTACTGGCCCGTGTCCCGCCTCGCGATCAAGGCAGACGACCCGCTCGTGTACGACGCGGTCAGCGCATTCCGCAAGATCATCGTCGGGCAGAGCGGGGCCAAGGAGCTGGACATCGTCCCCGCCGGGGAGACGTGGCGCGGCATGAAGATTGAGATCGACGTCCACATGGACTCCGTCTCCGCGGCGTACAAGCTCTGGGCCAAGAAGATCGAGATCCTGCTCCGGAGCCAGGACGCCTGGAAGATCAAGGCGGGCCTGGAGCGGGGCGAGTACTCCGTGGGCATCGAGGGCCAGAAGGTCCGCATCGACCCGAGCATGGTCTCCTTCGTGGAGAGCGTGCCCGAGC
>CAZJIP010000089.1:0-9234 GCA_964546105.1 uncultured Methanomassiliicoccales archaeon
ACCCCGGTGTCCACCTGCGGTCCGCGTCGCGGCTCCTGCTCTCGCCGTTGCCTTCCCTCCGCTTCCATGTGGAACGGCTGGCAGCTCATGGGCTCCTCCGTACGCGGCGCCTGGGGAACCGGGTTCTCCACTTTGTCCCGGGCCAGTTCCCCGTGTGGGCGGAGCCGTTCCTGGCGGCGTGGGAGGAGCCGCTCGACCGCCGTGTCCTCGTCCTGATCCGCGACCACCCCGGCATCCCGCGCGCCACCCTGGGCCGCCAGATCGTCCCCGACTCGGGCATCCTCGAGCGCTCCCTCGCCCGACTCCACGCCCTAGGCGCCGTGCGGGTCCGCGGCTCGCGCGAGGGCCGCCACTTCTCGGTGACTGCCGCCTGGCAACGGTTCGAGCGGACCTGCCACGAGGGGGTTCCGGACCGCCTGCAGACGTTCCTGTCCCTGCTGGCCAGCGAGGATCTCCATCCCCTCCTGGAGGAGATGAGCTCCGATCGCGCGCGGGTGAGCGTGGACGCCCCGCGGACGCGGATCCGGTTCTCCCTTCCCCTGGACCCCCTGACCCGCGAACCGTCGGCGTGAAACCGCAGGCCGGGGCTGGGTGTGCGACGAAGCAGCATGAAGACGGTCCATTTCCGCTGACATAGCCTTTATGGTGGGCTTCGGGGACACGCATTCCCGCAGGCATCTGCGGCCCGGAGCCTCAGGAGACCCGGTACTTGGCACTTGCTCCCCGGACGGACTCGACCGAACCCCTATCGGAGACCGACCTGGCCGTCCTGGTCATCGAGCCCAACGAAGAGCACCAGGTCCTGAGTACGATGGCCCTGGGCCGCCGCGGCTTCCGGGTCACCATCGCGGGCACGGGACGGGAGGGCCTCCGGGTCGCCCTGTCCCAGCGCTTCGACGCGGTGGTCCTCGACTCCAAGCTCCGGGACCTGCCCGCGTTCGACGTCCTCTCCGTCCTAGCGGAACGCCTTCCCGAGGTGCCCAAGGTCTTCGTCATCACCTCGGGGCAGGAGACGACCGCGGTTCGGGCCCTCGCTTCGGGGGCCTCCGGGTATCTCGTGAAGACGGCGCGGTACAATGAGATCCTGCCCTCCGAGGTGGAGGGCCAGATTCGTGCCGCAAGGGCGCGTCGCAGCCTCAAGGAGCAGAAGAAGGCACTCGGCGAGAGCGAGGACCGGTTCCAGAAGGTCTTCGCCGCGAGCCCCTTGGCCATCGGCCTGGCGACGCGCGATGAGGGCCGCTTCCTGGATGCGAACGATGCCATGCTCCGGCTCCTCGGTCACTCGAGGGAGGAACTGATCGGCCGGACGTTCCGTGACGTAAACCTGCTCATGAACAACGCGATTTACGAGGGCCTCCGGCGACGGATCGCGGAAGCGGGCTCCATCCACGATGCCGACGTCCCCTTCCGCACCAAGGCCGGCGAGGTGCGCATCGTCAAGCTGTCCGCGGACCCCATCGAGATTGAGGGGCAACCGTGCTTCCTGGCCATTGTTCGCGATGTGACCGAGGAGCGGCGGGACGAGCGCATGCGGGCCTCGATCTACGCGATCTCGGAGGCGGCCGCCTCGTCGCGGGACTTGCCGGAGCTCCTCGGCGAAATCCACCGGATTGTGGCCGGGCTTATGCCCGCCGAGAACCTGTACATCGCCCTCTACGATCCCGCGAGGGATGAACTGAGCTTCCCCTACTTCGTGGACGAGAAGGAGCCCGCGCCGGCGCCCTACCGCGCGGGGAAGGGACTCACGGAGTACGTGCTGCGGACGGGCGCGCCCCTCTTGGCCTCCCCCGAGGTCCTCCAGGCCATGCTGGCTCGGGGCGAGGCTAAGGTGGTGGGGGCCGAGGGCGTGGACTGGCTCGGGGTGCCCCTCACCGTCGGCGGCCGGATCATCGGGGTCCTCGCGGTCCAGAGCTACGGGCTTGCCACGCGCTACACGGAGGTGGAGAAGGCGGCCCTCTCCGTGGTGTCCTCCCAGGTGGCCCTCGCCATCGACCGGAAGCGATCGGAGGAGGCCCGGCGGCACGCGGAGAGCCGCTTCCGCACCGTGTTCGACGAGGCCCCCATGGGAATCATCCTCGTGAACACGGACGGCCACGTCGTGAAGACGAATCCCGCCTTCCACCGCATGACGGGATGCTCCTCGGGGGAACTCGAGGGAAAGCATATCTCGGATTTTACGCACCCGGAGGACGTGGAGTCCAGCGCGAAGGCCTTCGGCGCTCTCGTGCGCGGCGAGCAATCCGGCTTCCAGCTGGAGAAGCGCTACCTGCGCAAGGACGGCAGCTCCTTCTGGGCACGGCTCACCGCCACGCTCCTGAAGTCCACGGGGTCCGAGCCGACCGCGGTCCTCGGTATGGTCGAGGACATCACGGCGGGCAAGCAGGCGCTCGACGAGCGCGAGGCCGTGGCGCGGCGCTTCCACGCCATGATCGACAAGATCACGGACGGTATCAGCCTCCTGGGTCCCGACGGGACCATCACCTGGCAGAGCCCATCGGCCCTCCGCTTGCTCGGCTACACGGCGGAGGAGACCCTGGGCCAGACCGGGTTCGCCTTCTTGCACCCGGACGACGTCGCGCAGCTCGGACCCGTGTTCGCCGACCTCATGTCACATCCGGGCAAGACGCTGACCGCGGAATTCCGGACTCGGCACAAGAACGGCTCGTGGCGGTGGATGGAGGCCATCGGGACGAACCTCCTCGAGGACCCGGACCTCCATGCGGTCATCATGAACTATCGCGACATTACGGAGCGGAACGAGGCGCTCGACCAGATTCGGTTCCAGGCGTCCCTCCTGAGCCAGGTGAGGAACGCCGTCATTGCGATCGACCGGGACCGCAAGATCATCTACTGGAATGAGTACGCCACCTCCATGTACGGGTGGAAGGCGGCGGAGGTCCTTGGGAAGCCCGTGTGGCATCTCGTGCTGACCCCGAGTGCCCAGGCCACCGCCCAGGCGGTCTTGGATACCGTCGTCGCGGAGGGGAGCTGGTCCGGGGAGCGGCTCATGGTCCGCAAGGACGGCACCCCGTTCCCCGCGGACGTCACGCTGACGGCGCTCCGGGACTGGTCGGGCTCCGTCATTGGCTTCGTGGGGGTCTCCTCCGACGTCACGGAACGCGTCCGGAGCCGTGAGGAGCTCGAGGTCCGCGCGCGGCAGCACGCGGCGATTGCCGCCCTCGGCCAGAAGGCCCTCGCGGAACCCCTCATGTCCACCTTTCTCAACGGGAGCGTGGAGGCCTTGGCCAAGACGCTCCGCGTCTCCCACGTCGCGATCTTGGAGGTCCTCCCGGACGCGGGAGCTCTCAGCCTCCGGGCGAAGGTGGGCTGGGACCTGCCCCTGGGCACTCGGATCCCCAACTCGTCCCCCGACACCTGGGTGGCCTTCACCCTCGCCGCGAGAAGCCCGGTCACCATGACGGACGCGCGCACGGAGACGCGCTTCCAACCCACGGCGCTCCTCGCGGATCGCGGCATCGTCAGCGGCGTCACCATTGCCATCCCAGGGACCGGTGGTCCTTTCGGAATCCTCGCGGTGCACGCCACGGAGCCTAGGACCTTCAGCCAGGACGACGTATACTTCTGCGAGGCGGTTGCGAGCCTCGTGGCAAACGCCCTCGAGCGTCGGCGGATCGAGCGGGCGCTCTCGGAGAGCGAGCGGCTCGCCTCCATCGGGCAGCTCTCCGCCTACGTGGCCCACGAGGTGAACACGCCCCTCACGAACATCTCCCTGCTCGCGTCCAGCATCGCCCGCCGGGAAAGGGATCCAGAGGTGCTCCGGAAGCTGGAGGCCATCGGGGTGCAGCGCCGCCAGGCGACGCAGATCATCACGGACCTCCTGGACGTGCCTCGGCTACGAGCGGCTCACCGCAGCCCCGAGGACATCCGCAAGGTCATCGCCGCGGCGGTCGAGCAGGTCGGGCCGTACCGCCGGCCCGACGTGGTCCTCGGGACGGAGGTCGGCGACCACGCCGTCTGCGCGAACGTGGACGTCCTGCAGATTCGCGAGGTGCTCGCGAACCTCCTGAAGAACGCCCTCCAGGCGACCACGACGGGCTCCGTCACGGTCCGCCTGTCCGAGCTGCCCGAGTTCCTGTTCATCACCGTGCAGGACACGGGCGTCGGGATTGCCCCGGAGATGCTCGACCAGCTCCTTCACCCCGCAAGCTCGGCCTCCGCTCAGGGTGCCTCCTTGGGCTTGGCGACCAGCCGGATGTTCGTTGCCGCGCACGGCGGGAAGATCGAGGCGACCTCCGAGGTAGGCAAGGGTTCCACGTTCACGGTGATCCTGCCCCGGTTCGAGGCCCACTGAACCTTTCCGCACTTCGACGGCCGCTCCGGACGCGCAGCCCTTATGGGCCGCCCCCGACTCGGGAGGTTCGGGACCATGGGAGCGAGGCGGCAGTGGACGGTCACAGCGCTCCTTCTCTTGGCCCTGCAGATTGTGTTCCTGTTCTGGCTCGAGCTTGCCTTCGGGCTGAACGGGCTCCTTCATGAAGCCCTCCTGAACGGCGCCTTGATCGCCCTGGCCGCTCTGGGCGCGCTCATGCCCTCGGAGATGGGTGCCTCCCGAGGAGTGCTCGTCACGGTCCTCGGGTTCGGATGGTTCTATCAGCACTTCCTCGCAGCCGGGCTCTCGGCGGGCTCGGGTGCGGGCCTCTCGACGTTCGCAGGTGCGCTCGTCGCTCCGATCTACTTCGGCATCCGGCGGCTCTTCCTGAGCGCCCCCAAGGACCGGAAGGAGTCCGTCCCCCCGGATCGCCTCACCCACCCGTCGCGAATGGCGAAGGCTTTTGAGGCGGTCACGCCCGCTTCGACGGCCGTTCAAGAATCCCTTTAGTGCTTGCCCTCCTGGAAGGCCTCCGGGATTGTATGAAAGCAGCCCTGACGGTGGCGCTGGCCCTTGCGGCCCTGCTGGCGGTGGCCGGCGTCGCAGGGTACGCCTTCGTCTCCCACGGAACGGGTTCGTCGGCCACTCCGGCGGCCGCTCCGGGGAGCACGGGGATGGGTACCCTCGACGTCTCCATCCAGGACGCCCCTGCCGCGAACTTCTCGCACGTCTACGTGACGTTCGACCAGATCGCGGTCCACCCAGCAGACGCGGGCAACGCCAGCGACTGGCAGACCGTGAACTTGACCTTGAGGACCATCGACCTCGCCGCAGTCCAGAACGTTCCCCAGATCATCGGGAACGCCAGCTTGCAGGTGGGGGAGTACACCCAGCTCCGGATCGTGGTCAAGTCCGCCGAGGGCGTCATGACGAACGGTGAGAAGGTGAACTTCACCGTGCCCTCAGGCGAGCTCATGACCGCGGACCCCTTCAACATCACGCTGGGGCAGACCACGAGCCTGACCATCGACATCGACCTCGCCCGGTCGATCGTCCAAGCGGGCTCCACGTGGATCTTCACGCCCGTGCTGGGGTCCGTCGAAATCAGCTAGACGGACTATCCAGAGGTCCTCGTCAGGCCCGTTCCCAACGCGGGTCGGGCCCCTTCTCTTTTCGTGCCTCCCCGGCCTGGGGCTATGCGGGCTTCGAGGCGGCCCGCGCTCTGGAGATGTTCTCTAGGCCCTCCCGGAGTTTCTCGGCCCCGATGCCGATGTTCAGCCGGAAGTGCCCCGGGATCCCGAAGCTCTCTCCCGGCGCGATGAACGTGCTGTGCTCCCGCAGCAGGAGGTCCGCGAGACGGACCGTGTCGCCCCCTACGCCCGGGAACGTGAGGTGCGCGGCGGGTTCGTTCCAGCTCAAGTTGGGCTCCGCGGCCGCCCACTCTCGGAACACTTTGCGCCCCGCCTCGATGAGGCCGCGGTTCCGCGCCAGGGTCTTGTTTCGGTTTCTCAGGAGGGCTAGGGCGATGGCCTCGGACGGTTCCGCGGGCGTCGCGGACAGGTAGTCGAGCACCGACTGCAACCGGGACCGCACGGCGGCCGCGGCGCGGACCCATCCGATCCGCAGTCCGCCGGCTCCATAGAACTTGGACAGGGTGGAGGTCACGATGGTCCGTTCGTTGAGACCGCCCGCGGTCGGCGTCTCCCGGTCGATGGCGAGCTCGCGGAACGTCTCGTCGATGAAGAGGAAGAAGCCACGGTCCGCCGCGAGGTCGGCGAGGGCCCGCACGTCCGAGGCGGCCAGTGCGACTCCCGTAGGATTGTTGAGGTTCGTGAGCGTGAGCATCCGCGCGCCTTCCGGCAGCGCTGCCCGCACATCCTCCGCGGTCACTTGGAACGCGTTGGACTCGGCGCGGACCAGAGGGATCACCGCGGCACCGAGGCCTCTCGGAATTGCCTCCAAAGGTTGGTAGGTCGGCTGCTCCACGAGCACCCGGTCCCCGGCATACAGCAGCGCGGCATACACCGCGAAGTTCGCTTCGCTGGCGCCCGCGGTCACGAGGTAATCTTCGGCGTGGCCTCCGTGGATCCGCGCGAGCTCACTCCGCAGTTCCTCGCTGCCTCCTACGTGGGTCTCCGCCAGGGAGCGGTCCGCGAGCCCGCCGCATTCGGATAGGCGCGTGGCGGGCATGTCGCTGCTCGACAGGTCGTACCGGGCCCGGGCGTGCCCCTCGACGACGCGGGCTAGGAGATCGAACCGTTCGAACTGCATGGTGCCCGCGGAGCGCGGCCCACAACATAAGCCCGCGCGTGGCCGAGAGCGGATCCGTCCGGGGCGGGTTCCCTCCTTCCGGAACAAGCCGTTTATACCGCCGCTCCGATAGGCGTCGCGAGGGGGAGAGGCCGTGGGCTCTCGATGGCGTTCCCGAGGGGACAGCGGGTGGATCGGCTGCTGGGCGTCATGCGGTGCGGTGGGGGTGTCGCCGTGAAGGGCACCATGATGGACTTCCCGCTCACCCTGACGGCCATCCAGGACCACGCGGGCGCGCTCTTCGGAAAGTCGGAGATCGTGTCGCGCCTCCCGGACAAGTCCCTCCACCGCTACACGTACGCGGACTTCTACCGTCGCACACGCGCCCTCGCGGAGGCCCTCCAAAAGGCCGGCCTACAGCCGGGGGACCGGGTGGCCACGCTGATGTGGAACCACTACGTCCACCTGGAAACCTACTTCGGCGTGCCCGCGGCAGGCGGCGTGCTGCACACGGTGAACCTGCGCCTCCACCCGAACGACATGGCGTACATCGTGAACCATGCCGAGGATCGCTTCCTCGTGATCGACGACACGCTCCTCCCGATCCTGGATCGGGTCAAGGACCGCGTCCGCTTCGAGCGGATCCTCGTCGCCCCGCTCACGGGCCGACCCGTCCCGGCCGGATTCGAGAGCTACGAGGACTTCGTTGGGACCGCGACCGGCTCCTTCGTGCCGCAGCCCATTGCCGAGGACGACGCGGCGGGACTCTGCTACACCTCGGGGACCACGGGGCGCCCCAAGGGCGTCCTCTATTCGCACCGCGCGCTTGTCCTCCACTCCCTCGTCGCGGCGCTGCCCGGGGGCATCGGCATCGCCCAGACGGACACGGTGCTCCCAGTGGTCCCCATGTTCCACGTAAACGCCTGGGGCATCCCGTTCATCGCGACGATGGTGGGCGCCAAGCAGGTGCTCCCGGGGCCCCACTTGGATCCGGAGAGCCTGCTCGACCTGTTCGATCGCGAGCGGGTCACGGTGACCGCGGGCGTCCCGACGATTTGGATGGGGATCCTCGACGCGCTGAACAAGAACCCGAGCCAGTGGCATCTCACGCCGGGGATGCGGATGGTCGTCGGCGGCTCCGCGGCCCCTGAGACCCTGATTCGAGGCTTCGACGCGCACGGCCTCCGCGTGGTCCACGCATGGGGGATGACGGAGACCACTCCGCTGGGGACCGCGAGCATCCTCAAGCGGCACCTCGCCGAGCTCCCGGAGAAGGAGCGCTACGAGCTCCGGTCCAAGCAGGGATTCCCGGCACCGTTCGTGGAGATTCGCGGCGTCGGCGAATCCGGGGCGATTCTGTGGGACGGGCGAGCCTTGGGTGAGCTCCAGATCCGCGGCCCGTGGGTCGCGGCGAGCTACTACCGCAACCCCGAGGCCCAGGATCGTTGGACCGAAGACGGCTGGTTCCGCACGGGGGATGTGGTCACGATCGATCCCGAGGGGTACGTGAAGATCGTGGACCGCACGAAGGACCTGATCAAGTCCGGCGGCGAGTGGATCAGCTCCGTGGACTTGGAGAACGCCCTCATGGGCCACCCTGCGGTCAAGGAGGCCGCGGTGATTGCCATGGCCAACGAGAAGTGGGGCGAGCGGCCCCTGGCGGTCATCGTGCCCAAGGACGGCGCTCGGGTCTCCGCGGACGAGCTGCGCGCCTTCCTGGAGCCCAACTTCGCGAAGTGGTGGCTCCCGGACGCGATTGTGTTCACTAAGGAGATTCCGCGGACCGCCACGGGCAAATTCTCCAAGCTGACGCTCCGAGAACAGTACGCGAACTACCGGCCGCCGCCGGGGGACCTGCCCGCCTGAACGTCCGAGGATTCAGTCGCCGCCGTGCACGGGTGGCGCGTTGGCCCAGTCGTGGAGCTCCGCGTCGTGGGCACACTGCTTGTGCATGAGGGCACTGCCCCGCTTCCGCTTCACGAGGATGAGGTCCGGCGAGCCGTAGGGAGCGATCTTCTTGCACCACGCGCACCGCACCCAACCGGTGGGCCACGTGAGATTCTCGGAGTCAGGGGGCGTGCAGGACCACCGCGCCTGCAACGCGTTCCGGCATAAAGACTTGGCAGCCGTGTCCGCTGTGGCTCCGTGAGACGGTCGCGGACAACCGTTGAACCCGAGGACGGGCATCGTCGATTCCGGAGTCCATCGCATGTGTCGCAACATCAGGGTTCTGTTCAATCTCGATCCGCCCGCGACCGAGGTGGAAGTCCGGGAGGCCTCGCTTCAGTTTGTGAGGAAGATATCGGGCTACAACAAACCTTCAAGGGCCAACCAGGTCGCATTCGATCGAGGATTCGACGAGGTGGCGGGCGCAATCCGCCGACTCCTCGAATCGTTGGCCACCGAGGTTCGCGCTCGAAACCGCGAACGCGAAGCCGCAAAGGCACGCGCACGAGCCCAGGCCAGATTCGGTACCGCGCGGAAGAGAGCCCCACGTCTTCCCGACGACTCCTAACCGCGCATCCCGACCGAAGACGGGCCTGCGGGGATTCGAACCCCGGTTAAAGGCTCCGGAGGCCTCTGTCCTATCCAAGCTAGACTACAGGCCCGCGGTCCGCCGTAAGGGGTCGTCGCATTAAGGCTTTCCGTCACGG
>CAZJIP010000090.1:0-4709 GCA_964546105.1 uncultured Methanomassiliicoccales archaeon
GTCGAAGGCCGCGGAGGGCCGCAGGGGTTCCAAGAGGCGCGATGCCTCCTCCCGGATTCGGTTCTCGGCGTGGGCGAGGCGTCCCGGCGGCGGAAGCTGCGCGCCCCACGGGGCGAGCCCGTCGATGTCGGTGAGGGTGACGCCTCGAATCCCGCGACAACGCGGGTCGATGTTCCTCGGGAAGCCGAGGTCGATCATCCAGAGAAGCCGGCCCTTGCGGCGTTCCTGGACGGCCCGCAGGTGGCGCGGGGTGATGATGGGGTTCTTCGTCGCCGTCGCCGCCAGGACCACGTCCGCCCGGGCGAGGAATCTTTCGAGCGCGTCGAGTCCGGCGCCCCTGCCGCCGAGACCCTTGGCGACCTCCCGCGCCCTCTTCGGGTCGCGGTTGAGGACGAGGATCTCGGCCCGTCTCCGGAGGGCCTCGGCCCCGATGCGGGCCATCTTCCCGGTGCCGAGGAGGAGGACCGTCGGGTGGGGGACGGGCACGACCTGCGTCATGAAGCGGACCGCCACATGGCTCGCGGAGACCGCCCCCTCGTCGAGGCCCGCCAAGGTGCGGATGCGCGGGGCCGCGTGGGCCGCGCGGCCGAAGAGGGAGGCGAGGAGGTCGGACTTGCGCCAGAACGACGGACGCTGTTCCGGAGCCCGTCGCACCTGGTCCGTGACCTGACCTTCCCCCTGGGCGAGGGAATCGAGACCGCTCGCGACCCGGAGCAGGTGGGCCGCGGCCTCAGGCCCCTGGAGGACGTAGAGGGAGGCGGAGTCCTGCGTCACTTCGAGGGCCGCGCTGATCCGCCCGAGACATTCCTGCGGAGACGCGGTGATGGCGTACGCTTCGATGCGGTTGCAGGTCGTCAAGAGGACGAGATCCTCCCAGGGCGGCACGGCCCCGCCCGCCTTGCGCAGACGCGGGTACGTGGCTCGTCGCAGGAGCGTTTCCCGCTCATCGAGACCGCACGTGCGATGGTTCGCGCCCACCAGGAGGAGCGTCCGCCTGGAGGTGGGCGACGGACTCTCCGCCTGGGCCTTGGACCGCGCCTCCCTAGGCTCCATGGACCTTCCGGCCGCCGGGAGCGCCCGTGGCTCTATTAACGTATGCGGAAGTTATTGACATTACGCTGATAATTTCCCGCGGTTTTAGGAGGACCAATACGCCAGGGGTCCGGCATTAAGTGACCGCGGCTCCCCTCATACGCCCCCGAAGGAGAGAGTCGGCGGCGGACCCCTCGCGCGCAGGGTCAGGGAACGACGAAGGCTTCGATGGCGAGACCCGCGAGGAGGAGAGCTCCCGTCACAATTGTCGTCAGGATCATTCCGGCGTTGGAAGGGATGAGGGCGTGCGGGTCGCCGCCCGCCTTCCGGAGCCCCACTACCGGCTTCACAGCGAGAGGGAAGGCGAGGAGGGCGAGCAACGACCACGGCGTGAGCCGGAGGAACGCCACGCCGACAACCAGGACGGCATACGCCGATGCCACGATCCCCGCAAAAGCCGCCGTGGCCCTCGCCACGCCGAGACGGACGACAAGAGTGCGCTTGCCCACGGCGGCATCCGCGGAGATGTCGGGGATTTCGTTGATCCACAGGATGCCGGTGACGAGAAGGCCCATGCACGCGGAGAGGACAACGGCCGCCGGGTCGAACGTCCGCGTGAGGACGTAGTACGTCCCCAGGAGGACGACGGGCCCGAATTCGAGACCGACCGCGACCTCGCCAACGCCATGGTGGGCGAGCCGCAGGGGAGGCCCGACGTACGCGTAGGCGACGAGGACGCCGAAGAGGCCGAACCAGAGCAGGGGCAGGCCAACGATGGACACGAGGTACAGGCCGATGAGGGAGCCGGCGACGAGGAAGAGCATGGCGACCGCGAGGTGGACCCTCAGGTCCAGCACGCCACGAATCAGCACTCGACCGCCACCAGCGAAAGGATTGAGGTGTCGCACGGCGAGATCGTTTCCGCTCCGGTAGTCCCAGGCATCGTTGGCCATATTCGCAGCAATATGGATGCATATCCCGCCGAGGAGCGCGAGGAAGAAGAGGGAGGGGTTGAAGGCGGAACGCATCTGCCATGCCGCGAGGCCGCCGACGAGGACGGGGACCAGAGAGGCCACGAGGAAAGGGGCGCGCAAGGACTCGAGCCAGAGCTTGGCCACGGGAGGCTTGCCGGGTTCCTCGAGGGGACGGGTCATCCCCATGTACCCGACCTGCGCGCCCTCCCGAACCATCGGACGCACGGTGAGGATCGCGCGGAACGTGGACCCGTCCTTCCGCAGGAGGACGACCTCCTCCTCGAACTTCCCTTTCTCTGCGGATTCCCGGAGGAGGCGAGGCACGAGAGTCGGGACGTTCTTCGGCAGATGGAATGACGCCCTGGACATCTTGCCAACGACTTCGTCTTCGGTCCAGCCGAACATCGCGGCGGCGTCTGCGGCGTATTCGCGGACGGTGCCCTGCATGTCGCAGGTGATGACGGAGGTCTTTCCCCGGACCGATTCTCGGGCCACAGGCTCACCAAGGGATTGACGTTCAACCATATGGAGAGGACAGGTTACAGATAACCATCCGGGCTCCATAAGACCGCTCCGTTCTGCCGAACGCGGCTCACCCCGAAAAGCTCGAAAGATGTGGATTGCCTTCCGGGACATGCAGACGGATCCGCTTTCGAGGCCCTTTCATGCTCGCGTGGACGAGTGGTCTCTTGGCTCCATGATCGTCCTACATCGATCGTGGCTCGTTCGCGCGAGGATGCCTTCAGTCCTCCATTCGGCACACACCCCGGTTTAGGAGGCTCGCCTCCATGGGATTGATCCCTGCCGTGGATAATCGGCCCACGCACCCTCAGAGGCCTAACGGGCGCAGTGTAATGCCGCGTTGCTGGGAACGGCGACCCGCTCCCAGAGCGCCATGGAACGCGGGCCCCGTGCACTCTGCTCAGAGGCTAGGCCCTGCGCACTCGCCTCTCCCGGTCTTCAGCTTGAAATCGGTATCCTGGCCCCAATCCCTGTAGGCATCGGGATTCGCCTCGTACTCGGGCACCCTTTCCAGGTCCGCAAGGGCGGACCCGATCAAGGTCGAGAGAGACGATCCGACGCTCCCCCCGGCTCTACCGCTTTTCCCTTTCGCGTCTTCCATGACTCCACCATCCAATGCTATGCTCCCTTTGCTCCTTCCTCTCGCTTCACCCAGTCTAGGAAGCGTTCGTTCTCTGTCCTCCTGGCTCTGTACAGGTCAATGATCCTGAGCACCGCGGCGGGCACGTTCTTCGCAGGAATCTCCGCGACCAACTTGCCGAAGCGTGCTGCTCCTTCGGACACCTCGCCGCCCACGAGGAGACGATAGTAGGGGACGGCTCGGCCGCCGACCCGCTTCGACCCGCCGTAGAGTCCGATGGCCGCGACATGATGTTGGCCGCAGGCGTTCGGACAGCCGCTCACCTTGATGGTGAGGTCCTTCAGATCCTCCGCGAGCCACAAGTCCTTCCGTTTCTGGAGTTCCTCGGCCAGGACCCGCGCGAGAGCGTGCGATGCCGTGATGGCCAGGTTACACGTATCCGCGCCAGGGCAGCTCACTACATTTCCGATTCCCATGGCACCTGAGTGGCCTAGACCGATCCTTACGAGATTCGCGTGAAGACTCAGAAGCGACTCGCGGTGGACCCAGCGCAACAGCAGATTCTGCAACGGAGTCGTGCGCACGGTCGAGTCGGCGAATTTCCTTGCAATCTCTGCGAGCTCGTGGAACTGCCGGGCCGTGAGGTCGCCGCCCGGCGGCGTGAGGTAGGCCATGCAATAGTCCGGCTGCTTTTGTGGCTTCACGTTCGTCCTCAGCCAATCCTCGTAGCCCTCCGCGGGTGAGCCCACATCCCGCACAGGACTAGGGAGCACCCTCGGAAGGTAGGCCCCTTCATCGATTCCTGGCAACGGGATTCCGGAGCGCGTCTGGCGCACGACACGCCACTCGGACGCCACGAGCTTCCTGAACTGCTCGATTCCTACGTCCTCGACGAGGAACTTGATCCTAGCCCGATGACGCTGCTTCCTGTTTCCCGCCCTATCGAAGACCCTGATGACGGCTTCCGCAAGCTCGAGGTAGCCGTTGACTGGGACGAAGTCCTCCAAGAGCTTCGCGGACTTCGGCAAGGCGCCAAGGCCACCGCCCACGTACACCCTGAACCCCCGCACGTTCCTGCCGTCGACTTCGCGGACTCGCGCGCGGAACCCCAGGTCGTGGATCACTGTCATTGCGCAATCCTCCGGACAGCCGGAGAACGCAATCTTGAACTTTCGAGGCAAATTTTGGCACAGTGGATTGCGCAGAAAATATGCGGACAAGGCATCGGCGTAGGGTGTGACGTCGAAGGGCTCGAAGGGGTTCACCCCTGCTTCTGGGCATGCAGTGACGTTCCGCACTACGTTGCCGCCGGCCTCCCTCGTGGTGAGCCCGACTTCAGCCAGTTCCGCAAGAACCGCGGGCACGTGTCCCAGCGGAACCCAGTGGAATTGGATGTCCTGCCGCGTGGTCACGTGGCCGACGCCGCTGCCGTGTGCCACGGCGACCTCACCGAGTTTGTCCAACTGATCCGCCGTGAGCCGGCCAAAGGGGACCTTCACGCGGACCATCTGGATGTCCCTTTGGAAACGGATGCCGTAAATCCCATTCTCGACGCGAAAGGTTCTGAAGTCTTCCTCGGAGATTGCACCGCGCCAGTAGCC
>CAZJIP010000090.1:4809-9172 GCA_964546105.1 uncultured Methanomassiliicoccales archaeon
TCTCGACGCGAAAGGTTCTGAAGTCTTCCTCGGAGATTGCACCGCGCCAGTAGCCGTTGATCTCGCTGGCAAAGCGTTCGATTTCTGCTCGTTGGGCAGCCGGAATCTTTTCCGAAACTCTGGGCGGAATCGCCTCACAGCCGGGCTGGGGAGCGGTGAGCGACAATGTCACAACGAAGCTTGGGCACGCTATATAGTGCTTAGGAGGCTTCGCATTCCGATCGGAATTTCCGGACAGGAATAATGCGATATCCGATGCGACCAGACGCTATTCCAAATCGGAATAGTCGTACGTATTGTACAACGTCGGGCTACTAGTATAACGCCGTTATCGGGGGCGCCTAATGACTCTTCCTCTCGCGAGAACGAGCGGACCGATGGAAGATTCCACCGACCGGGCTCCCTTAGCGAATCGCGGCAGCGCAGCTCATTGGCACATCCTCCTCGCTGGCCTCCTCGTCCTTTCCTTCGCGGCAGCCGCGCTCCTATCCGGGTTGACGATTCGCGGCGTCACGCAGTTTTCGTTCGTATTCCTCGCTGCCTTGGCGGCGGCGTTTCTCATGGGCTCGCTAGGCTCGGGATTCGGCGCCCTACTCGTCCCATCCCTGATCCTCCTCCAGATTGAGCCACGGGTAGCCGTGGCGAGCTCCCTCATTAGCCAAGTCGTCGTGGTGCCCCTCGGAGGAACATCCCACGCGTCCTTGGGTCACGTGCGCACTCGCATCGTGGCTCCCCTCCTGGCGGCGGGCATACTGGGAACCCTCCTAGGCGCGCAGTTCTCGGTCTCCATCAGCGATTTCCTCCTGAAGATCCTCATCGCCGTCTCCACGGCAGTCATGGGCATCCTCGTCCTGATTCTGGGGAATCTGGACAGAAACTCGGAGCTCAAAGACGAAAACGGGCTTCCCCGGCGTGGCCTCCTTCTCGTCGGGCTCGTCGCGGGCTTCGCCGCTTCCGCTTTCGGGACGGGCTGGGGGCCGGTAGGAGTGTCCCTCCTTCTTCTCATGGGGATGGTCCCGAGGCTCGCCATCGGCTCCTCTCTGACCGCGCGCGCGCCCGTCGCGCTTTCCGCAACGATCGCCTACCTCCTGCTCGGGAGTCCGCAAAGGGTTGTCGAGTTGAACGTTCTGGCACCCATCCTCGCCGGCGGCGCCCTCGGCGTCCTCGCTGGCAGCGCTGTCACGCGCCGCGTAGACGATCGCTGGCTCCGACAGGCCTTCGGGGTCGTAATCGTGGCCCTAAGCATCCTGTTGCTTGCCGAGGCACAACTATGACGGCTCACGCGTCGTTATCCGAGGAGGAGCTCGCGTCCTTCGAGCCTCGCGACGCCGAGGAAATCCTCCGGTGGGCCATAAGACGATTCGGCGAGCGGATAGCCCTCGCCTCGAGCTTCGGTGCCGAAGACTGTGTGATCATTGATATGGCGTCGACCGTGGACCACTTGGAGGTCTTCTCCCTCGATACGGGGCGGCTCCCGCAGGAGACCTACGATGTGATGGATGCGATCCGGGAGCGATATGGAATCCGGATTGAACTTTACTACCCCGACACGGCCGCGGTCGAGGCGATGGCTGGTGAGCACGGGCCCAATCTCTTCTATCGCTCCGTAGAACTGCGGAAGCTGTGCTGCCAGGTGCGCAAGGTCGAACCGCTGAACCGAGCGTTGGCGGATCGGGACGCCTGGATTACGGGACTGCGACGGGACCAGGAACCTTCGCGGCAAAGGACCCCGAAGGTCCAGGTGGACTGGTCCCACGGCGGCCGAATCAAGGTGAACCCGCTGGCGGATTGGACGTGGGACCAGGTTTGGACCTACATCCGCGAGCACGACGTTCCGTACAACCGGCTCCACGACCGCGGGTACCCTAGCATCGGATGCGCGCCCTGCACCCGTGCGGTCGCCACCGGGGAGGATCTCCGGGCGGGTCGCTGGTGGTGGGAGCGGGATGTGGCGAAGGAGTGCGGTCTTCATGCGGACCCCCTCGGCGGGCCCATCGGATCGGCCAGGAAAGGGGGTGCGTGAGGGTTGGTCGTGCCCCTCGTTGACCGCGTCAAGGAGGGCGGGCTCCCCCGGCAGGAACTCTCGGGCCTGCCCTCCTATGAGATCACGGAGGACGTGGCCCATTGGGTCGAGTCCCTCGCGACGGGCGTCTTCTCGCCCTTGGAGGGATTCCAGCACGCGGAGGAGGTCGACTCCGTCATCCGAGGGCTGACGCTCCCCAATGGCCACATTTGGAGCCTACCCATTGTGTTCGCGCCGTCGGAATATGGGTTCCCTCACGTGCCTCCCGGGCAGGACGTGGTGTTCACTTGGCGCAAACGGCCAATCGCCCTCTTCCATCTCGAGGACGCCTATGCGTTCGACCCGGAGTCCTTCGCCACGCGGGTCCTGGGGACGGCGTCCATGAACCATCCCGGCGCTGCGTACGTCCGCAGGACCTTCGGGCCCCGTGCCTACGCGGGAAAGGTCACGCTCCTGGAGCGGCCATCGTGGGGTCCGTTGGAATCCTACCGCCTCGAGCCAGCGGAAACACGTCGCATTTTCTCCAGCCGAGGCTGGAAGACGGTCGTGGGTTTCCAGACGACGAATCCGCCGCATCGCGCGTACGAGTACATCCACCGCACCGTCCTCGAGTTGTTCGACGGCCTATTCATTCACCCCGTCGTGGACACCGTGCGCCCGAAGTACACGCCCCCCGCGATCATGGAGGCGTACCGGATCCTCGTCGACCATTACTATCGCCCGGAGCGCATCGTGCTCGCAGCGTGGCGGACCAAGATGCTGTTCGCGGGGCCGCGGGACGCCCTGCATCACGCGATCGTCCGGCGCAACTTCGGATGCACCCATATCATCATCGGCCGGCGGCATGCGGATACGGAAGGTATCTATGGGGACTACGAGGCTTGGACCATCTTCGATCGCGTGGACCGTGGGCGCCTCGGCATTCAGCCTCTCTTCTTCCGCGAGGTCTTCTATTGCCCGCGATGCGGGGGCCACGTGACGGATGCCGTGTGCCCGCATCCGGAGCGGGCCCCGATTTCCGGGACGCGGATTCGAGCGTCCTTGAAGGCCGGAGAGCTCCCGCGGGAAGATGCGATGCGGCCCGAGGTCGCGGAGGCGGTCCGCGACGCGGTGCTCGGCTGAGGCGGAGCATGCCGAGGAGGTCCGTCGGGAAGGTCGCCCTCGTGGGAGCTGGCCCGGGGGATCCCGGGCTCCTCACCCTGCGCGGGCGGGAGGCTCTTTCGCAGGCCCAGGTGGTGGTCTACGACCGCTTACTGAGTCCCGGAATCCTCCGGTTCGCCTCGAAGGGGGCCACGCTCGTCGCGGCGGAAGCCCTCGGGGCCCACGGCGATGCGCGGCAGCGGGGGATCGACCGCGTCCTCATCGAGGAAGCGCTCCGCGGTCGGCATGTCGTGCGCCTGAAAAACGGCGATCCCTTCCTGCTGGGCCGAGGGATGGAGGAAGTCGAGGCCCTCGAAGCCTATGGGATCCCCTGCGAAGTGGTGCCGGGCGTGACCTCCGCCATCGCAGGCCCGGGCCTCGCCGGGATCCCCGTCACGCACCGCGGGCAATCGTCGGTGGTCACGATCGCAACGGGCCATGAAGCCGCAGGCTGCGACAGCATCCCATGGGAACAAATCGCGAGGATTGGTGGAACCATCGTGGTCCTCATGTGTACGGAGCGGATCGGCATGATTGCCCGGCGTCTCCGCGACGGCGGTCTGGACGGGTCCACGCCCGTCGCCGTGGTCTCCCGCGCCTCCCTCCCCAGCCAAGAGGTTCGCACGGCAACCTTGGCCACCGTCGCGGAGGTCTTGCGCCGCGAGGCGGTTCGGACGCCCACCCTGCTCATCGTAGGCAAGGTGGCCGCCTTCGCCCTACGTAAGAAACGGCCGCGCAGGTCACGGTCGGTCGCGAAGGGGCTGCTTCGGTGATCGTGGACTTCCGCTTCGAAGGAAAACGCGTGACGATCGTCGGGGGCGGCCATGAGACCGCTCGCAAGATCCGCGCGTTCGTCGAAGCTGGCGCACGGGTCCGCCTGCTCGGCCCAAGCTTCGACGAGAAAACCCTCGCGACGGCGAAGGAATCCGGAGTGGTCTTCGAGCGTTGCCCCCGGTCGCAGATCGCGCGGCGTGCATTCGCCTCGACGGACATCCTGGTTGTTGTTGCAGACGATCCCACCCTTGGGCGCAAGCTCCGGCCCATGGCAACCCGTCGGCGCATCCTGTTCTACGTGTGCAACGATGCGGAGGTGAGCGATTGGGTCCAACCGGCGCTCCGGCGGATTGGGCCGATCGTCCTCGCCGTCTCGACCGGTGGCCGCAGTCCCATCGTCGCGCGGGAACTTGCGAGCCGGCTCGC
>CAZJIP010000091.1:0-9080 GCA_964546105.1 uncultured Methanomassiliicoccales archaeon
GCTGGCTCCGCGAGAACTGGCGCATCGGCCTGATCCTGGTCCTGATCCTGGGCCTCGCGCTGTTCCTCCGCGTGTACTTCGTGTACCAGGAGTTCGCGCCCGCGGGGTACTGGACCGGCGGGGGTGACTACTCCGGCGGCTCGGACCCCTTCTACTGGGAGCGCGCGTTACTCTATTCGTTCACCACGGGCAAGGAGATCAGCTACGACCGCGCGATGAACTACCCGATCGGATTCCCCGACGTGCGGCCGCCCCTGTTCGACTGGTTCAACCTCCTCAGCGGCTACCTGATCTCCCCCGCGTTCGGCAGCGCCTGGGACGCGATAGTCTGGATGCTGAACATGAACGCCGCGATCTTCGGCGTCCTCTCCCTCATCCCGACGTACCTCATCGGGAAGGAGGCGTTCAACCGCCGCGCCGGCATCCTGGCGGCCCTCCTCCTCGCGATCAGCGCGGCCTCCCTTCAGCGGAGCCGCGCGACGATCGGCGTCCATGACTCCTGGACCCTCTTCTTCGTCATCTGCGCGTTCTTCTTCTACCTCCGGGCCCTGAAGACACTGAATCGGCGGCGGTGGGTCGAGAACTGGTTCCAGCCGAACAACGTGACGAGCGGCCTGCGGGCTTTCCTCCGAGAGAACCGGAAGAGCGTCCTGTACGCGTTCCTGGCTGGGCTGAGCATCGCGGTGACCGCCCTGTCCTGGCAAGGGTGGGCATACGTCCCCGTCATCCTGGTCCTGATCTTCCTCGTCGAGGTCCTCCTGGACCGTATCCGGAACCAGGACGCCATGGGGGTCACCGCCCTCTTTGTGATCATCCTGGCCGTCCCCCTCCTCGTGTCGTTCCCCTGGTATGCGGTCCGCAACCAGGTCCGCGTCTGGTGGGACGTGCCGTTCTACCTGTTCCTCGTGGCCACGGCGCTGGGCCTCGTGTTCACGGTCACGCGGGACTACCCCTGGACGATCGTCATCCCGGCAACCTTCGCCGCGGGCGGGGTCGGACTGCTCATCGGCTTCACGGTGAACCCGTCCCTCCTCACTGCGTTCTACAGCGGCGCGGGGTACTTTGTGAAGACCAAGGTGTACCAGACGATCGCCGAGGCGCAAGAGCCGGGGATGTCCGAGCTCATCCTCAACTACGGCTGGTTCACCTTCTACGTCGGGCTGGGCGCGATCGCCTACATGATCTGGCAGATCCCGCGGAGGAACAACCCCGCGTACACGATGCTCGTCATGTGGACCGCGGGCGCCCTGTTCATGGCCCTGGCCGCGGCGCGGTTCCTGTTCAACGCGGCGCCCGTCATGGCCATCGCGACGGGCTACGCGCTCGACCTGATCCTCACGCGGTTCGGGTTCGAGGAGATGCGGCGGACCTACCGCTCCCTCGCCGAAGGCTCGTGGCGCAACGCGGTCCGGAAGAGCGTCAAGCCCCGGCATGTGATCGTCGTGGTCCTCATCGCGGTCCTCGTCTTCCTGCCCAACGTCTGGTTCGCCGTCGACGCGGGCATCCCGTACGAGCAGAAGGGGGCCTACGACAAGCAAATCGAGGCCCTCCTGCCGTCCTTCCTGCGGGCGCCGGGCTACAGCTCCGTGAGCTCGGGCGGCACGTTCTACCTCGGGGCGTTCGGCTACTCCCTGCCGAACCAGACCCAGTACTTCCCGGCCGCGTACCAGTGGCTATCGACCCAGGACACGAACGTGCCCCTCCTGGACCGTCCGTCCGTCCTGGCGTGGTGGGACTACGGGTTCGAGATCACCGAGCGCGGCGGCCACCCCGTCGTGGCGGATCCGTTCCAGAACGGCTACGCAATTGCGGGGCAGTTCATCCTGTCCCAGAACGAGAGCTCCGCCATCTCCCTCATGGCCCTCCGGATCATCGAGGGCGACTACCGCGCGCACAACCTGCAGACCGGCCCCGCGGTCGGCCAGATCCTCACGGACTACGGGATCAATCCGGCCACGGTCGTGTTCGCCTTCAAGAACCCTGGGGCGCTCATCCCGATCATCCTGAACAACCCCAACGTGTACGGGCCCTGGGATTCCAACCTCCAGCCCGCGAACTCGCCGTACATCTACCTGAGCCAGATCCTGCTCTCGAAGCTCGACGAGGACCAGCTCGTGGGCCTGTACCAGAGCTTGTCCCAGGCGACGAACACGTCCATCGGCTACTTCATGTTAGACACCCGCCTCTTCCCGATCAGCGCGTCGAACACGGGCATCTTCTACGCCCCCGCGAAGCTGTCGGACCACCGCACGATCAACCTGCAGAACGGCCAGGTCCTGCCCGTGGACTTCTTCCAGATCTTCGCGAACACGAACCGCGGCTCGAACCTCCCCATCCAGCTCGTCGGGCCGACGGACCAGGTGTCGTCGACCACGATCGCGTACCAGCCCATGTTCTACAACTCCATGTTCTACCGCGCCTACGTCGGCTACTCCCCGAAGCAGGTGGGCTCCAACGACACGGGCATCCCGGGCCTCAGCTCGGCCCTCGCGTCCTACACGCCGGACCCCGCCTGGAACCTGACCCACTTCCGCGTCGTGTACCGGACGGCCTATTACAACCCCTACAAGGACGCGTCGAACCACACGGGCGCGTGGCGCGCCATCAACTACGTGGACGCCTTGGCGCTCCAGCAGCAGATCTCCGCGGGCAAGGCGACCGGCGTCGTGGACCTGAGCACTCTCACGGACATCCAGAACGGCGCGATCATCCTGCGGTACTATCCCGGCGCCTACGTGAACGGGACGGTCAGCGTGGGCGGCGCGCCCCTGCCCAACGTCCGCATCACGGTCACGGACGAGCTCGGGACGCCCCACATGGTCACGTCCACGGACGCGAACGGCCGCTACAGCGCCCTCGTGCCCTTCGGGAACGTGACGATCACGGCGAGCGTCGGGAAACTGAACAACCTGACCTTGGTGGGCAGCAGCACGCTGGCCACGGCCACCTTCCCCGTGACGGTCGACCAGGCCATGCGGGTGAACCAGGACCTCAACGGCGACGGGATCGCGGACTGGCTGATCACGAAGAACCTCGCTGTGCCGGCCCAGTCCATCCGGGGCACGGTGTACTTTGACCTGAACCACGACGGCACGCTCGACACGGGTGACGTGGCCGCCCCCGGGGCCGTCGTGCGCCTGAGCGCGCAGGCGTTCGACGACCAGGCCAACGCGACCGCGGGCCCGACGGGAACCTACACGATTCCCAACCTGGCGAGCGGCCTCTACGACGTCCAAGTCACCTACCAGGGGCACACGGTGACCGCGTCGGCCATCCAGATCGGATCGTCATCGGGGAGCCAGCAAGACGTCGCGGTTCCCTTCACCGACGCCCGCGGCGTGGCCGTGGACGCGGACGGCGCCCCCCTTCCGGACGCGGCGGTCCGCCTGACGGACAAGGTGAACGGGACGAACTGGCAGATGGTCACGAACTCGACGGGGGACTACGCCTTCAGCCCACTCCTTGCGGGGAACTACACGATGACGGCCACCGCAGGCAACCTGTCCGCCATCCCGATTGACTTCTCTTTGGGCTCCACAGGCTTCGTGACGAACCTGACCCTGCTTCCCTCGGGCGGCGTCGCAGGGACCACCCAGTTGTTCGGGACAACGCTGCCCTACGCGACCCTCCAGTTCCAGGAGGTCTCGACGGACTACGTGATCGCCACGGTCACGTCGGACGCGAGCGGACAGTACCGCCTCTCCCTCCCCGCAGGGGACTGGAACGTCAACGGCAGGCTCTATGAGGGGACGAGCCTCTACGTCAGCCTGGGCCGCGTGACGGTCCGTCCCGGGCAGATCACCTCGTACAACGGCAACTTCGTGGACGGCGGACGGGTGAGCGGCTCGGTCACGGCTCAGGGGGAGACGGGCGACCTCCGCGCGCACATCGGCTTCCTCGGCCCGACCGGCGAATGGTGGATCCGCTCCGCCCTCGGGAACACGTACCTCGCCTACCTGCCCCTCGGGACGTACTCCGTCGTGGCCAGCGTCTCGGGCGCGGTGTACACGGGCAGCCTCAGCGTCACTCCGAGCACGACCCAGAACCTGGCCCTGACCAACGGTACGAGCCTCTCCGGCGACGTGTACTGGGACAAGAACGGCGACGGGCGCGTGGACGGGGGCGAGGGCATCGCAGGTGCGCGGATCGCGCTCACGGACAGCACGGGCCAGCTCGACGTCGCGGTCACGAACAGCACGGGCGGGTTCACAATCACCCTGTACGCGGACCGCACGTACACGGGCGCGGTCACGGCGGACGGCTTCGCCCCGCGGTCCATCGGCCCCACGACCGCGGCGGGAATCGGCCCCGGCGTTGCGTGGAACCTCACGCCGCTCTCCGTGTCCGTCTCCGGCACGGTCTTCCTGAACGGCACCTCGATCCTGAACCGCGCCCTGAGCCTGCACGCTGTCGCGCGCGGCGGAGGCGCGGTCTCCGCGAACGGCACGACCTACTCCGACGGCAGCTATTCCCTCTCCCTGACCCCGGGCACGTACGAGATCGTCGTCGACGAAAACGTGACCTCGGGATCCAACGCGTGGCGATACCAGAATCTGGCCTCGGATACCCTGGTCCTCACGGTGGGCGAGGGCCATGCGATCCGTGACCTGACCATCGTCGCGCGGGCCTTGGTCAAAGGCAACGTGACCCTCGGGAACGCCGCAGTGAACGCCACGGTCCGGTTCCAGGGACCCGACGACCGGTCGCTGGAGGTGACCCCCCAGGGATACACCCTCTACCTTCAGGCGGGCACCTACTCCGTGGCAGCAAACCGGACCGTGGGCGGAATCGCGCACTACGAGGTCTTGCGAAACGCGACCGTCCCGACGTCCGGGAACCTGACCCTGGCCTTGGGAAGCGCGACCGCCGTCACCGGGCTGGTCACCTACCAGGGGATTTCCCTGACGACCCCCATGCAGATCACGTTCACGCGGAAGGAAGGCGGCGTGTTCTCTGCGATGAGCACGACCGGGGGCAACTTCACCGCCTACCTGGTCCCAGGCAACTACACGGTCACCCTGGACAACACGTCGAGCGCGACCACCGGCAGCTCGGTCCGCTACTTCCGCTACACGTTCCAGGGCAACCTGACCGTGCCGCCTGCCACTGCCGCGTTGACGTACATTGCGCCGACCGCGCGGACCCTCGACAACACCACGGTCTCCGGGACAGTCATCTTGAATGGCGGGGGCGCCGACGCCTCCCTCTCGTTCATCGCCCAGTCGGGCGGCGCAATCAGCGCCCGAGCCGTCTCCGCATCGGACGGGTCGTACTCCGTGTCCCTCGCTCCCGGCTCCTACGTCTTGTACGCGACCCGGACCCTCGGCTCCGCCGCCTTCCTGGGCACGGTGACCGTGCCCCATGCCGCGTCGTTCGGCTACCCGATCTTCCTCGGGGCCGCGTTCCAGCTCTCCGGAGTCACGACCGATCCCTCGGGGGTCCGGGTGAACGCGACCCTCAACGTCACGGGTGCGACGACCCTCACCCTGAGCACGGAGGCGAACGGCGCGTACCAGGCCCTCCTGCCCGAGGGTACGTACACGATCGCGGCGGACCGGACCCAGGTGGAGCAGGGGATGACCGTGACCTACCAGGGGACCTCGACGTTCGACCTCTCCTCGGATACGGTCGTCAACCTGCAGTTGGGCCGCGTGGAGCAGCACTCCGTCGGCCTGTCCTGGGACGCCTCCCAGAACCGCACGATCAGCGCGGGCAGCTCGGTCACGTACACGATCACGGTGACCAACGCGGGCAACGTGCAGGACACGTTCTCCCTGAGCGGGAGTGCGCCAGGCTGGACGTTCACGTTCGTCCCGTCCACGGTCACCCTGAATTACGGCACGGCGCCGAACTCCGCCTCCGTCACCGTGACAATCCAGTCCCCGGCGAACGCCCTCGTGGACCATGCGCCCCTGACGATCACGGCCACCTCCACCGCGGACAACACGGCCTCGGGGAGCGTCGTGGTCGGCGTGGGGATCGCCCGTACGCGGGGCCTGACCGTCCAGATGGACCCGCTCTCCGGGACCTTCGACGGGACCTACCTGAACTACACGGTCAACGTGCGGAACACGGGCAACGCGCCCGAGACGGTCGACCTGTCCATCCAGAACGCCGGGGACATCGCCGCGTCGGGCTGGTCGCCCAGCCTGGGCCGCGCCGGAGCCGCGCCCGCGGGCATCACGCTGACGAACGTGGGCGTCGCGGCGAACTCGACGGCGAGCGCCAAGCTCATCCTCAAGATCGCCGGGGCCCACGGAGGCGCGACGGTCGTCCTGGACGTGGCCGCGGAGGGCACGCCCTCCGTCTCCGCGCAGACCGTGTACACGGCTACCCTGCCTGCGCTGACCGTGCCCTCGGGCGTCGGCGTCGCCGGGAATGGGGTGACCCTCGTCCTCCCGCCCAACGTGTTTCTCTTCGCGGCCATCGGCGGCGCGGTGGCCGCCGTGGCAGCCGGGCTCATCCTCACGCGGCGGAGGCGATGACCACGCGGCGGTTCCTGCTCGGCCTCGCCCTCCTCGCGGTCGTGGCCTCCGCCCTGGCGAGCTCCGCGTCGGCAGCGACCGGCGGACCCCTGTTCTTCGAACTGGCGGGCCCGACGGCCCTCGCACCGGGCCAGACCGCGTCGTTCAACGTGACGGCGTCAGGCGGACCCTCGGGAAACGTCACGTATTCCGTCGTCTACTACATCAAGGGCACGAACACGAGCGGAGGCAGCCCTCTCGCCGCGTCGCCGGGCCGCCGGAGCGGGAACCGGACCACCCTGCAAATCAACATGACCGCGCCCACGTTGGAGCAGACCCTCACCCTGGTCGTGACCCTGGATGCGACGCCCCAGGCCGGCGCGGCCGAGAACGTGACGAGGACCTTCTCAATCGCCGTGATCAAGCCCATCGTACTCACCGCGACGTTCCACAACGGCGGCACGACGAGCGCGGTGAACATCACGGTCCGGTGGTACGTGGACGGCGCCCTCATCGGGACGAGCTTCATCATGCAAATCGCGTCGAACGCGGATTCGACGGTGACGTTCAACTACCTGCCCGTCGGGCTCGCCGCGGGGGAGCACACCCTCCGCGTGGAGGCGGACCTCGACCACGACAACGTGATCGACGCGTCCAAGGGCGAGGTGGTCACTTCGACGATCTTCTACAGCCAAGTCCAGGAACCCGCCACGGGCTGGACCATCCTCCTGGGCATCGGTGTGTTCGTCCCGGTGTTCATAGGCGTGGTCGCCCTGCGGCGCCGCGGCCAGCGCTAATCACGCGGGTTCCAGGATCCAGACGTCCGCGTGGTTGCGGAGGAGCATCCCTAGCTTGGTGCGGGAGATCCCCGCGCGGGCCAGGAGCGACTCGAGCCTGTCCTCGCCGGGCATCATGACCGTGCCGTCGACCCAGGCCGTGGCGACCGTCTCGTACCGGACGCCCTTGCCGCCGACCTTGATCTTCGCGGCCGCGGCCTCGCGGAACGTGTGAAGGACGATGTGCACCGAGGTCACGGCGGTCGGCCGGGACTTCGCGTTGTAGTATTCCGCGACCTCCTTGTGGACGGGGGCGAAGGAGCCGACCCGCTTGGCGTACTCCCGCCACCCGCGGTCGAACGGCGAGCGGGCCGTGGTCATGCAATGCTCCGTCACGGGCTGGACCTCCTCGAACGTGGCGAGGATGGACTGCCCCGAGACCAGCGCGCCGAGGAATTCGGGCCAGGAGGCGTACTCCTCCTTGGGCATCGTGTTGCCCAGGTTCTTCGCGAGGCTGACGAGGTAGTTGTGGAGCCCCGGGATGCCGACCTTCGTGGCGAGATCCTCGAGGAACAGGGCCGTGGCGATCTCGACGAAGGGGTTGCACTCGGGCATCCGCGTCTCGGCGGGCATCAACGGCCCCCTTTGAGGCGCGCTCCGCGCATGACCAGCGCGTAGACGCACTCGTAGTTCCGGAGCAGGGCGCGCACGTGCTCCTCGTTGATGTTCACCATGGCCACGTTCTTCGTGGAGATCTTCGTCTCGCCACTCCAACCGCGGGTCGCGAGGAGATAGGACACGAGCGGGTTGCCCGAGACGTTCACGTTCCTGGCAATCTCCTCGCGGAACCGCTCGTGAAAGACGCAGAAGTTGCAAACCGCGATGTTGTGGACATTCGCGTTGTACTCCTCCAGGACCACCGCATCCGCCGGGCTCATCCGCCCGACCGCGTACCGCGTCCGGAAGATCGTGGGCACGTAGCAGCACTGCTTCATCGCGTACAGGTAGCCGACGACGTCGCCGTCCACGTCCGTGATGGCCATGTCCGTGAGGGGCGTGACGTCCCCCTCGATGCTGAAGGCCGTGCGTCCCTCGCGGACCGCGACGTTGAACGAGGTCCACCCGAGGTATGCCTCCTTCCCCATGCGGGAGGCGAGTGCGTCGCCCACGCGCTGCCAGAACTCGACGACGCCGTCGGCTCCGGCTTTCTCGATCATGTCCTCGATCAGGGAGGCGAGCGCGACATCCAGCATGGTCACCGGGCTCCGAACATGGAATCACACGAAGGACGACAGGACGCTGTCCAAGTAGGACTTCCATTCCTTCTCCGCGCGGTCCGCGACCGTGTCGCCGCGGATCTCACGGAGCTTCTCGATCAGGAGGGCGAGGAACCGGTTCCAATGGTCCCGCGTCATGTACGCGGAGGACGTGCCCACCTCGTTGTACGCGAGCGTGAGCGTCTCGTCCAGGGGCCCCGGACCGATCAGGGAGCCGAGCCGCTGCCGGAAGAACGTCTCGATCTCCTTGTTCTTCTTGAACTCCTTGGTCTCGCCGAACTTCTGGACGAAGAGGATGCGGGTGAGCCGCTTGAGTTCCGCCGCGACGGTCTCGTCGTACGACGCGAGGACCTCGGGCGTGATGGGCTTCTCCTCGAAGAGATGGCGGATCACGATGGCCGTCTTGACCACGTTGGCGAGGACGCCCTGCATCTTCGTGATCTCCACGGGCTTCGTCGTGAGGAAGACCAGGAACGCGCGGTCCCCGACGCCGCTGATGATGACCGTCCCCGCCTCGAACTGCTCCACGGACATCATCATGTTCTGGCCGCTGAGCTGGTTGC
>CAZJIP010000092.1:0-8939 GCA_964546105.1 uncultured Methanomassiliicoccales archaeon
GTGATGCGCTCCGATAAGGTTTTCGCCGCCGGCGCTGTGTGCGGGCGCAGGGTCGTGTGCGACGGCAGCTTCGAGTAGCGTCGCGTGCGGTACTCGCCGCAGATCGAGGTCATGCTGTACATGGACGTGGTCATGACCGTCATGCCGACGATCCCGGGCAGGAAGTAGTCCATGTAGGAGTACTGCGACGAAGCGACCGACTTCTTGCTCACCCCGACGACCGCGGTCGCGTTCGCGAGGTGGAAGTTCATCTGCTGGGCCACCGTTTCCAGGACGCCCAAGGCCGTGCCGAACGTGGACTTGGACGGGTCCCCGTACAGCGTGAGGTTCGCGTGGCACGCTGCCGTGGAGGTCATGCAGACCATGACCTTCTGTTCGAAGGCCCACGGTATCTGGAGCGCGACGGTGAGGCTGTGGTCCCGGATGTAGTTCTCGATGCTCACGTCGCTGGAGATCATTGCGATCCTCACCACGCCCGTGCCGTTCAGCGCGTCCAGGTAGGCGTGGCTCAGGGGTGTGTTGTCGATGTCCTGCGTGGTCAGGGTGAAGGCGCTCGATCCGGTCTGGGTGAAGATGGCCCCGAACAGGAGGACTAGGAGGATGGGGAAGATGAAGGTGAAGAACGCCCCGACCCGGGAGCGCATGTACTGCCGCCCGAAGGAGACCAGGTCCGCGAGGATCCGGTTCATGGGTTGAGCACCCCCTCCTCCATGCGGGCGCCTACCAAAGAGAGGAACACGTCCTCGAGGCTGCCGCGGACCGTGTACATGTCCTTGAGTGGGATCTCGAGGGCCGCGAGCTTCGCGAGGACGATCCGCATCTCCGCGGGATCCGCGACGCGGACGAGCACGTCGTTCTCGCGCAAGGTGGCCACGATCCCGCGGCGCTGGACCTCCTGCAGCCCGGCAGCTCCCGCCCCTCCGAGGACGATCGTGGTCTGGCTCCCGAGCCGCGCGATGAGCTCTTCGGGGGTGCCGCCCGCGACGAGCTTCCCCTTGTGCATGATGCCCACCTCGTCCGCGAGATGCTCCGCCTCGTCGAGGTAGTGCGTCGTCAGGAGGACGGTCCGCCCCGCCTTCCGGACCCGGAGGATGAGTCCCCACAGGTCCCGGCGGGCTTTGGGATCCAGGCCTGTGGTTGGCTCGTCGAGGAAGAGAAGGTCCGGTTCGCCCACGAGGGACATGGCGATGCCCAGTTTCCGCTTCTCGCCGCCGGAGAGGTGGAGACTCTGGACCCCCGCGCGCTCGAGAAGCCCGACGTCCTCCAAGAGCTTCTTGTTCTCATCCTTGGACAGCTCCCGGTTGAACAGACGCGCCCAGTACGCGACGGCCTCCCGGGGCGTGAGGCGGTCGAAGGGCTCGAAGTCCTGGGGCAGGATGCCGACCCGCCCCCGGATCTCCCCGTACTCCGTCCGGACGTCGTGGTCCAGGACGCGGGCCGATCCGGACGTTGGCGCCCGCAGTCCCTCTAGGATTTCCACGGTGGTCGTCTTGCCGGCGCCGTTGGGCCCGAGCAGGGAGAAGATGGTCCCCTCTCGCACGCCCAAGCTCAGATGGTCGACCGCCTTCATCTCCCCGTACACCTTCACGAGATCGTGCGTCTCGATGACCGACGCCATCCGCGAGACCCCCGCACCCACCGAGGGCCAGCCCATCCGTGCGGGTCGTTACCATGGTATCGAATGTACTCTACTGCCGCGGAGGCGCGGATTCGCGGGGGGATATGCGGATGTGCGCGGAATAGACGGGGATCTCGATCTTCCCACAATGCCGCTGGACGTGATCCGACTAGAAGTCGAGACGGCCGAGGCCGTCCTGGGCTTCCAGGTGGCGCAGGGGATGCCGCCGCTCCGCGAGACGGAGCCTCTCCTCGGTCAGGCTGCGGAGCCGCTCATCCTCGAACGTCTCGAAGGGTCGTATGCCCAGTTCCCGGACGATGGCATCCGCCTCCGTGGGATAGCGGCTCACGAGGTTCGAGAGGTTCATGCGGGATGCAAGGCCCAGGGGGCGGGTCGCGGCGAGGCGCTCGAGCCGGAGCAGGTCCCGGACGTACCCCTCGTCGGGTCCGAATCGGTGGCCTTCGAGCGTCCGTCGCACATACTCGGTCCGTGCTTCTAGCTCGTCCATCGCGTTATTCCCCTTCGGCTCCGCGGCCCACGGGATCGGGCCCTTATATGATTTGCCGTGAATTATCACGTCAAGTGACGAACATATCGGCGGGCGCCGAAGAGCCGTCATCGAGGGCGCGAAATGTCAGGAGTCGGAACAGTCGCGCGTGTAGCCGCACCGGGAGCAGACGATCTTGCAGCGGGTCTCGTAGGCGAGTGCGCCGCAGACATCGCAGCGGAGGTCGTCCCCCCGTGGCGTCTCGGCCGCGGAGGGCGACGGGCGGGACGACTTGGGCGTCGGCATGGTCTGGACCACGGAAGAATCCTGCGCGGCTTAATCCTGTGTCGGCCTGCGGGGTCAGCCGAACGGGTTGCCGCAGTAGAAGTCTTGAGATTCTACCGTCAAATTGCGGGCTCGGGTCACGCTCAGTCTACCTTTGACCCGCAGTAGAAGCAGAACATGTTGTCCGCGTTGACCAGAGTGCCGCAGTTCGGACAGCGCTTCTTGGCCATCGTCGTCGGAGGCGGCGGAGGCGCGGCGGGTTGCACCGCAGCGGGTGGCGTCGCTGGCCGTACGAATTCAATGGGAGGCGCCGCGGTCTGGGCATGCACGCTCTGGCCGGCGTACGCGTTCGGCGGGCCGGGCGGGGGACCCGGGGGCGGTGCCGGGTAGGGGTAGGTGGTCTGGGTCGTGCGCGCGCGGTAGGCCGCCTGGCGCCGGGCGCGTGCACGGCGCTGGGGTACGAAGGCCACCACGGCGGCCAGGGCGAGGATGAACAGGGCGAGGTACAGGAGGTTGGACGAGAGGAGCTGGATGAGGACGTCGATGAACGGAGGCAGAGACGAGACGCCCACGGAGTTCAGGGCGGACTCGTACGTCGTGCCGTTCACCGTCGCGACGACCTTGAAGTAGAGCGGTCCCGACGAGGGCATCTGCAGGTTTGCCGCGGAATAGTTCTGACGGGTGGTGCCGCTTTGTGCGGCGGTCGAGTTGCCCAGCTTGGCCGGGTTCGTGCCGTACACCACATGGGTGTCCGAGACGGGAAGGCCCGCGGGTCCCAGCACGGACCAGCCGATAGAGAAGCTGGCTCCCTGGGAGACGGTCCGCGGGAAGCTGTTCACGGAGATGAACGGCTTGTTCAGCGCATTGATTGCGTTCCAAGCGTCCACGATGCCCCAGCCGTACTGCGTGCTGTAGCCCGTCGTCCCCGGACCGGGGACGGCCGTCGTGTTCAGGATGTTCCAGAGTTCCACGTTGGTCAGCGTGGGCTCGAGGGCCAGGATGAGGGCAGCCACGCCGCTTACGTATGGCGTCGCGAGGGAGGTTCCGGAGAGGTAGTGCACCTCGTTGTTCGCGGACAGGGTGAGGATCTGCACGCCCGGGGCGGAGATGGAGAGGCCCGCCCCGTAGTTCGAGAAGCTGGCCCGCGTGTCCGTCTGATCCACAGCGGCTACGGAGACCACGTTGGGAAGGGAGGCGGGATAGTCCAGCGAGTTGGTCCCCGAGTTGCCTGCCGCGGCGATGACCAGGGCGCCCTTGCTCCACGCGTAGTTGATCGCGAGCTGGATATCCGTCGGACCGACGTAGGTCGTGTTCGTCCCCAGGGAGAGGTTGATCACGCGGGCCCCGTGGTCCGCGGCCCACTTGATCGCGAGCGACGTGTTGTACGAGCTGCCTTCTCCGTTGGGGCCGAGCGCCTCTAGGGCCATGATCCGAGCCTGGGCCACGCCCGCGATCAGGTAGCTGTTGTCCGTGACCGCGGCAATGACCCCGGCCACTCCGGTCCCATGGTACGTCCCCGAGGAGCTGTCCGAGTCCATCGGGTTGTTGTTGTTCAGGATGAAATTCCAACCGTGGGACCCGTCCGTGTTGTTCCACATGTTCGGGGCGATGTCCGAGTCCGTATACCAGACGCCCGTGTCGACAACCGCCACGGTCACGCTGGCATTGCCGAGGGTGACGTCCCATGCCTGGGGCGCCTCGATTGTGTTCAGCCCCCACTGGAGGTTGTACAGGGGATCGTTGGGTTTGAACTCCGTGTAGAGCGGGAAGTTGGTGATCACGGCCGGAGGCGCCGCGGCGGCCTTCGCGACTGCGGGCAACCCCAGGGACACCAGGAGCGCCAGTGCCAGGAGCGCGACGAGGATGGCGCGTCGGGTGGGGCGCGAGAATTGACCGTGATGCAAGCGGGGGCCCCCAGGCTGGCCTCAGAGGACTTGTGCTGTCTCATGGTGCGCCGTCCCTTTTAAACCTCTCCCCCTAGTTGTCAGCGGTTGACATTATCGGGCGCGGATGGGCGAATCCTTTTAGCATCGCCGCGGGTGATGCGTCCGTGTCCGCTGCCGCAACCCCGGTGGCCTTGGTCACCGGCGCCTCCTCGGGAATCGGTCGTGCGACCGCACTCCTTCTCGCGCGCTCGGGGTATCGCGTCTTCGCGACCGTCCGAGCCCAGTCCGGCGAGGATGCGCTGCAGAGGGATGCCGCGGGCCTCCCCCTTGAAATCCTCCGTCTGGACCTCGCGGACGAGGCGGGGGCCAGCCGGGTGGTCCGGGACGTCCTCCGTCGGGCCGGCCGGATCGACGTCCTCGTGAACAACGCGGGCTACGCCAAGCTCGGCGCGGTGGAGGACATCCCGCGGGAGGACCTTCGTCACCAGTTCGAGGTGAACGTGTTCGGTGCGATGCAACTGGCCCGCGAAGTGATCCCCACCATGCGCGCCCAGCGCTCAGGCCGGATTGTGAACGTGAGTTCGCTCGCGGGTAAGGTGAGCCTGCCGCTCATGGGGGCTTACTGCGCCTCCAAGTTCGCGCTCGAGGCGTTCAGCGACGCCCTGCGCGCGGAGGTCAAGCCGGCCGGGATTCGGGTCGTCCTCGTGGAGCCCGGCCCCGTGGCCACGAACTTCAATCGGCTCGCGCGGAACGAGAGCCATCTCATCCTCCAAGCTCCCAGCGTGTTCCGCGCCGCCTACGAGCGGATGCGGATCCAGGGCGCGGAGCGGTGGGCCGCGACCGCCGAACGGGTGGCCCGGGTCATCCGGCGTACCATCGAGGCAAGCCATCCGAGGGCGCGGTACCGCGTGCGGATCCGGGAGAGCCTCGCCGCGGGCATCGTGTCCGTGATTCCCCGCGGCGCGATGGACTGGCTCACCATCCGTTTCATGGGCGGTCGCGCCCCTCCGGAGCCAGCGACGGGTTCATCCGAAGGTTCGCACTGAGGGCTCCCATGCCCGGCGACGGACCGTTCGTGTGGATTCGAGACCACTCCTCCCCCTACGGGTTCTGGCACGCACCCGAGGGCGGGTTTTGTCTGAACGTCTTCCTTTTCGTGCGGGATGGCCCCAAGATCCTGCTGGGCAAGTACGCGGACGACCCGAAATGGGAAGAGCTCGCGGGCCTCGACGCGCCCCGACGGCAGCGGTTCGGCGTGGGCTGGACGGTGCCCGCCAGCCACCTGAAGTTCGGCGAAGAGCCGCGCGCTGCGGCGCGGCGGGTCGGCGAGGAGATCCTCGGGATTCCCGGCATGGCCTACTCGGAGCCTCGAGTGGAGACGGACGCGTACCCGGCCGATTTCGCAAGCGGCAAGACGCACTACGATGTCTGGTTCTTCGTGGACGCGAAGCCGCCCCGGGGCTGGACGCTCAAGTCGCCGCCTTGGTACGCCGAACTCGCTTGGCACGACCCGCGAACGCTGCCCGCCTCGGGGTACGGCCGCAGCCACGAGGACGTCGTGGCGCGCTGGCTCCAGCTTCGGCCGGAGGCGTGAACCCGGCGCCGGCCTAGAGCTTCCGCGCCAGGGATACGAACTGGGCCGACGCGCGGCCTACGATGGGTCCGCCGTGTCCGAAGACCGCGTTCTCGAACTGGAAGGTCGCGAGCTTCTTGATCGACTCGCGGTGCTGCTTCGGGTCCACGTTGTACTGGTCGTCCATCGTGGTGAGGCCCCTCTCGTTGTTCGCGGCGTCTCCCGCAATCAGGAGGGACCGCGACTCGTCGAGCAGGGACATGCTCCCGCGGGTGTGTCCCGGGGTGTGGATGACCTTGAGGCCGTCGTACGTCTGGCCGTCGTCCAGGGGCACATCCACCGGCGTGCCCGGGTGCCGCTGGTACGCCGCGCCCGGCGGTCCGTCGTACACCCGCTTCTTGGAGATGAAATCGGCCTCGATCTTGGAGGCGGCGACCTTGGCCCCCGTCGCGTCCAGCTTGATGCGCGCGAGCCCGCTCACGTGGTCCGGGTGCACGTGGGTGATGAAGATCGTCGCGATGTCCCGCGGCCGGATCCTGGACTTCTCCAGGTATCTCAGGATGGTCCTCGCATCGGCTTCCGAACTCGTGTCGATGAGCACGAGGCGGTCGTCGATGAGGACGTACGAGTTTGCGTAGACATCAATCAGATGGACACCTTTGAGGACCTCCATCCGTCCCACCATGGCCGCGGAAGCGGGTCCCCCGTATATGCCTTTCGCGCGCGGAACCTCCGGGCTCAGGGGGCCGGAGCGGGACGCCTCCGGATGGACCGCGTGATGGGCAGGAGGAGGGCCGTTGCGACGGCCAGCAGGGCGGCTCCGACCAAGAATCCGTCCGCATACCCGATGGCCGCGAACAGGATGCCTCCGGCGGCGAAGCCCAGGACGCCCCCGCCCCATCCCACGGCGCTGAAGAGGGCTAGGCCCCGGCTCAGGGACGGTCGGTCCACGAGGTCCACGACCAGGGCAGATCCCACGCCCGTGGAGACATAGGACACGAAGGCGACGAGCGCCGAGCCCGCCCAGAACTGCCAGAGGGGGCCCGCTACGGAATACGTGAGGAGTCCTGCGACCCCGAGGAGGTAGCACAATCCGAGAAATCGGAGACGCCCAAACCGATCCGACAGATAGCCCACGAGGACCGGGAACGGGAGCGTCGCGATGCCGCTGACCGCCACGGTGCTCGTGATCGCCTCGTTGCTGAAGCCACGCATCACCAGGGAACGGCCGAAGCCACCGATGAAGGAGCCGAAAGCCCCGAGGAGTGCGAAAGTCAGGAAGATGACGAAGGGCACCGTCCATAGCCCTCCGCCGACGGCCCGGGCTGTTGTGGCCTTGGAGTCCACTGCGATCCCTCTCACCAGGAGGCCCGCCGCGGGACAGACCAGCCAGGCCAGCCCGAGCACGATCCACAGCTCGGAGAATCCCAGGGCGTCTGCCACGATGCCTATGCCCAAGCCGCCGAGGACGGAGCCCAGGGGTGCGGTCAGGGCCAGGATGCCGAGCACGGTCCCTCGTTCGCCCGGACCCGCGGAGAGTCCCGCGACGATGCTCGCCAGGGTCAGCGACACGCCCCCGAACCACCAGATTAATGCGGTGAGAATCGCGAGCTGCCAGAAGGCGTCGATCCGCGACGCGAGCAGGAACAGGGGCGAGACCACGAAGGACAGGATGACCATCTGGGTCTTCACACGGCCCAGATGGCCCGCGAGCCACCCGGCCGAGGCGGATCCGAGCGCGATGGCGCTGTACGACGTGGCAAGGTAAATCCCGATGGCCACGTCGTCCGCGCCGAGGCTCGTCGCGTACTTCGGGAGCAGGGGCAGAAGGCCGTTGCCCACGGACCAGATGACGACCGCGTAGATGCACAGCACGAGGAGCTGCCTGCGGGACGCCGGCCCCCGCGGCTCGGAATCCCGCGGCATCTCGGTCGGCTCTGCTTCGGGCAAGGGGGCGGCCATCGGCCATCCGGCTATTAACGGATGCCGGGCTCCGGGCCGTATCGCGTCGACTTCTTATGGCAAGGGGCCATCCCCGCGGCGGTGTCTGCCCCATGTCCCTGACCGACGTCCTGGCCAAGGTCGAGTCCAACACGGACAAGGCCCTCGAGTTGCTCAAGGAGTACTGCCGGCTTCCCTCCATCTCGGCGCACAAAAAGGCGCAGCCGGAGACCGCGGCGTTCGTCCGTCGCATCTTGGGCGAGAACGGTTTCGAGGCCCGCGAGTATCCCACGGATGGCGGGCCCAACGTGGTGTTCGGCCAGATGATCGTGGACGAGAAGAAGCCCACGCTCCTCATGTACGAGCACTACGATGTGCAACCCACGGACCCGCTCAACGAATGGAAGCGGGACCCGTTCGACCCCGTGGTCGAGGACGGGAAGTTCTGGGCCCGCGGCTGCGGCGATACGAAGGGGAATTTCATCGCTCAGCTCCTGGCCGTTCAGTCGTGGCGCGAGATCGAGGGCGCACCGCCGATCAACCTGAAGTTCGTCGTGGAGGGCGAGGAGGAGGTCGGCAGCCCCCACTTCCGGTCCTTCGTGGAGGCGAACAAGGGGATTCTCAAGGCGGACGGAGCGACCATCGAGGGCGGGGATCACATGCATGATGGCCGTCCGAAGATCGAGCTGGGCTGCAAGGGGACCCTGTACGTCGAGCTCGTCTCCCGCACCGCGAAGGTGGACCAGCACTCCATGTACGCGCCGATTGCCCCGAACCCGGGCTGGCGCCTCATCCACGCGCTGAACACGCTCCGGGACCAGCGCGGTCGGGTCACGATCCCTGGATGGCTCGAGGACGCGCGGAAGCCCACGCCGCGGGAGATTCGCTACCTCAAGGCGAGCGGGTTCAAGGCCCAGGCCCTCAAGGAATTCTGGGGCGCCACGGACCTCCTGGGCGGGGACAATGACTTCGAGCTGTTGCGCCGTCTCGTGTACTGGCCCACCTGCACGATCTGCGGCTTCGAGAGCGGCTACACGGGAGAGGGCACGAAGACGGTCAACCCCGCCGTGGCCAAGGTGAAGCTGGACTTCCGGATCCTGCCCAACATGAAGTCGGACAAGCAGCTCGTCAAGCTCCAGGACCACCTGA
>CAZJIP010000093.1:0-8867 GCA_964546105.1 uncultured Methanomassiliicoccales archaeon
GTTCTCGAACGCGTCCTTGAAGCTCCGAATCTTCTTCTCGCCGAGGCGGGGCCGGTACTCGATGGGGATCTCCGCGTACCGAAACCCGTGGCGGACGACCTCGACCTTGAGCTCCTCGGAGAACGCCATGCCGTCGTGGACCACATGGAGCTGGGAAAGGATTTCCCGCCGGAACGCCCACATCCCCGACTGGGAGTCGCTCATGGGGAAGCGGTACAGGACCCGGAACGCGACGTTGAGCATGCGGTTCCCGAGCCGATGCATCCCGGTCATAGCTGCCTCGGAGAGGTGGAGGAATCGGTTCCCGGCCACGAAGTCCGCCGTGCCCGCGTCGAGCGGGGCCAGGAGGCGGGGGAAGGCGGCTGCGGGATACGTGAGGTCCGCGTCCAGGGTCAGGATGTACGTCCCGCGCGCCTCTGCGAAGCCTGTCTTGTAGGCGCGGCCGTAGCCGCGGCGCGGCTCAGCCACCGCGCGAGCTCCCTTGGCCACCGCGATGGCGACAGTGCGGTCCCGCGAGTTCGTGTCGACGATCAGGATCTCGACGTCACGGCCCGTCAGCGCTTGGTGCACTTCGTCCAGGACCGCGCCAATGGAGGCCTCCTCGTTCATCGTGGGGATGACGACGGAGATCTCGACCACGCGGCGCGATTCAGGCCTTTCGGTATAATGCTTTGTGCCTTGTCCCCTAGCGCGGCGCCTTTCTCCCGAAGACCTTGTAAGCGCCGTATCCCAGCAACGCGGTCGCGAGCCGGAGGAGGCTCCAGAACGTGGTCTTCCGACGGGCCATCTCGAAGGGGCGGTATGCGCTCCATAGGGTGCCGTGCTTCAGGGTGAGCTGCTTGCGGCCCACGCCGTTCCAGAACGCCTGGCGGAGGAAGTCGAAGTAGGAGTCCCGCGTCCGGTGGTAGATGATCGCGTTGGGGCGGAAGGCGATCGGGTGGCCCGCGAGGACGGCTCGGAGGTTCAGGTCGATGTCCTCGGCCGTGTCGAACCGCTCGTCGAAGCCGCCGATCTCCTCCAGGACCTTCTTCTTGTAGGCGAGGTTCGAGGACGGGTACGTGACGTCGATGCCGCGGACGATGAGCTCGACGCGCTCGAGGTCCTCGAAAGGTCGGTACCCAATCTGGATGCTCCGTCCCGCGACCACGTCCGCGTGCTGCAACCCCTCCCGCAACTCGTGGATCCAGAACGGATTCGCGATCGCGTCCCCGTCGATGAAGGCCACGGCCTCGCCGTGGGCCTGCTTGATTCCGTGGTTCCGTCCCGCGCCCCGCGTACCGCCGCGAAAGTAAAGGTGGACGAAGTCGTATTTCTTCTCGTACTGCCGCACGATGTCCGGCGTGCTATCCTCGCTGCTCGCGTCCACAATGAGGACCTCGATCGGGCCTTCCTGCACTACGAGGCTGTCGAGGAGATGCGCGATGTTCCTCGCTTCATTGCGGACCGTGGTCACGACACTTATGAGCAACGCCGGGGCCAACGGGAGGTTACGTTATGACCGTTTCGGGTCAGTCCCTCGGAGAACCCGCAGGCGAGTTCGGGGAGCGCCTCGCCCGGGCCCGAAGATACCCACGCCTTATTATGGAACTTGGTTAGATATCCGGGAGAGCCGGTCGATGAGCGCGGGGCGGGCATCAGGGAATTCCGCTAGCCCGGGGACGATGCGGGCAGCGCCTTCCCGGGTGGCTCCGTCTGCGGTCACCGCGACGATTCTGACCGTGACGGGTTTCCGCACCGCGAAAGGCGGGTGCCTCGCGGAGTGGGTCCAGCTCGGCCAGCGCGTGTCCTCCGCTGCGGTAGTAGCCATGTCGGCACCTGCCGAGCGCGGTTCCAGAAGGGGGTCGTGATGGACATCGCCCTCGCAATCGACCGCATCTCTGAGACAGGGCTCGCCACGTACCCCGTGGAACTGTCACGGGCCTTGCTCCGACGCGGCCATAGGGTCCGCATTGTCACAAGTCCGGTTCCCATAAACGAACTGCCCTACGTGGGTCGTGTCTTCCCGCGGGCGTCTGCCATCCGCTCGAGCGGCTGGCTTCCAGGGGAGCTGCGGAGGGTGCACCCCGAGGTCGTCCATGTGGTCTCCCATGACTTGCTCGTGCGCCCTCTCGACCGGCCGTCCGTGTGGACTGCCTGGCACAGCCCCCACGGTCTCTTGGAGCGTTGGGAGGAGTTCCGTCGAAGCGGGTTCCATGGAGCGCGCTACCTCGGCTGGCATCTCCTGCAGGCCTGGAGGAACTATTCCCTGGATGTCGCAGCGATACGGAATTGCGATGCCGTCATCGCTCCCACGCGCGCCCTCCAGAAGGACCTCCGTGCACGCGGCTACCGACCCATATTCCTGCCTCCGCTGCTGTCTCTGGACCCCGCGGCCCAACCGAAAACTCTTGCCGGGGTCCCGCGCATCATCTCCACGACGGGCGATTTCAGGGCGCCGCGTAAGGGATTCGATCTCCTCACCTCTGCCCTCACGCGACTCAGGGACCGCACGGCGTTCGAGACCGACCACCTCTACCGATTCTCGAAGGGGACGGAGGGTATGGAGCAGGCGCGCGAAGCACTGCGCCGGGCGACGGTGCTGGCGATGCCGAGCCGGATGGAGGAGTTCGGGTACGTCGCCCTAGAGGCGCTCGCGGTGGGCACGCCAGTCGTAGCCTTCGATGTGCCGGCATTGAACGAGATCGTCGATGCGAATTCCGGAGTGCTCGTGCCCCCGTTCAATACAGAACGTTATGCGGATGCCCTCGAAGATGTCGTCACCGACCCGGAGCGGTACTATTCCCTATCGGAGGGAGCAATCCGTCGGTCGCGTGCCTTCAGCGCCGACGCACTGATTCCGCGGTACGAATCCTTGTACCGATCGTTGCAATGACCCTTCGTCTCACCCGAATGCGTCCGTGAGCGACCCTCATGGCCGGGGCTAGTTCCCCTGGCCAGGATTCCGGGGTCCGTTCAGTATCCTTCGAGCAATCCGCTTTCGAGGTGGTTCCGCTCGATCCAAGGGACGATTAGGCCGTCCCGGTCAATGTCCATCCGCTCCCAGTCCTTCCTGTAAGAGTAGTGTCTCGAAAACAGGGCTAGGGTGAATGCGATTGGAATCAAGGGGTAGCTCTTCCGCGTCCAGATCTCGACGAACCCCAAGCGGAACCCGTCCCGCAGGGCTTCAATCCTGCGTCGGAGTTGTGCGATCTCCGTCTTCCTCCGGGAGTCTGTGCGCTTCCTGACCGCGGTGACCTTCGTGGACATCGTGAGCCATCCTTTCGCCGCGAGGCGGTACCCGAGCAGCCGATCCTCGTAGTGCTGGAGAGGCGCGTACCCCCCGACCTCCTCATACATGGCTCGAGGGACGATGAAGAAACCATGGCACCAGAAGGCACGGCGCACCCCGGTGACGGGATCGGATTCTAGGAGCTCGTGGTAGAGCCGCTTGGCCTCCCGCAGGGACACAACGAGGTCGTCCGTGTCGATGTGATGGATTAGGTAGTCCCCTATGGCCTCGCGTGACGCCAGGGCGCGGGCCTCGCCCCGATTCGACTTTCGCTCGACATAGGCGAACCCGTGCCGGGCGCACCACTCCTTGAGCCAGGATCCGGAGCCGTCCGTACTGCCCGCGTCCACGAGGACGACCTCGTCCTCTTCCCCCAAGTTCTCCAGCAGGGAGCCGGCCCAGCTCTCCACCGTGCGCATGGAATTGTAGTTCGTCACGCACACGCTGTACTTCTTCGACATAGTTCGAGCCTGATCAAGAACGGATTTGGCGACGGCGCGCGTACGGGCTTCAAGGTCGAACCAGCTTCGAGGGACATTCGATCGCAGTTCTCCCATTGCAGCGACCTTTAATATCCGGCCTCCTACATTCGCGGTGATTGGCCATGGCGCGGATCGTCACGATCGTCGGTACGCGCCCTGAGATTATCAAGATGGCGCCCGTGATCAAGGCGCTCGACGACCTCCCGCACGAGCAGATCCTGGTCCATTCCGGCCAACACTACGACCTCCTCATGGATCGCGTATTCTTCCAGGATACGGAGCTGCGAGAGCCCAATCATCGTTTCGAGCTCGGGGAGGAGTCTCCGCCGTTGCAGGTGGCCACGACGATGCGTCAAGTCGCCCAGGTCACCGCGGGCGCGGACCTCGTGATTGTCCACGGGGACACGAACACGACCTTGGCGGGTGCGCTCCTCGCGAATAAGCAGCGGCTCCCTCTGGCTCACGTTGAGGCAGGCATTCGGTCCTTTGACAAGACGATGCCCGAGGAAGTCAATCGCATCATCGCGGACCAGGTCTCCAACCTCCTCTGCGCGCCGACTCCCGGAGCCGTGGAGAATCTGCGCAGGGAGGACATCACGCAAGGCGTCCACATGGTCGGCAACAGCGTAGTCGACGCCTTGAAACTGAACCTGCCCGCTGCAGAGAGGGCCTCGGGCGTCCTCGGGCGAATCGGCGTCGAATCGGGCCGCTACCTCCTGCTCACGTTCCACCGGGCGGAGAACGTGGACCGCCCGCAGCCTCTGGGCGAGGCGCTGGCGGCCTTTCGAGCCGCGATCGAGGAATCGGGTCTCCCACTCGTCTTCCCAATCCACCCCCGCACGGCCCGTCGGCTTCGGGAATTCCAGCTCGAAAGCCATGCTGCATCCATGCAAGGCCTGCGGAGGATCGATCCGGTCGGCTACTTGGACATGCTCGTGCTCGAGAAGAACGCGACGCTCATCTTGACGGACTCGGGTGGCCTCCAGGAGGAAGCATGTATCCTCCAGGTGCCCTGTGTCACGCTGCGGGAGAACACGGAGCGCCCGGAGACCCTCGAAATCGGGGCGAACGTCCTGACCGGCGTCAAGCGAGATCGGGTGCGCGCCGCGGTTCGGAACCAGCTCGCGGTGAAGGGCTCGTGGCCGAATCCCTACGGAGACGGGAAGACCGCGATGCGGATTGCTTCCTTGGTTCGCGCGTTCCTGGGCGGGTGACCCATGCGCATCCTCATGCTCGTTTCCAACGACGTGGTCCACGATACGCGGGTCCTCAAGGAGGCTCGCGCCCTCCGAGATGCCGGGCATGGGGTGGGGTTCATCGGATGGGACCGCTCCGGCCGAGGTCCGGCGGAGAGGACCTGGGAGGGCATCCCTATCAGGCTCGTTCGGACCCGCGGGCTCCTGAGACTCGCAGGGCACGACATCCTGCGGAACCCCCTCTGGTGGCGGCAGGCAGCGCGGCTCGCGCTGCAACAGCCATTCGACGTCATCCATTGCCATGACCTCGACACGCTCCCGAGCGGGGTGCGGCTCAAGCAGCGCACGGGCCGCCCCCTGGTCTACGACTGCCACGAGGTCTTCGGATACATGATCGAGGAGGATGTGCCGCGCTTCGTGGTCGCCGCGGCCTTCCGGCTCGAACGACGTCTCGCGCCGCAAGCGGATCGGATCATCGCGGTCAACGAATCGGTCAAGAGATACATCGATGGGATCACGGGTCGGGAGGCGGTCCTCGTCCAGAACTGCCAGGATCTGACCCTTGAGGAATATCGCCCGCCATCCGCACCTAGCTTCACGGTTCTCTACGTTGGCACGCTGCACCGGAGCCGCTTCATCCTCCCTGCGATTGAGGTCGTGGCCTCGATGCCCGACATCCGACTCGTGATCGGAGGAACGAAGGCCCTGACCGCGGAGGTCGCGGCCCGCTGCGCTGAGCATCCGAACACGGTCTTCCTCGGGCCCGTCCCGAATGATCGCGTCCCGTCCCTCACCCTGGAATCCCATGCGGTTCTCTCAATGTTCGACCCGGTCCTTCGCATCAACCAGGTCGGACTGCCGAACAAGCTGTTCGAGGCGATGGCGGCGGGTCGTCCCTCGATTGTCACCGAGGGGCTGCCCATGTCGGACTTGGTGCTCCGCGAGGCCTGCGGTGTCGCCGTACCCTACACAGAGGCCGGCCTCCGATCGGCCATCGAGCGCCTCCGAGACGATCCGTCCCTGGCACAACGCCTCGGCCGAAGCGGCCTCGCTGCGGCACGAAGGGCCTATAACTGGCCTGCGGAGGCCCGGAAGCTCCTGGCCCTCTACGACGAGCTCGGGTCCCGGCGACGCGACTCGCCGATGACGTAGCAAGGAAGCAGCATGGAACAAGTGCTTTGACGGGACCCTGGTCAGGACCCCTTGGAGTCGTGCCATCTTTTAATAGCCCGTTGAAATCTGGCGGCGTTCAATGGAGCTGCGCGTGCAGTATCCTGTGACCCTGGTCCGAGGCGGGCCCATTGATCCCCGCGCGAAATGGTTTACCGCGGTCTACGGAGAGATCAGCAGGCAAATCCCGACTCGGTTGATCCGGCTCTTCTACGCACCATTTCCCGCCGTGGCGCCAACCCTGTGTCGTTTCCAGATGCGGGCCTTGGAGCGGCGGGACCGGATTACGCACATCCCCACCAACGGCTACGCGTTCCTCCTGTCGGAACGCCGCCGATGCCCCACGGTGATCACTTGCCACTTCGTGGGACCGCCCCGGACCATGGCGCCGCTCCAGTTTGCGGATCGCGTCTTGGTCATCACGCGTTGGCTAAAGGGGCGACTCGAGAGCTCCGCGAAGTTCTCCCATGAGCCCGAGGTCGTCCACAACGCGGTTCCGCCCAGCTATCGGCCAGCAGATGTCCCCAGGGAGCGGAACCGAATCCTGTACGTGGGGTCGGAATACTCCGTCAAGAATCTGGACGGTCTCTTCCGCATCTTCGCCCGCCTCCTGAGGCAACGCCCAGCGACCCTGGTGAAAGTCGGACCGCCAAGCTCCAATCGCCCGCGGCTACTGAAGCTGGCCCGAGAACTAAAGATCGACAAGAACATCGTCTGGATCGATTACCTCGTAGGGGATCCCCTAGTCCGGTTGTACCAGACGTCCACGGTGGTCCTCGTCCCCTCCTTCCTCGAGACCTTCTCGATGCCCTGCCTTGAAGCGATGTCCACCGGCTGCCCCTTGATCGCGTCGAACCTTGCGGCGATCCCCGAGGTCGTCGGGAATGGCGGTCTCCTCCTGGACCCGCGGGACGAGGAGGCCTGGGCAGACGCGGTCCTCCGCGTCTTCCAGGACCTGTCCTTCGCCCGCGATTTGTCCGTGCGCGGGATCGAGCGCAGCCGTGCCTTCTCCGCGCAAAGGAGCGCGGAGCAGATTCTGCGGGTATATGGGGAGCTGTGGGAGGAGCGGAGAGGCGTCTGAGCGCACGCGCCCCGTGCCCAGAGGTTTTAGCTAGATTCACGGCCATCCGGGCGCGCCGGGCAGGTGTCCCGTGAAGCCCATCCGCGTCGCCCTCATCTATCTGGACGAAGCGTCCTTCGTAGCCCGCGACCGGGCGATCTTGGAGGGCCGGTTCGACGTCCGCAACGTCCCTTGCAAAGGCAAGCGGGCGATTCCTCGGATTGTCGCTGCGGTCCTCTGGTGCGACGTGGCCTTCTGCTGGTTCGCGTTGGACCATGCATACGTCGCGTGTCACGTCGCACGCGTGATGAGGAAGAAGGCCGTGGTCGTCGTCGGCGGCCTGGACGCAGCCAAGCGACCCGACCTGGGGTACGGTTCGAACCTCGACCCGCGCATGAGCCGCCGGACGCGATACACGTTGTCTCATGCGGACCGCGGCCTGTTGGTGGAGGACCACCTGCGACAGGAGGTCGCGCAGAACGTCGGTGTCGACCGGGCCGACTTCATCACGGTCCCGCTGGGCTTCGACACGACTTGGTACAGTCCGGGCGAGGGACCGCGCTTCACGGTCCTGACCGTGTCCATTGTAAACGACGTGAACGTATCGCGGAAGGGCTTGGACGTCTTTGTCGAGACCGCGCGCCATCTCCCGGACATTCCGTTCGTCCTCGTGGGCGGCCGCGAGAACGACGCGACCGAACGGCTTCGGGGAAGGGCCCCGCCTAACCTGCGAATCCTAGGGCGTCTCAGCGACGAGCAGCTACGCGAGGAATATCGGCGCGCCCGGGTGTATGCCCAGCTGTCACGCTACGAGGCGTTCGGCAGCGCCCTTGGAGAGGCCATGGCCTGCGGATGCGTCCCCGTGGGGACCCAGGTGGGCGGAATTGCCGCCCTGGTCGCGGACACGGGCCCCCTCGTCCCGCCAGGGGACGTGGATGCTACGGTACGGGCCGTCCGCGAAGCCTTCGAGCGAGGCGATGGCACCGCCGCACGGCAGCGGATCGTGGACCGCTACTCCATCGAACGGCGACGGCGCGCGATTACGGAGGTTGTCGAATCCCTGTTCCCCGAGTAGGCAAGTGGGCGGGAAAGGAGGGATTCCTTTGTCAACGCGTATCCGTTAGCCCCGCTACGCTTTTATAGCCATCACTTCTTTCCGCGTGTCTGTCCGACCGGCGTCGGACGTCAGAAGAATAAGGATGGGATGGGTAGTCGTGCCGCCCTTCAGCGCTGACCTTCCCCCGCGCAGGTGAGGACGTGTTTCTGAAAGAAGTTCAAATGGAGAATTTCAAGTCCTTCGGCCGAAAGATCGCGGTCCCGGTCCTGCAGGGATACACCGCGATCACAGGGCCCAACGGCTCCGGGAAGAGCAACATCTCGGATGCGATCCTCTTCGTCCTCGGCCCCAAGAGCTCCAAGGCGATTCGCGCGGGCAAGCTCACGGATCTGATCTGGAACGGCGGGAAGACGAAGAACCCGGCCGGGTACACCCAGGTCAGCCTGGTCTTTGACAACTCGGACCGCACGATCCCCGTGGAGGCGGACGAGGTCAAGCTCACGCGGTACGTCGGCCTGAGCCCGTCCGTCGACGGGGGCTACAACTCGTACTTCTACATCAACGACCGCAAGTCCTCCTTGGCCGAGTTCGACCAGCTCCTCGCCCACGCGCGGATCTCCGCGGAAGGCTACAA
>CAZJIP010000094.1:0-8844 GCA_964546105.1 uncultured Methanomassiliicoccales archaeon
AGGACGCGTTCGAGAACTTCTTCTGGCTCTTCCGGAAGCGCGCGGGCTGGATCCGCGGTCCGCCGTAGTCATTCCGAGAGCGTTTCGGAGATCTTCTCCCATTCCTTGAGGACGCGCCGCGCGTCGAACCGCCCGCTGATGTGCCGGTTCAGGGCCTTGTGGAAGCCCACGTCCAAGTCGGAGCACAGGAGCTGGAACGCCTCCCAGTGTTCCATGGCCTTCCACGTCCACGCGCCTTCCAGGTCCAGGTGATGCGGGCCTCCGTCGTTCCACGCGATGCGGATCCTGCCGAACTCGACTGCGAGCTCGTACACCAAGCGCGCGAGGAGCACGGTCTCCTCCGTGGGCATGGAGAGTTCGTCGCCCTTGTGCAGGCGGTGAGGATGCTGGATGCGGAGCGCGTTCAGGCCTTCGGCGGCCGCCATGGAGGCGTTCGTCTTGTCCATGGTCAGGAAGAAGATGCCCCGCCGGAACTCGATGCCCCGGAGGAACGCCTTGAACTGGTCGCGGATCATGGAGTCCGCGTTCAGGATGGTCAGGCCGTCCGAGGAGAGGCGCAGTTGCTCGGGGTTCGTGGCGCCCACGACGAGGACGCTCATGCCCTGGAACGCCTCTGTCCGCTTGAGCGACGTGATCTCCTGGAGTGCGCGGTAGCCCATGCGGCCCGCATGGGTGAGGTGGCCGGCCTTCTTCTGGTTTGCCGCGTTCTCCAGCTCCTTCATCACGACGCCGGGAATCGCGAGGAGGATCCAGTTCACAGTCTCCTTGTAGGGACGCGCGTGGATGCGGTGGAACGCCTCCAGGAGATGCTCGCTGAGCACGCAGGCGTACAGGAGGTTCGTGTCAACGCCGAGGAGGATATCCTCGTACTCCGCGAGGCGCCGCGCGACGGCCGTCAGCCCGACGGGCTCGACCATGCCCGCTCGCAGCAGGGCGCTGTTCAGCCAGTCCTGGTAGTCCGGGCTTTCCGCCAAAACGCGCGCACGGAACGCGGTGGCCGGCCCGGTCACCTGGACCAGGGGGACGTCCTCCTCGCCGCCACCCGTGAACCCGAGGGAGCGGACCGTGACTGCGTCCGCGCGGTCCTTCAGGGCGGCCAAGGCCAATTGGAGGACCGGGAACTCCACGACCTCATTCTTCTCGATCAGGCCGCGGACGGTCACCCTACGCCTCCTGCTCCTGCTCGGAGAGGAGGCGGTCCACCATCCACTTCACGTTGAAACGGCGGATGGCGTCGTAGCCTTGGCCCGTGCTCACGAAGACCACGGGCTTGCCGATTGTGTGGGCGATCGAGAGGGCCGCGCCGCCTTTGGCGTCCGCATCAATCTTCGTGAGGACGATGCCGTCGAGGCCGACGGCCTCGTGGAACTGCTCGGCCTGCTCGATCGCGTCGTTCCCCGCGAGGGCGTCGCCGATGTAGAACACGAGGTCGGGGTTCGCGACGCGCTTGATCTTCTTCATCTGGTCCATGAGGTTCGTGTTCGTCTGCATGCGGCCCGCGGTATCGATCAGGACGACGTCCCGCTTCCGCGCCCGGGCATGCTCCACCGCGTCGAAGGCGACCGCCGCGGGGTCCGCCCCGGCGACGTGCTTGATCAGCTTGAAGCCCACCGCCTCGGCGTGCTTCTCGAGCTGCTCGATGGCGCCGGCGCGGAACGTGTCCGCGGCGGCCACCACGCAGGTGTAGCCCTTCTTCTGGATGTGGAACGCGAGCTTGGCGATCGTGGTCGTCTTCCCCGTGCCGTTCACGCCCACGAACATGATCACGACGGGCTTGGGGTGGCTCTTGATGATCTCGAAGAGGTCGATCGTGGGCACGGTCAAGGCCTTCGTGATCGCGTCCCGGAGCGCGGACTCCACGCGCTGCTCCAGGGTCACCTCGCGCGACACGCGTTTCCCCTTGAGATCCTCCGCCAAGTCGTCGACGATTTCCTTGGCGACGGGAAACGCGACGTCGGATTCGAGGAGGGCGATCTCCAGGTCATACAGGATCTCCTCGAGCTTGTCCTCCTTGAGCTTGCGGCCCGAGTCGCCGACGACCGCGGTGGGGTTCTCCGCCTTGACCTCCGCCTCAGCCTTCTGCCGCCACCCGGCCAGTTTCTCGCGCAGGGACTTGAACATCTACGCCCGTCCGTCCGCGCCCGCGGTCCCCTGAAGGCGGTCGTACAGGGTCTGCACGGAGGCGCTCTGGTTCTCCGCGCGCTGCTGGAGCTCGGCGAGCCGCTGCCCGATTGCGGCCATGGCCTCGCCGATGGACTTGATCCGCGCGTCGAGGCGCTCGATTTGCTTCGGGATGTCGTCGAACAGGACCACGTCGGAGCCCACGCCCACGTAGGCCTTCGCGGCGTCCCGCACCTCGGCGACCACGAACGCATTGGCGCCCACGGGGACGAGAATCTCGGAGCCCTTCCCCGCCTGCTGGTACCGGAGCAGGGTCTCCTTGGCCCGCATGTGCTCCTCGAGGGACACGCGGACGATCTCCTGCTGCTGGGCGAGGGCCTCAAGCTGCTCGCGGTACTGGTCGAGGACCGCGAGGCCGCGGCGCAGTTCCGCCTCGGATCCGCTCACGCCTTCCCCTCCACCGTGTACCGGACCGCGTGGTCGCGAAGCTCGGCCGCGGGGACCTCGGCAACATCGCGGATCTCGATGTACCTCCGGGCCACCCCGTGCTGGCTACCGAGGATCGAGAGGAGATGCTCCCGCGCGGCCGCCTCGTCCGCGGCGGCGACCTCCTTGGAGAAGCCTTGCCAGTCGTGGCCCATGCGGAAGCGGCCCCGGATGCGATACGCCTTCATGGAAACCGCTCGACAAAGGAGCCGGCTACTTAAGAACTTGCCTCGGCGACATCAGAGTCGGATGTGGCTGTGCTCGCCGAGCACGACGCGCATCCCTCGTGGCCGCGCCCGGTCGTCTTCCGCGATGTGACTGTGGCTCCCGATCAAGCTGCCCACGATCTTGTGGTGCGTCGCCAAGTGCACGTCCGCGAGGAGGATCGAGTTCTCGATGTCCGCGGCCTCGAGGACCGCGCGGTCCCCGATCGCGGTGTACGGGCCGATGTACGTCCCGGGCCCGATCGTGCAGTCGCGTCCGATGATCGCGGGTCCGTGAATCACGGCGCCGCTGCGGACCACGGTCCCGGGTCCGATGGCCACGCGGCCCTTGATCTCCACGCCCGGCTCCAGGGTGCCCTCGACCCGCGCCTGGAGCTCGTCCAGGATGAGGCGGTTCGCGTCCAGGATGTCCTCGGGCTTCCCCGTGTCCTTCCACCAGCCCGTGACGATGTGCGCGCTCACCTTGCCGCCCTGGACCCGCAGCGCCTCCAGCGCGTCCGTGATTTCGAGCTCATTGCGCCACGAGGGCTTGAGCGAGCGGATGATCGGAAAGATGCTGTCCCGCAGGAAGTAGATGCCGACGAGGGCCAGGTCGCTCTTGGGCTCCTTGGGTTTCTCCACGAGGCACACCACGTGTCCTTGCGCGTCAAGTTCCGCGACGCCGAAGCGCTGCGGCTCCGAGACATGGCAGAGGGCGATCTCCGCCTCCGCGTCGCCCGACTCGAACTCCCGGACCATGGCCTTGATGCCGCCCTTGAGCAGGTTGTCCCCGAGGTAGACGCAGAACGGGCCGCCCTTGAGGAAGTCCTCCGCGCACCCGATCGCGTGGGCGATCCCTTTGGGCGCACCCTGGACAATGTACGTAACGTGCACGCCGAAGTCGGCGCCGTCCTTGAGGAGCTCGCGGACCTTCTCGGACTGGTTGTTCCCGAGGATCACGCCCAGGTCCATGATCCCCGCATCCCGGAGGTCCTCGAGGCAGTACAGGATGTTCGGCTTGTTCGCGATCGGGATGAGCTGCTTGGGTCCCGTATGCGTGAGCGGGCGCAGCCGCGTGCCCGCGCCGCCGGCCAGGATGAGCCCCTTCATCGCGATTCCCTCATATCCTCGAGGCACGCACGGAATCCGGGCATGGGCCTCTTCAACGTTTCCTCGACCTTCGTCACGACGAGGCAGGGCGCAACGGGCCGCGGGGCCTTGAGCGCCACGCTGCTCATGCTCACGGGCACAAGCCTCGCTCCCGGAATCCCGAAGGCCTCCACGATGGCCTCGCCCATCTCGAGGCGGGAGACGCAGTCCCGGGAGGCCACATGGAAGATTCCGCTCGCGCCGAGCTCGGCGAGCTCGAAGGCCGCCTGTGCGCCCGTCTTCGCGTACGTCGGCGTAATCCGCTGGTCTCGGAAGAGCCGCACCTCCTGTCCCGCTTCGACCTTCTCGAGGATCCAGGTGACCGCGTTGGTCTTCCGCGAGATGCGGTTCCAACCGAAGACCGCGGACATCCGCAGGACGAGGGCCTTCGGGTTCACTTCGAGAACGCGCCGTTCCCCGTCCAGCTTCGTGCGCCCGTAGGCGCCGAGGGGGCTCGGCGGCGTCGTCTCCGTCGCGGCCTCCGTCCCGTCGAACACGTAGTCCGTGGACACGTGGACGAACCGGATGCCCGGGGCCTTGCACGCCTCGGCGAGGGCCGCGGGGGCGAGGGCGTTGACCGCCTGGGCCTCCTCGGGGCGGTCCTCGCACCCGTCCACATCGGTCAGGGCGGCCGCGTTGACGACCACATCGGGGGTCAGCTCGCGGATCAGGGCCCGCGCGGCGTCCCGGTCCCGAACGTCGAGCTCGCGCCAGGTCACGCCCGGGCGAGAGGCTGCGGGGCCGCGGCGCGTGGCCACCACCTCGAGTCCGCGCTGCCGGGCCTCCTCCGTGAGGTACTGCCCGAGAAGCCCCGCGCCTCCGACCACCAGGACGCGCGACACGGCCCGGTGCAAGAGCCGCACCGCGTAAAACCCTTCCGAGGGGAGAAGGCCTTTGTACTGAGGCACCTTTCCCAACCCGGATTCCCATGGACCTCATCCAGGGCGTGGCGGTCCGGCCCCTGAAGCAGATCCACGACGAGCGCGGCTATCTCATGGAGATGCTGCGGACCGACTGGCCGGAGTACGAGCGGTTCGCCCAGTCCTACATCACGATCGCGTACCCCGGCATCGTGAAGGGCTGGCACTACCACAAGAGGCAGACGGACCACTTCGTCGTCGTGCACGGCACCGCAAAGGTCGTCTGCTACGACCAGCGGGACGGCTCGCCCACGAAGGGGAAGATCAACGAGTTCTTCGCTGGGGAGCGGAGCCCCATGCTGATCAAGATCCCGCCCTTCGTGGTCCACGGATTCAAGGCGATCGGCGGCGAACCCGCGTACGTCGTGAACTACCCCACGGAACTCTACAACTACGGGCAGCCGGACGAGTTCCGCATTCCCTCGGACTCCAAGGACATCCCGTACGACTGGGACGTCCAGCTCAAGTGAGGGCCCATGGGAAAGCTCGTGGTCACGGGCGGCATGGGCTTCATCGGGAGCGCCTTCGTCCGGCGACGCCTCGCCTCCCAGGAGGACGAAGTGGTCGTGGTCGACAAGCTCACGTACGCGGGCAATCCGAACAACCTGAAGGACGTGCGCGAGGATCCGCGGCTCACCTTCGTCCAGGGCGACGTCTGCGACCGCGCGCTCATGGACAAAGTGGCCACGGGTGCGGACGCCGTGGTCCACTTCGCCGCGGAGACCCATGTGGACCGGTCCATCCTGGACGCCGGATCCTTCGTCGTCACGGACGTGGTCGGCACGTACTCCGTCCTCGAGGCATGTCGCAAGGCGGACGTGCCGCGACTCCTGCACATCTCCACGGACGAAGTCTACGGCGAGGCGGGCGACCGTCCATGCCCCGAGAGCGCCCCGCTCATGCCCAAGTCGCCGTACGCGGCGAGCAAGGCCGGCGCGGACCGCCTCGTCTGGTCCTACTTCGCCACGTACGGCTTCCCCGCGGTCATCTCGCGGTGCACGAACAACTACGGGCCGTACCAGCACCCGGAGAAGCTAATCCCCCTCTTCGTGACCAACGCGCTCGAGGACCAACCTCTCCCGATGTACGGCACGGGCCGTAACACGCGGGACTGGATCCATGTGGACGACCATTGCGCGGCCCTGGACCTCCTCCTCGCCGCGAAGGGCGTCGAGGGCGAGGTCTTCAACGTGGGCGCGGACCAGGAGCGGAGCGTGCAGTCCATCGGCGAATCCATCCTCCGTATCCTCGGGAAGCCCGCGAGCCTCCTGCAAGCGGTGGAGGACCGCCCGGGCCACGTGACGCGCCACGCGGTGGACTGGAGCAAGCTCCGCACCCGCCTAGGATGGCGTCCCACAAAGGACTTCGAGACGGGGCTGCGCGAGACCGTGGACTGGTACCGTCGCAACGAGTGGTGGTGGAGGCCCGTGAAGTCGGGCGACTTCAGGGACTACTACAAGGTCCAGTACCGCTCGCTCAAGTGACGCTCAGCGTGCGGCCACCGGGACGGACGTCTTGAAGTGCTTGACGAGGTCCTCCGCGATCCGGTGCGTGATCCCCTTGACCGCGAGCAGCTGCTCCACGGTGGCCTTCTGGTAATCCGCCGCGGTGCGGAAGCCCGCGTCGATGAGGGCCTTGGCCCTCGCGGGGCCCACGCCTTTGACCTTGTAGAGCTCCTGGAGCACGTCGGCGTGGACGGACCGCGTGGCCTCGAGCTCGTGGATCCGGCGCTGGATGTCCTCCTCGCCGGGGTTAAGCCGCAGAGCCTCCGCGAAGGCACGAAGGGCGTCGTCGTCGCGGCCCATCTTCATCAGCACCTCGCCCTGCGCGGCCCACGCCTCCTCGTCCTGCGGGCTGATCGTGACAAGCCGGTCGAAGGCCTCGAGTGCCCCGACGAGGTCTCCGGTGTCCTGGAGCAGGTGGCCACGGTTCAGGATGGCGGACGCGTTCGCGGGCTGGTAGTGGAGGACCATGTCGAGGCAGTTCAGGGCCTCGTTGGGCTTGCCGCTGCGGCGGTAGGCCACCGCCTTCCCGATCAGGGCGTTCACGTTCCCCGGTTCGACCTCGAGGATATCATCGAACAGGTTGAGCGCCTGTGGGTAGTTGCCGCTTGCGGACGCGATGAGCGCGCGGCTCAGCAGTCCCGGCACATCCACGCGGACCTCCTCGATCTTCTGCTTCAAGTTGCCGTCCTGCGGGTTCAGGGCCGCCGCCGCCTCGTACGCGGCGAGGGCCTCGGGCCGCCGCCCGAGGTTCGTGAGGACGTCCCCCTTGAGTTCGAGCGCGCGCACGTCGTTCGGCCGGCGGCGAAGGAGGCTTTCCACGATCTCCAAGCACTCGCGCCAGCGGGCCTGGGATGCCAGGAGCTTCGCCGACTCCCGCAACGCCACCTCGTTCGAGGGGTCGAGCGCGACCACGCGGCGGTACGTGTCCAGCGCAGCGGCAGAGTCCTTCACCGCGAGGAGCGCGCTCGCCTTGGACAGAAGGATGGGCACCGCGTTGGGATCGAGTCGGAGCGCCTCATCGTACGCGGCGATGGCGGACGGGTACTCCAGGACGCTCATGAGGGTGTCGCCCTTGGCGGCGAACGTGGCCGCGGTGTCCGGGCGCTCCGGCGGCTTCGTTACGAGGGGCATCGCGGGCGCCAGGACGGGCGCGGCACTCGTCGCGGTCGCCGACACGGGAGGCGGAGGCGGCGGTGCCGTGGGCGGGGGCGGCGGCGGATCCGCGGTGGCCACGACCGGATAGGCCTGCGGTTGGGGCTGCATGGCATACTCCATGTAGGCCCGCTCCCCCATGTCCATCTGGGCCACGTTCTCCGTGGCCGCGTAGAGCGCGTCCGCCTTGGTCCGGTCCCGAATCGGGCGCAGCCCGAACCACCATCCGAGGTTCGCGGCGACGTAGAGGAAGAGGAGGAAGGGGACCGTGGAGAACAGGGAGGGCATGAGCCCGAGGGGCATCGTGTACGTCAGCGCGGCGGTGGCGCTCCCCACGCTGCTGAAGACCACGGTCCAGTTGCTGAGACCCGTCCACCCGTTCGGCTCGATGACCAGATCCGTCGAACTCGAGCCGCTGACCTGCGCGCTGCCGCGGCTCACGTTGTTCTGGAAGACCTCCACCTTGACGGTCCCGGAGACCCCCTGGACGTGGACGTACCGGACGAAGCTGACGCCGAAGGCGTCGGGGGTCAGGACCTGGACCTCGACCGACCTTCCCTGGGGAATCTGGAGGTACCTCCCAGGCTCCGTGAGCGCGGAGCCCAGCGCGCCTCCGGTGGCGGGGATGACCAAGAGGATCCCGAAGACCAGGGCGATGATCGCGGTGGTCATCGCGCGGCTCATGCTGTACTTGGACAGGAGGTACCGCTGGCTGTCGCGCTGGGCCCGATGGATCTCCAGATTCTTCAGATACAGGCCGAGGATCGTGCCCACAAGGCCCATGACCAGGCCGATCTCGAGCAGGCCGTCCAGCGGCAGGAAGAACGGCTTGAGGCTCGCGCCCTCGCTCACGACCCGCGCGTACATGAGCAAGGCGGTGAGGAACAGCAGGGCTGCGTATACCGCCTTCCGCATGCGCCGAATCCGGAGCAGCCGGTCCATGCCCTGGATTCGCTCTTGGTATCCCGACATGGGGAACTAGGCCTCGGGGTTCACCGTAGCGAGTCCTCTGGCCGCCAGGAAGATGGCCAGGTACTGCGGAATCTCGCTTACCCCGGGTGCCAAATTAAAGGCTTCCCCCCTAATCTCCAGATTGATTCTATGGGCCAATCGCATGGAGACGGGCTCGTCCGTCCAGGTGTCCGGGACCGCGTCGCGGAGCGGGCGGAAATCCTCGACCTGGTCGCGGGTCAGGGGGATCACCCGGAGGCCCGTCTTGCCGTGGAGGCTCGAGGGCAGACGGATGAGCCGCTTGATGTCCGAGGTCACGGGCTCGTCCGTGTCGCCCCGCTGCACGATGCCGTCCAG
>CAZJIP010000095.1:0-8838 GCA_964546105.1 uncultured Methanomassiliicoccales archaeon
CAGGATGTAGAAGCACTTGGGCTGGGAGATGTCCTCCAGGTTGATGCCGCCGAAGTTGGGGCTGATCAGCTTGACCGTCTCGATGATCTTCTCGGGGTCCTTCGTCGCGAGCGGGATGGGGACCGCGTCCACGCCGCCGAGGTACTTGAACAGGAGGCCCTTGCCTTCCATGACGGGCAGCCCCGCCTCGGGGCCGATGTCTCCCAGTCCGAGCACGCGCGTGCCGTCCGTCACGACGGCCACGTTGTTCCACTTGTTCGTCAGCGACCAGACCTTGAGCGGGTCCGCCTTGATCTCGAGGCACGGCTGGGCCACGCCAGGCGTGTACCAGATGCCGAAGTCGTTGAGGCTCCGGACGGGCACCCGCGGGACGACCTCGATCTTGCCTTGGTAGAACGGATGATACTTCGCGCTGAGTTCCTTGGGCAGGTTCGCCTTCTTCAGGTTCTCTTCGACTTCCTGCGGGGTCGGGGGCTTGCTCGCCTTCCCGGCGGGTCGCTTCTTCTGTGCGAGCATGATTTCACCTGAGAACGATATTGCGCGACACCCCCGGTGGGCGTTTAAACCTTTCTGACGGAGGGTATGTTCGGTGGGTATCGACCCGTCACGTAAGGAGGGACGTGCAGCCCGCTTACGACGCGTGCCGAAGTGGCCCAGGTTTATCCGGGGCTGGCGGCCTGAGCCCGCTATGCTGGTCGGCTTGGTCGATCGAACGGGCCGCGCGGACGTGGCGGAGGTCCGGTCGACATTCGAGGACGTGGAACGCCGGCTCGCCGCGCACGATCTCCGGGTCATCTGGCCCGTGCACGTGGAGGTCGTCTCTATGCCCATCATGGGGGCCACCCAGTCGTCCCGCGGCCACCACACCCTGTTCGCCTCCCTGGACGCCGTCCGCTCGAACGCCCTAGACGGACTGCTCGCGCACGAGATGGGCCACATGATTCGCACGGAGACGCGGCATCCGTCCCACGATCCCACGGTCTTCCGGGCGATCGGGAAGGAGGTCCGCGTCCCGCGGGCTGGCCTTCAAGCCCTCGGCGAGGCCTTCAACCACATGCAGGACATCTACGCGGACGACATCGCGTTCCAGAGCGGCTTCGACGGACGCGCCCACGAGTTCTTCCGCGTGTGGATCGAGGGGAACTCGGGACGTCGGGGCCGCGACCCGTGGACCAACGTGAGCCGCAGCGTGACCAACGGGTTCGCCCTCGGGAACCTGAAGCGTCACAGCCTGGTCTCGGAGGACGACCCGCTGTGGGCGCGGGCCCGCGACTTTGACCGCCGCGCGGGCTTCCGGGCTGTGGACGGGTTCGTCCAGCTCTTCGCGAATCTCCCCAAGAATCCCGACGCGCGGACCATCGTGGACCGCGTGAAAACCCTCACTTCCGCCATGGCCCGGGCCGCCGATTCCCGCACCTTTTAATAGCAAGGCGAAAGTGAACCCGCATCCCGTGAGGTGACACCATTCCCGAAGAGCTCGACACCACCCAGGTGCCGCCGCATATCATGGCGGCCATGCGCGAACGTATGAAGATGGCCCAGCGTATGGGCCGGATCAAGCACAAGATTGTGGTCATGTCGGGGAAGGGCGGTGTCGGGAAGAGTTCCGTCGCCGCCAACCTCGCCTGCGTGCTGTCCAAGGAGGGAAAGGTCGGCCTCGTCGACGCGGACGTCACGGGTCCGGACATAGCCATGATCATGGGCGTGGAAGACGCCGAGGTGGTCTCGAAGGAAGTGGGCAACGAGACCCTCATGGAACCTGTCAGCGGACCCAACGGAGTCAAAGTCATCTCCATGGCCCACCTCATCGACCGGGACACGGCGGTTGTTTGGCGCGGTCCCTTGAAGATCAAGGCGCTCAAGCAGATGCTCTCCGACGTGGACTGGGGTGAGCTCGACTACTTGATTATCGACCTTCCCCCGGGCACGAGCGATGAACCCCTGAGCATCGCCCAGGAAATTCCTGATGCGGACGGCGCGCTCGTCGTCACGACGCCCCAGGAGGTCTCCCTCCTCGACGTCCGCAAGAGCATCAGTTTCGCCCGGGCGGTCAACCTGCCTATCCTCGGCGTGGTCGAGAACATGAGCGGGCTCGTCTGCCCCCAGTGTGGCAAGGAAATCGATGTGTTCAAGGTAGGGGGCGGAGAGGCTGCTGCGAAGGAGCTCGGCCTGCCTTTCCTCGGCCGCATCCCTCTGGATCCGCGCATTGTGATTGGCGGCGACTCGGGCCGCCCGTTCGTTATCGAGCATCCGGACTCGGAGGCCACGAAGGCCTTCGTGAGCATCGTGGCGAAGCTCAAAGCCCAGCTCAAAGAACCCAAGCCGCGGCCCTCCGGCCCGCTCGTGAAATGACTACGTCCACCGCTTGAGGACCGCCTCAATCTGCGGCCTCGGCAGCGCGCCGACGATGCCGTCCACGAGCTTCCCCTCCTTGAATACGAGCATCGTGGGGATCGACATGACCTGGAAGCGCTGCGCCGTCCGCGGGTTCTCGTCCACATTGAGCTTCCCGAGGCGCATCTTGCCCGCCTGGTCTCTTGCGATGGCCTCGAGGGTGGGCGCCACGCGAAGGCACGGGCCACACCACGCGGCCCAGAAGTCCACGAGCATGACGCCGGGCTTCCGGATCTCCGATCCAAAGTTGGCGTCCGTCAGGAGGACGGGTTTGCCGTTCGCCTGAGTCGCGGGAGTCGTGGGAGGAGTCGATACGGCGTTCATCAGCTCTTGGAGCTTGCGGGCCCGAATGGCCTCGAGCTCCGGGTCGTCCGTCGCCATGGTCGTTCGAGCCGGGCGGCAGGATAAAAGGTTGATGCTCGGAGAGTCCGACTCGGCGCGCCTACGCCGTGATGCTCGCCAGCTCCGTCGACTCGGGAGTCAGGGGCCCGAGGAGATGCACCTCGCGGCGCATCAGCGCGAACTCCCGCTCTTGGAAGGCGGACGGGTCGACGGGGATCAGGAGAATGGCCTCATGGAGCGCGACGATTTCGTTCAGGTCGTGGAGCAGCGCGAGGACGGAGCTGAAGTCGTTGTGCGCGACAAGGTATTCGAAGCCGTCCAGGAGGACGACCGCATTCTCGCCTACATCGATGAAGTGCTCGATGGCCAGGGCCACCTTCTCCGGGGGCGAGGGCCGCACGGAGTTCTTCTCCGTGGCCACCCGGCTCAGCCAAAGGATGGGCGTCTTCTCCAGCCCGTAGTCCGCCATGATCGTCTTCGGGGATCGGCGGCTGATGCAGAGGCCCTGGGCGCCGTGGGTCACTAGGTCGCGGAAGACCTCGAAGCTCCGGGAGCCATCCCGCTCCATGATGGCATACGTGCGAGCCCGCTCCAAGTCGTACGCGGGCTTCGTCGCGGACTGCGTCTCGACCATGGGGACGATGAGCTCCTGGAGGAACGACTTCTCACGGATGGCGAACGCGATGAGGCCGATGAGCGCGATCTCGACCACGAACCCGGGCGCGCGCAGGTCGATCCCGTAGTTCGGGAGGACGATCTCGAAGAGCAGCTCGCAGACGGGGATGCCGCTGATTCCCAGGATGATCAGGTAGGTGTCCCGCCGCACCTCGGGACCCGCGTTCGTGCGCCGCATGTGGGTGAAGAACCGGTAGAACGCGTACAGGGCGAGCATCCCCACGGCAAGCCCGTTCACGAAGAGGAAGTACGATTCGAACCGGATTGTGATCAGGGGGTACTGGGAGAGATCCACGGTCTCCGGGGAGATGTAGATCGCGAGGACGGCTATCGCCATGATGAAGACATAGAAGACGTAGGAGTTCGGGAACTCGTCCGTCATGTAGCGGACGAAGTCCTTGCGCGTCGTGATTTCCGGCGTCGTCGCGACGACGATGAACGCGCCGATCGTGATGCCGAAGGCATAGTAGATGGTCGCCTGAACTTTCTTGGACAGGAGGATGCTATTCGTGAGGGCGGTGGGGTCCGAGATGCTGGGCTGGGTGAAGTAGATCGAGATGACCGTGTTCGAGATCACGGCGGCCATCAGGAGGAACGTGGCGAACAGGAGGACGTGCTTCTGGAACACCTTGTGCGTCTTCTGCCGCCCGATCGCGATGAGGACCAGGAGCGAGAGGAAGAGAGCGCTGACGGCACTCAGAATGCCGACGATGTTGGGTTCGGTGGCCAGAGGATTGCCTCCTCGACCTGCGTGACCGTCCCTCGGTGGGTCCCGAGCTATTTAAGCGGTCTTGGGCTGTTATCAGACGAGATTCCAACCCCTCCATCCGTTCGTTCTCATGATTGAGAATCGGAACGGATAATCTCGCCGCAGGCCATTATACCCGTCGAGTCCCAGCCCGTCGTTGGTTGTGGCCTTGACGGTCCAAGCCTACCAGGTTCTTGGGATTAACCGCGAGGACGTGGAGCTCCTGTCGCATTCGGTCCTGCGCCTGGGCGGCTATGCGGAGGGCCTGTTCGATTTCCACGACTTCGGGTTCGACAAGGGCATCCTGCGGCAGCACATCTCCAACGTCTACGAGATGCTCCTCCAGATGAAGGACCGCTCCACGAGCTTCGGCCTGCCGTTGCGGCCGCCGAACCTCCCGCCGAGCGCGTTCTGGGAGGACCAAGGCGAGACCTGGAACTACCTTCAGACCTTGCGCTTCGCCGCGGGCGCCATCATGATGGCGGAGGACTACCGCCGTCACATGACCGCGGACAACCTGTACAACGCCCTCACGGCGAAGGTCCTGCACAAGTGCATGATCGGGATCCTAGACGACCTGATCGACAAAGGGAGCTATTCCTACTTGGAGGCGAAGGACCTCCATCACATGGTCCTCAGCTCCATGGTGGACCCCGACTTCGATGAGACCGTGTACGTGAAGCGGCTCGTCTCCATGCTGAAGCAAGAGCACGTGCCCCTCTTCGACCTCATGAACAGCATTACGAAGGGCTTCAACGCCCTCTGGAACCACTCGCCTCACGGGGCGGACTACTTCTACCAGATGGAAGTCCTGGACGAGCGCGTGGCGCTCGGTCAGGCGCTCACCATGTTCCAGAAGGACCCGAGTTTCAGCTTGCCGAAAATGCAGCGCGTCGCGAGCGCGTTCTACGAGCCCCAGGGCGACATGACCTGGTGGGAGAAACTCGGCGCCCACGTGTCCGCCACGGTGCGGTACAACTTCATCGACATGGCCTTCGCAGACCGGATGTACGACCTGAAGAGGCTCCAGAACTTCCTGTCCGGCTGGTACTACTACGACACGGCGATCATCCTCATGGACCACGTCACGAGCATCCACCAGGATCTCCGCAACGGAATCGGGAACCTATCCCTGATCGCCATGCGGCACAAGGAGCTCGAGACCATCTCGAACCTCCGCGGCTATAATCCTGTGCTGACCCTGGAAGACTACGATGTCCACCTGCGGCGGATTGCCTCGCTGACGTCCAAGGCCCTCGAGCTCGTGGACCACGACTTCCACGACGAGACCCTGTTCTACCCGTTCCTGACCATCATGATGCCCGTGGTCATGATGGCAGACTGGATCGGGAAGAGGGACGACATGATCCACACGTTCCTCGATGCGATCGCGCCCTCCATCCGACACGTCGCCGGCTCCCGCGTGGAGATGGCCGAGGTCCCTGCGGTCCGTCAACACGCATAATACGCATCTTGGAGCTAATGCGCCTCCCTAGCAGTCGGGCCAGCGCTCGTGGAACTAGGTACCGCCCCGTTAATAAACCGTTATATATGGCCCGGACCTAGACGCGGCTGCAGGCGCGCGGGAGTGGGACCCGATGACGACCACGTGGGATTTCGGCGTTTTCCAAGAACTGGCCCTGGTCGAGCAGCGGATCCGGGAGAGCGTCGTCTCCGAGGAGCCCCTCCTGACGGACATCGCGACCTACGTGATCGCCGCGGGCGGCAAGCGCATCCGGCCCACGGTCACCCTGCTGTCCTTTAAGGCCCTCGGAGGAAAGGACGTCCGGCAGGCGGTGGACCTCGCCGCGGCTCTTGAGCTCATCCACAGCGCGACCCTGATCCACGACGACATCAACGACGGCGGGGAGATGCGTCGCGGTCGCCCCGCGGCTTACAAGAAATTCGGCCTCCAGAACGCCCTCGTCACGGGAGACTTCCTCTTCGTCAAGGCGTTCGGAATCGGCGGCAAGTTCGATGCCGACATCGTCGAGCTCACCGCGAACGCCTGCGCCGCCCTGGCGGAGGGTGAGATCCGCCAGAAGCGCCACGCGTTCGACACGTCCGTGACGAAGGACGAGTACGTGGACATCATCCGCCGCAAGACTGCGCTCCCGATCATGGCCGGCGCGAAGATCGCCGGCCTCCTCGCGGGCGCGCGCCTGGAGGACGTCGAGGCCGTCGGCGACTACGGCTTGTACCTGGGCATCGCCTTCCAGATCGTGGACGATATCCTCGACGTGATCGGGGATGACCTCCGCCTCGGCAAGCCCGCCGGCACGGACATCAAGGAGGGCAACGTGACCCTCCCCGCGATCCACGCCCTGAACGACGGGTTGCGGGTGGACAAGGCGGAGCTCGCGCGGATCCTGCGCAAGACCCGCAAGGAGGACGGGGAACTCGAGGCCGCGCTCCGGGTGCTCCGCACGTCCGGAGCTGTGGACAAAGCTTGGGCGGACGCACGCCACTACGCCGAACTGGCGAAGCAGGCCATCGCGCCCCTCCCGCCGAGCGAGGCCAAGGTGAACATGCTCCGCCTCGTGGACTTCGTCCTGACCCGGGACAACTGAGGTGGCCCCCGTGGCCTACGACGTGATCGTGGTGGGCTCGGGCCCCGCCGGGGGAACCGCGGCCCGGTACGCCGCGCGTCGGGGCCTCAAGGTGCTGCTCTTGGACAAGCGGAAGGAGATCGGCGTCCCCGTGCAGTGCGGCGAGTACGTCGCCTCGGACGAGGAGGTCCGGGCCATCTTCTCCACGGTCACGGGCCTCGGGGACCTCATGGAGGTGCCGCACCGCGTCAAGCAGCTCGACACGCCCGTGATCCGCATCTGGTCTCCCCGCGGGCGCGCGTACGACATCCCGTTCACGGGCTACACGGTGCGCCGCGAGAGGATGGACCAGGGGATCGCGGACCAGGCCGTTCAGGAGGGCGCGGAGCTTCGCAAGGAGACCCTGGTCACGCGGGTGCAGGGGACCCAGGTTCACACGAACCGCGGCATCTTCGAAGGCAAAGTCGTTATCGGATGCGACGGTCCCCGCTCCACGGTGGCGCAGAGTGTCGGCCTCCCGTGGCCCGTGTCTGCGCCCGCGATGAGCGCGACGGCCGAGGGAGACTTCAGCAATGTCACGGAGATGTTCTTCGGGAACCTCGCGCCAGGCGGCTACGCGTGGATCATCCCGAAGTCCCATTGCGCGAACGTGGGCCTGGGGACCTGGGAGCGGTTCCACGGGAATCTGCGTGCCCTCTACGACAAGTTCCTCGCGGCCCGCGGAATCCGCGGCGGGAAGGCCACCGGCGGGTACGTGCCGGTGCTCGGTCCGATCGACCGGACCGTGGCGGGCAACGTCCTCCTGGCGGGAGACTCTGCCGGGATGGTCATGGCGACGAACGGTGGCGGCATCAACGTCTCCATGCTCGCGGGCCGCATCGCGGGGACGACCGCGGCGGACCACGTGCTGGATGGTGTCTCCCTGGAGGAGTACGAGCGCCGCTGGCGCGCCGCGCTCTACGCGCCCCTGGCCGAGGGCGTGCGGATCAAGCATCTCGCGGATCGGTTCTTCGGGAACGACGCGCTCCTGGAGGCCTCCATGCTCCTCCTCGGGAGGCGGCGCATGGGAAACGCCATCCGATGCCGGCGTCTCTTCCGCGGTGGCCTCGCCAAAGCCTTATAGAGCCGGGACCTTCGGCGTCCGATCCATGGAGTTCCAGTTCCTCGGCGGAGCCTCCGAGGTCGGCCGCCTCGGGATGGTCCTCCGGAGCGGACCGACATCCACCCTGTTCGACTACGGACTGCTCCCGAAGGACCCGCCGCAGTATCCCATGCCCGCACCCCCCGTGGACGGTATGTTCGTGAGCCATGCCCACCTGGACCACACGGGGATGATCCCGTGGATCACACGCCGCCAGGATCTCGACGTGGTGCTGACGCCCCCGACCGCGGATGTGGCGGACCTCCTGCTCCAGGACAGCCTCAAAATCGCGGACGCGGAGGGCTTCGATGCCCCCTTCGACGACCGTGACCTGCGCACCGCCCGACGGCGTTTCCGCACGATCGACTTCGGGGACAATGTGGACATGGGCGACCTCGAGGTGACCGCGCATCCGGCGGGCCACATCCCCGGCGCGACCATGTATGAGGTGAACGGCAACCAGACCCTGCTCTTCACGGGCGACCTGCACACCCTGACCACGGACCTCGTCTGGGGAGCCAAGCCGGTCAGGTGCGACACGCTCTTCGTCGAGGCCACCTACGCGGGGCGGCAGCATCCGGAACGGCTCAAGTCCGAGTACGCCTTCCTGAGGAAGGTGGAGCAGGTCGTGAACCGCGGCGGCCTTGCCCTGGTGCCCTCCTTCGCCGTCGGCCGCACCCAGGACATCATCCTGACCCTGGCCAAGGCGCGCCACGAGGTCTGGCTCGACGGCATGGGGAAGAAGGTGAACTCGATCTACGTCGAGCATCCGGAGTACATCCGCTCCGCCAAGGCGTTGCGGCATGCCATGCACCGCGTGAAGGTCGTGGATGGCCCGCGCACGCGGGAGCTCGCGAGCCAAGGCGACGTGATCGTCTGCACGAGCGGCATGCTGGACGGCGGGCCCGTGCTCCACTACCTCGACCTGATCCGCGAGGACCCCAAGAGCGCGATCCTCCTCACGGGCTACCAGGTCGAAGGGACCAACG
>CAZJIP010000096.1:0-8770 GCA_964546105.1 uncultured Methanomassiliicoccales archaeon
GCTGAGGAACGTCCCCCCTCCTTACGAGAGGTGGCCCCGTGCAAGCGGGGGGCCTGAGAGGGCCGGCAAGGGCGCAGAAACGACACAGCCCGCACCGAGGATGAATCGCGCTGGCGAAGACGTTGGTGCGGGATCTGGTGAGACGGCGACACCCCACCGGAGCAAGTCCAAGCAGGCGCTTTGCGCCAGGTAGGACGCTTAGTCCAATGCCGTCAGAACAGAAGGGGGCGTACGGCGGTCACGTGGCCCTCAGTCAATAGCGGGGCGTCAGCCCTTTCCTCTGGTCAGGAGCCAAGGAGTGCCGAGGCTGTGCTGCACAGCACGCCCGCGAGCGGTCTCGCGCTGCTTTTGTCTACTGCGAGGCCCCGTGATGAGCTCCGCCAGCTTGGCTGAGGAAGGTGTATACGGGCGCAACGCATAATTGACTTGCATGATGTGGAGGCGGACGGTTAGCATCGTCCTCATGGCTCTCGGGGTGGTGCTTGTCGCGATCCGATTCTTAACGCAAGAATGCAACCTCAACAATCCCATACCGCCTGCGACGACCGCTCCTTCTACATGCAGGGGCCCGGCGATTCCCCTTGCCTTGGTCTTTTGGCTTCCCGGTGCTGTCCTCTTGCTCGTTGGTGTAGTCTGCTATCGCCGCGTCACCAGACCTCAGCCAGCCGATGTGAAGGGGCGGGAGTCACAGAGCTGAGGCGTGGGTGGGGAACAAGCGAGAGGGTTCCGAGGACGTACGCCGACAACGGGCAACGTAGGGCGAACATAAGGGGGGGCGTACGGGGGCCACGTGGCCCCTTCGTCGTCGGCTGCGGTGGGAGCCAATCCTCCTCTCCCAGCGCACCTTCGGAAGTCTTATCGGGCCATGCTCAGATGGTGAACACGGCGGAGGGCACTCATGTGCGCCGCGGGCGTACCGTCGCAGCGAATTCATACCTTATCGACGGTCAAGGCTCTGCAGGCCAGGAAAGCGGAGACACGAGCGTCCACACGTTGGACATGGCTAGTCGTGCTCGTTGTGGTGCTTGCGCTGCTCCTGTTCGTCCTCATCGCTCCGATTCTCTTGCCGTAATCTTGGCGGGCGCCGTTCCATGTGCGATCCTCCCAGGAGCCGGAGATCTCCGTCAACGTTATCCCCCGGCAAGGGCTCCGGTGTGCGAGGGGGCCTTGCATGGTCGTCGACTTTGCCATGAAACGTGCGCCTAAGTACCGGGTGGCATCCGTGCGGTTCACTGGGTCCTACAAGGAGAGCCGCATCCGTTCGGAGTGGGAGGACCTCGCGAAATGGACGAAATCCAAGGGGTTTCGGACAGGGAAGTGGTTCTTCTCCGAAGAGGGCGCCGGACCGCGCTACCGCTTCGAGGTCGCAATCGAGGTCCGCGGCGCAGCCAAAGGGGACCGCAAGGTGCGCATCCGGACGCTGCCCGCCTCGCCCATCGCCAGCGTGACGTTCAATCCCGACGAGATTGAGCCGCGGGTCGTGTACCATGGGCTCAACGACTGGTTGCGGTGGCAGAAGAAGGACAAGACGATCAAGCGGACGCGCACATGGCGCGAGGTCTACACGAGCAACCCCTGGAAGGACGCCAAGGCCTGGTCCCATGCGGAGATCCAAGTCCTCGTGACGAAGTGATCCCGGCCCCGGACCGTTCCTTGATCAACACGAGGCGGCGCAAGAATCCGCCGGGGCGGCGTCTCGGCGCGGTCCATGGCGTCCGAAACCGGGAAATCCTCAGCTCACCTTCCCGCACGCGTGGCCAGCGACAGCCCGGCGGCCTGTATTCGCCCCGCGCGGCGTGAGGACATCCCCGGAATTGTCTGCGCCTCCAACACCTCGGTGACCGAGGAAGAGGTCGTCGGCTTCGGCACCGCGTCCTCCTCGAACCCTTTCGAGGACGCCGGCAGGCTCGCGGCTGTGTGGAGGGAGCCGAACCGAGTGGGCACGGAGGAGGTGATCGTCGCCGAGGTCGAAGGCCGCGTGGTCGGCTACGTCACCATCGAGGACCGCGGCGAGACCTTGGAGATCGTGAACATCGACGTGGCGCGAGACCACCAGCGGCGTGGAGTCGGCGCAAGTCTAGTCCGGTTCGTGGAGGGTCGAGCGCGGCAGGAGCGGAAGCGAGCGGTGACCCTGGGCACGAGCCGGAACGCAACGGGCGTGCCGTGGAGGTCGCTCCCGTGGTGGCAGTCCCTCGGATACGGGATCACCCACGAGGAAGAGAACGCCTGGACGCGGGCCATCGGCGTCGGAGTCCGCGAGATCCGGATGCGGAAGGAGATCACTTCGAACGGACAGGTTCCCTGAGCGGACACGGCAGAGCGTGGAGCTGTCCTAGGGACCGGGGTCGGACGATTCGACAATCGCGGGTCTCGGCACCCTGCTAATTCGGGAAAAGCTTAACTGGGTCAGGCGGGTGGCCACCTGCCGATGGCGAGGCCGAACGCTCCCCCCGACTCGCAGACGGCCACCATGGCGGGCGGATGCTTCTGGTGCCTCCAGCCCCTCTTCCAGGAACTGCGCGGCGTTACGCGCGTCGATTGCGGATACGCGGGAGGTCACGTGGCAAATCCGAGCTACGAAGAGGTCTGCAGCGACACCACGGGACACGCGGAAGCCGTCCAGATTACCTTCGACCCCGCCGTGGTCAGCTATGAGGATCTCCTCGATGTCTTCTTCACGGTTCACGACCCCACGACGCTGAACCAACAAGGAGCGGACGTGGGCACGCAGTACCGGTCCGCGGTCTTCTACCACACTCCCGGGCAGAAGGCGTCCGCGGAGCAGATCATCAACGAGCTGGAACAAGAGAAGGTCTGGGACGATCCCATCGTCACCGAAGTTGCCCCGTTCACGAACTTCTACCGAGCCGAGGAGTACCACCAGGACTACTACCGCAAGAACCCCTATGCGGGGTACTGCATGGCCGTAATCCGCCCTAAGGTGTCCAAGTTCCGCAAGAAGTACGCAGAGCGGCTCAAGGCCTGACCAGGCTCAGCGGCGCCGGGCCCTTCCCTTCCGCATCTTGCGGGCATTCCATTCGGACCGGAGCTGCTCCATCTCGATGACGTTGTGGTACGCGCCGTCATAGAAACTCGACTCGTGCTCCAGCCCGCACGGATGGAAGCCGCATTTTTCCGCGGAACGGATCGCACGCCGGTTCTCCGCGAGCGTGTAGAGCTCGGCGCGGTGCCAGCCCTGCTGGTCGAACACGATCTCGAGGAGGAGGGACACGGCCTCCGTTCCGTACCCCTTGCCCCAGAACTCCTTCTCTCCCAGGCCGATCCCCACGTTCGCGTTCACGTGCTTGCGGTCCCAGCTGCGTACCGCAGTCCAGCCGATGGCCTTCCCCGTCGCGCGGTCCTCGATGAAATACGTGGTCCGCTCGTGCTCCTCGCCCGCGAGCTCCTTCTCGTACTCCTTCTCCAGCTCGGCCAGGGAGACCATGTGGTCCGGGCTGAACCGGGCCCAGGCCATGACCTCGCGGTCGTTCATCCAGCGGTGGAGCGTCGGGAGGTCCGTGCGCTCCAGCTTGCGGAGCCGGACATGCTCGCCCTCGAACATCGCGTCGCGGCATCGCATCCCGCCCTAAGGGCGTTGCGATGGACACCGTGACCCTCCGCCGTTTCTGGACTCAGCCGCCGCGTGCCGGGGACGCGGGGGCTGCCGAGATGCCGCGCTGCCGCAGCCGTTCGGCGCCCCAGAGGCAGAGGACGAGCCACAGGATCAAGGAAGAAAGCGAGAGGCCATAGCCGGCCCCATCCACGGCGAGGACCCGGGCCCGGCGCAGGTCGAGCGTCGCGACGTACAGGAGCGCGGAGCCCGCCGCGCCCAAGGCGAACGCGACGGCGGCGACCGGACGGCTCCCGCTTACGGGCAGGTGTGCCAGAATTGCGTAGAGCGCGAGCCCCAGGAACAGAGCCCCCACGAAGGCGAACAGGTGGTGCCCGGGGATGAGGAAAGCCACTCCGGCGACGTATCCGAGGAAGATACCCGTGAGCGCGTACGCCGCGTAGGCGACGAAGGCGATCAAGAGCGCCAGGAGCGCGAGGCCCGCTCGCGAGGCGCTCTCCGGCCCGAGCTCCCACCGGCCGCGATATAGCAACGCGAAACCCGCGAGGCCGAGGATCACGATGCCTCCGTCGAGCACCAGTCCGGAGAGGGGAATCCAGACTGCGTGGAGTGAATCTAGGAGCGGCTGGCCGACGCGCGCGGCCTCGAGAAACGCGTTCCAGGCGTAGGGCAGCGCGAAGCCGACGAGCGCTAGGACGAATGCGCCGGCGAGGAACAGCAAGCCGAGTTGGGTCGGGCGGCGAAGGGACATGATGCGCCACCTGCTCACGGTCCTTCGTGAGGACCGTGCCTCTTCATTCCACGGGGTGCTACTTGAACCTTCGGCGTCGCCGCGTTGCCCCGGGGCGGCCTACCGCGGCAACCTCACGGCACCGTTAAGTACGTGACGGGTTTCTGCATCGGCGGGAGCACGGCCATGGCCGACAGCGACGCGGGTGACGCGGAAAAGAAACGGCAGGAGCCTCCTCCGATTGAGTTTCTCAAGCCGGGCGAGAGCCAGACGCCCCCGCCGGAGCCGCAGCAGCCTGTGGCCTGGGTGACCCGGCCCGAGGACTACCAGCGGCCCTCGTACGCCCAAGGACCCGCGCCGCCCCGGCCGATGGCCGCGGAACCAGGGAACAGGGCCCGCATCGCGGGGATCCTGTTGGTCCTTGCGGCGGTCATCAGCGCCGCGTCCCTCCTGTACAACAGCCTCACCCCGCTCTCCCCCACCGACTACGCGAACCTGACGAGCGACCCGGGTCTCTTCGCCCTCAACCAGATCTGCGGGCTCATTGTGATCTGGGCCCAGGCCGTCATGGCCATCGCGGGGATCATGGCCCTCCGGCGCATGAACTGGCGGCTAACCGTGGCCCTCGCCCTCTTCTCCATGCTCATAATCGGGGGATACGCCGCCCTCGTGGTCTCCGCGATCGCGGATCTCTCCTTGGTTGGTTCGGCAATCCTGGGCCTCGCCGGCTTCGTCCTCGTCGTGAGCTCGCGGAGGGAGTTCCTCAGCTGAGGCCGGCACGGGGGGACACCAGGGCGTCCACGAGAGCCGCGTTGTCCTCCGGCGTGTTGTAGAAATAGGGCGACACGCGCAACCGATCGTGGCGGTAGTCGACTAGGATCCCTCGGTCCGCGAGGGCATGGACCACGGTCCCGGGTTCCTTCATCGGGATCATGACGATCCCGGCACGAGCCGCGGGGTCCCGCGGCGTGCGAACGTCCCATCCGGCGTCGGAGAGGCGGTCGACGAGGTCGTTCACGAGTTCCGTGGTCCGCGCGCGGATGCGTTCGATGCCGATCTCAAGGACCAGATCGATGCCGGCGCGGCACGCGTACACCGCGGCGTTCGCCGTGGTCCCCAGCTCGAACCGCCGCGCGTCGTCCCAGAACTCGAAGCGCCTCGGATCGAAGTCGAACTGCCATCGGTTGCCAAACCAGCCCGCGATCGTGGGCCGGAGCTCCCGGAGCCGTTCCCTTCGGACGTACATGAGCGCAATGCCCGTGCCTCCAAGGAGCCACTTGAGGCCGCCTGAGATGAGCACGTCGACGTCCGCGGCGTGCACATCCGTGGGCAGCTGGCCCGTGGCTTGGTACGCGTCGATGATGGCCAACGCACCGTGGCGGTGGGCCGTCGTTGCGATACGCCGCAGGTCTTGGATCGCCCCGCTCGTGTAGAACACGTGGGACGTGGCGACGGCCGCCGTGCGGTCATTCACGGCGGCTTCGTAGGCCTCGGGCGGGACGGAGACGCCGTCCGGGGAGGGCACAATCACGCGCTCGGCGCCACCCTTCACGGCCCACTGGTACGCGACTGTCGGGAAGTCGAGCTCGGAGAAGACCACCCTGGGCCTCGCTGCATAATCGAGGGCGCTGGCCACGGACGAGAGGGCCACGGACACGCTCGGGGCCAGGGCCACCTCCTCCTTGTCCGCGCCGATGACCCGCGCGAACCGCTCGCGAAGGCTGTCCAGTTCACCCATCCAGGTGGAGTACCACGCGGTCGCGCCGTGCTCTTCCCATTCGTCGAGGAAGCGATTCTGCGCGGCCCGAACACGCTGGGAAAGCGCCCCCAGGGAGCACGTGTTCAGGTAGCGCGTGCGACGGAAGATCGGGAACTCGTCTCGCCAGGCGGTCCAGTCCATGTGCCCCCGAGGCGCCCCGGAGGAAAAAGGCTTGCCGCTGGGACGAGGGCCAGGGCGCACCCATTGGACCGGTCTTCAGTCGGTCGCGGCGAGAACCTCGCGCAGCAGCTGCGCGTTCGTCTCCTCGTCGTGGGCGAGTTGCTTCAGCACGAGACGGATCCACGGTTCCTCAACACGCGGCAGCATCCGGGTGTAGCTCCGCCCTTCGCTCGATTCGTCCTCCACCCAGTACCCCAGCTGGTCCCGCGAGACACCGATGTCCTGGCCGCGTTCCTTCGCGCGGGCGATCTCGAGAAGCAGCTTCACCCAGCGTACGTGGTTGATCTCCTTGTCCGCCGCGAGGCGGAAGGCCATCTTCGCGAGCGGATCCGTGGCCCCTTTCTCCCACTCCTCGAAATGACTCGAGTGGATGTTCTCGACGTCCAGCAGTTCCTCCAGTTCCGATAGCGTCGTCACGCGTGCACCTCCCTCTTCGATGAATCGCGTCTTCCGGCTGAGTGGGCGTTCATGGGCTCCCCGTCGGCCGGCTGCGGTTCCGGCCGGGCGAACCGGCCCCAGGAGCAGGATCCCTTCATGACCACGATGGGCAGCGACCGGGCCCTCCGGAGAAGGGACCGGACGAACCGAGCGATGGCATTCCCTCGGCCCAGGTCGATGACCCGCAGGGAGTTACCCGATTCCGCCGCGAGTCGCCGAGCCTCGGCGACCGCCTCCCCGTGCACGGGGTCCAGACGACGAGCGTACCGGAGAGCGACCCGCCGGACCGGGGTGTAGACGGTTCCCGCGGTGCCGACACTTAGGGGCACCGCAACCCGGATCTCGTGGGCCGCGATGAGCACGCGGCGGCCGCGGACGATGACCACGATCTCGCAGGCTTCATGCATGGTATTCGGTCCTCCTTCGGATCAGGAAGCGGCAGACGGTGTCCCCGGCGACAACGCGGTGGGAGGCCTCGACATCCGCGCGGAGGAGCTTCTGGAAGAGTTCGACCTCGACCTGGCACGCCTCCCCATACTGCCCCGCGATGGCCAAGATGGGGCAGTTGTGCTCCAAGAGCTCGGCGCTGTTCCGCCCGATGCGCCCCCGCTCGGCCATGTACCCGCCTTCCTCGCGCAAGGCAACGAGGGTCCGCACCCTTCCGGCGAAGTCCCGATCGTCGAAGCGGCGCGCGCTGTCGTCATAGACCTCCTGGGTCCGCTGGCGGAGCAGCTGCACGACGGCACTGCGGCCCAGCTTCTCTTCGATGAACCGGAGGGCGCAGACGGTCAGGTGAGTGTAGGCCTCGGGGAAGAGCTTCGTGGCGTCGTGGGTCAGCTCGAAGTAGACCCGCGGCCGCCCCCGGCCCTCGGCTCGGTACGACCGGCCTACGAGTCCCTTGGCCTCCAAGACGGCCAGGTGCTTCAGCACGGCCATCTTGGAGACGCCCAGCTGGGTGGAGAGGTCCGCCAGGGACGTCCGGCCTCCGCGCTTCAGGCTCAGGAGGATCTGCCGCTTCGCCGCGGAGAAGCCCGTGTCCAAGGCTCCGGCATCGGGTATCGCGTCCATGGTGTCCGGACCGCCAAGGGGGTCCTAAAATTATATACTTGGGGGTTTACAAAATTGGTAATTCCGGCTTGGTGAGAGGACGGAACGTAGGGATGGGAAAGGAAAGGAGTTGGGGAGGCGGCCTCCTGCCGCCTCCGGAATGAAGGTTACGGCTGCGGCGGCACCGGCGGCTGGGCCGGGGGCAGCATCGGCGGCTCCTGCTTCCTGCGGCTACGAACGATCAGCGCGAGAGCCACGAGGACCAGGACGATTAGGATGACGAGGCCCACGATTAGGGCGCCGTAGCCCGTGGGCGGCGGAGGTGTGGTGGTCGGCGGGGTCGTGGCCGCGGGGAACTCCAGGTCCGTCATGGCGTCCGCGGACACGGTCGGATCATGCTCGATCGTCCCGCCCCCCTGGTAGTTCAGGCCCACGAGGAGGACGAAGCCGTAATACGCACCGCGAGCGTCCACATAGAAGAAGCGCCAGCCGCCCTCAATCTGTCCGAGGACCGTGCTGTTCGCGTTGTCCACCGTGTCGTTCGAGGTCCAGAGGAACCGTGCAATCCGGGTCCAGTTGCCGCCGAGGTCCAGGTTCGGGCTCTTGAAGACGCGCGGCCTCGTGAATGCGCCCGTGCTGTTGTCCGCGGTCTGGTTGCCCGCAGCGGTCTCGTATCTCGCGAGCCCGTCATCCCCAAGGCGATGGACCAAGAGGTTCCAGCCCGCGACCACGGCGGGCGGAACGTAGTTCGCGACGACCGTGCCCACCTCTAATAGGAGGCGCCGCTCCGCGGGGTTGTTGTTTCGGTTGTCGTACGTCCAGCCGGAGACGAACTGGTCCCACTTCAGACTGTAGCGGACCGTCTTCACGCTTGCGAGGACGAGGTCTTGCATCCGCACGACGTTCGTAATCATATCCCGCCCAAGGATCCGGGAGACGGTCACGTTCCACTGGGGTACGCTGACGTTCGTATCCTGGACGAGGGAGGCGTTCAGGTGGAAGGTGTAGTTCACCACGGGCGGCGTCCCAGGCAGCTTCCGCTTCG
>CAZJIP010000097.1:0-8751 GCA_964546105.1 uncultured Methanomassiliicoccales archaeon
CGTCATGGTCTCCCGCGGAGAACGTCCCGTGGCTACGGGCCGGGTGACCATGAGCGGGGTCCGTCTCGGATATGTCGCGCCCGAGCTCGACGCCATCGCGAGCAGCCTCGCCGTCGGACTCGCCTACCGGGCCGTGGCCATCTGGATGGCCGCGGGGGCAGCCGGGACCGCCGGCGCCCACTGATGTGCGCCGTCCCTGCGGTCTCTTGCCGGTGCACGGCGTGATCAGTGGACCCAAGTGCCTTCCTTGAGGCCCTTGTCCACCGTCAGGTACGCCTCGCCTGCTTTGAGCGGGAGGCGGACCTCCTCGTTGCGTCCCAGGAAGTACACGCGGCCCTCCTCGCCCACGCGGAGCTTGTACTTCCGGAACTCCGCGAAGGGGAGCTCGGCGGCTCCTGGGGAGCCCAGGACCTGCGTGCCCACGGCCGCATCCTCGGGGGGGAGGACGAGTCCCACCACCTTCTCGTCCTCGCCCGCGAGGAGCATGCCGCGGCTCTCCACGCCACGGAGCTTCGCAGGCTGCAGGTTCATCAGGTATGCGATCTTGCGCCCGCGCAGCTGGTCCGGCGTGTAGTCGTTTTTGATTCCGGAGACGATGTCCCGCGTCCCCGCGCCGTAGTCCACGGTCAGGATGTACAGCTTGTCCGCGTTCGGATGGTCCTTCACATCGAGGATTCTGGCGATGCGGACGTCGAACCGCGCATCGGCCGCTTCGGCGTCCCCGGACTCCAGCTCGATCTTCGTGAAGAGGGGTCGCCCCACTCGGAGGGTTTGACCCGCGGGCACGTCCTCGAGGGCCTCGTCCCACCGCTGCGCGTGGACGTCCGAGTCGTAGCCCAGGGCGTTCCACAGGCGTTGGGAACTGAAGGGCAGGAAGGGGGCGAGGATGAGCGCCAGGGAGCGCGCGGCGCGCAGGGCGACGTGAAGCGCGGTGCCGCACGCGGCGCGGTCCTTCCGCACGAGGTCCCAGGGGGCCTTCTGGTCGAAGTACTGGTTGCCGAGGCGCGCGAGCTGGATTGCCTCACGCAGGCCGTCCTTGAGGTGGACGTACTCCAGGTTCTGGCCCACCGTCTTCCACTGCGCCTCGATCGCGCGGATCAGGGCCTTGTCCGCAGCGTCCAGGAAGCCCGCCTCGGGGACTTGGCGGCTGAAGTTCTTGTCCGCGAAGGTCAACGCGCGGTGCACGAAGTTGCCGTACACCGCGAGGAGTTCGCTGTTGTTCCGCTGGGCGAAGTCCTCCCACTCGAAGTCCGTGTCCTTGGTCTCGGGCATCGTGGCGATCCCGTAGTACCGGATCTGGTCCGGGTCGAAGCGGGCGAGGAGGTCGGAGAGCCAGACCCCCTTGCCCCGCCCGGCGCTCATCTTCTCCCCGGAGATGTTCAGGAACTGGGTGGCGGGGATGTCGAAAGGGAGTACGAGCTTCGGGTCCGCGGCCATCAGGAGCGCGGGCCACATGATCGCGTGGAAGACGATGTTGTCCTTCCCGATGAAGTAGTAGTGCCTGGCCGCCGGGTCGAACCAGAAGTCCCTCCAGCCGTCCGGCTTCCCGTGAAGCTTGAACCACTCCTTCGTCGCGGTGAGGTAGCCCATAACCGCCTCGTACCAGACGTAGATCCGCTTCGTCTCGTACCCGGGGACGGGGACCTCGATGCCCCAGTCCAGGTCCCGGGTGATGGGGCGGTCCTTGAGCCCCTCCTGGAGCCAGCTCCGGACGAACGTGAGCACATGGTGGCGCCAGTGGTCCTTCCCCGCGGCGGTCCACCTTGCGAGGGGCGCCTCGAACGCGCTGAGCCGGAAGAAGAAGTGCTTCGTCTCCCGGGGCAAGGGCGGCGTGCCGTGAATCCGGCACCTCGGGTCCGTGAGCTCGAAGGGGTCCCACAGGTGGCCGCAGTTGTCGCACTGGTCCCCGCGGGCCTTCTCGAACCCGCAGTTCGGGCACGTGCCTTCCACGTACCGGTCGGGGAGGAAGTGGTTCCCCGTCGTGCAGAACGGGGAGACCATGGTCGCCTCGTAGACGCTCCCCTTGTCCTTCATCGCGAGGAAGAGCTCCTGGACCCACGTCTTGTGGTCCGCCGCGGCCGTGTTCCAGTACAGGTCGTACCGGACGCCGAGCTGTTCGATGTTCTTCGCGTGCAGGGCATGGAAGCGCTCGGCGACCTCCTTGGCGGACACCCCCTCCTCGTCCGCGCGGACCATGGTGGGCGTGCCGTGCATGTCGCTGCCGCCCACCATGAGGACCTCGTCGCCCTTCATGCGGTGGTAGCGGGCGAACACGTCCGCGGGGATGAACGTGGAGATGGCATGGCCTAGGTGCCTCGGGGCGGAGGCGTACGGCCATGCGACGCAGACCAGGATCTTGGCCATGTACCCCGGCCCACCGCGGGCAACTCATTTAAAGGATTCGCGGCCGGGGGCATTCCCATCCCGCATTCGTCGGTTGGAGGTGGCCACCTTCGCCGAAAGATGCGAGAATCGGGAAGAGCGTTCGGCTCGTCCTTCCCGAGACCGGCCGGAAGGGCTTTGCCGCAACAGGTCGATGGAGGTCGGCGATCAGCCGTGTGGCACTCCTACGAGAGGGAGCTGGTGTCCACCAACAAAGTGACCAACGAAGTCGGGCTCGAGGTTCCACTGGTTCACTCGCCAGCCCAGCTCTGTCAGGTGGACAGCCTTGCGATGATTCTGCGGTACCTCGGCGACGTGTATGAGGCATGGTACCTGGGTGGAGCCTCCGGGCGGTTTCTTTTGGGTTCGAATACTTCCCGAGCAAGGAGCAACTTCGGATTGGCCTCGAGTTGTTCCCTTTGAGAGCGCTGCTGAATTCTCTCCGGGAGCACGGCTATGCTTATCGGTACGATGAAGGCGAGAGCTGGAAGGAGGGACTCCCCGCCCTCAAGCGATGTCTCGTGGACGGGACACCCGTCCTCGTGATATGCCACATGGGCTGGCTCGCGTACAACAAGGAGTACGAGATGTTCAGGACCATGGGTGGCGTCGTTGACCACTATGTCGTGGTGACGGGCTTTCGGGACGATGAGGTTGTCTCCGTTAACGACCCAAATCCCGACGCCTTCCGGAAGAGTGCGGAGTTGCTCGTGAAAGACTTCCGGGTTGCGTGGGGTCCGAAACTGCGTGAGATCCAAGGTATGTCCTGCCCGATGCTCACCGTTACCGCGAGGAAGCGTGAGCCAGACCAGAAAGGGATTCGCGCGGCGCCGCGGGTCGCCGGCGATCCGTGCGTAATCATTACCGATTATCATATCGTGCTACGGGGGTGAACCCCATTATCAGTAAGCACGACCATGTCTACATGCTTCCTGCAGGGGTCGAGCCCATGGAAGTCCACCGTCTGAGCCGCGAGGATGCGAGCGGGATCCGTGAGGCCGTGTCGGTCGATGCGCGAACGCCTCGGATCCTGTGTTGGAACTGCAAGAAGCTCACGCCCTTCCATGAGGAGCGCTGCGAATACTGCGGCGCGCGCTTCGCGGGCAGCACGGGCGGAGTGTACCGGACATCGAGGCCCACGGTGCCCGCGGTGCCCTCGGACGACAAGGAGCTTGCAGAGGCCCGTCGCAGTCTGCTCCAGCTCTTCGAAGACCTCCAGCGCGTCCACGACGTGTCCTCGGCCCACCACTACGACCCTGTCCGCGACGAGGAGACGATTACCCTGTTCCAGTGCCCCTCGTGCGGCCGCTTCGTCGCGGAGGACGCGGAGGAATGCCTCTGCGGCGTCCGCTTCGCCCCGGCGGAGCGGGCGAGGTCCGAGGCCGCTCCCACCGAGGTCGCCTACGCCTGTCCCCTGTGCGGCAGCGAGGTCTCCGCCGACGCGGTTCGGTGCTCGTGCGGGGCGCGGTTCGAGGCCTAGCCCGGACATTTCCTCTGCGTACGGCAAGTCGGGAAGGGCTTTATTCCCCCGTGACCGCGTTCCCTCCCGTGACGGTCTGCAGGCGGAGGCGTGTGAATCCATGAAGGCGTCCCGGTCCCGACGGTCGACGCGAACGACCCAGTATCTGGTCGTCTGGTGGATGGCACAGACCCCCTACGCGGCCGTGTTCTCCCATCGCGCCGCGGCGGAGACCGCAGCGAGCGTCCGCAACGCTCTCATGGTCGCCATCTCGGGCAAGGACGCGCGGATCGAGGACGTACTGGACTGGTACCGGCGCGACGAGAAGGGACAGCCCATGCCTGCGGAGTGGCGCGACCTCGTGGGCCAGATCCACACATCCACGGACCGGCCCTCGGCTCCGTCCCGCTGACGCGGCTCCGAATCCGGGTTCTTCTCAAAGCGGATAGGGATAAGGAAACGACTATACCCGTCCAAGGCGGACGCGGGAACGTCGTCCATGGCCGGATCCCCCGTTTCCGTGACCGAGTGCCCCATCTGCCACGCACAGATCGCCGCCGAGGCGGCGGAATGCCCCCGGTGCGGGGAGGCCTTCGAGCCCGTGGAGACCGGCTCGGACGAATCCGCGGCGCGGGTGGATCGGGTCCCGGGGTTCCGCGAGAAGTTCCTTTACTATGCGGGGATCGCCCTGATCCTCCTAGGTGGACCCGGGATCGCCTTGGGCTCCTGGCTCCATGACATCCTGCGGATCTCCTACCTGAACTACAACTCGTTCGACGTGTTCGGGCCCGTGAACCGCCTCGTCCTGGCTCTCGGGCTCATCGTCATGATCGTGGGCATCGTCTTCCTCATCCTCTCCCTGCGCCTGACCCGGCCCGCAGAGACCGACGCTCCCACGTGACGGCCACATCCTGCAGTTTGGAAAGCCTCATTCTTAAATACGGTGCACGTCCATGGCAAAGCCGCGACCGAGGAAGGTCGTCGTGAGGAGGGTACATGTCGTTTGCCGGCTCCGGTTTCAAGCCCCCCTCCCTCCCCGTGGAGGAAGGGAAGGTCTACGACGCCAAGATCGAGGACATCGGCCGCGAGGGCGACGGCCTCGCGCGGATCCAGAACTTCGTTGTCTTCGTCCCCGGCACCAAGATCGGCGACCAGGTGAAGGTCAAAATCACGAAAGTGCATCGGCGGATGGCCTTCGGGGAAGTCGTCAAAGAGTAGATTCGCAGGGATGCAGGGAACTGCGGTTCACGGACGCGAGCGGCGGCAGACGCCACAATCTTCCCCCTTCGCAAAGTGTCCCATAATCTCTTTATATACTCGACCCAATCGAATGGCCGAGGCCGATATGGTGCTCCGCGCGCGCTTCCCTCCTGCGGTCCTTTCTGCCGGCATCGCCACGATGCTCCTGCTCACCGCGGCGATGGGCGTGCAGGCCACGGACGGGTACGGCCACGGCGTTTCGACGCAGAGCGTCGCGGACCAGGCGCGTCGTTCCGTCGATTGGAACCTCTTTCCCGACGTCTCTCCCGCGGCGCTGTGGATCGTGAGCACGGCCGTCAACGCGCCTGCCCCGGATGAATTCAAGATCACGTACAATCACGGCTCGTTCTCCCTGGCTTACGAGCCGACGGCCGGCGGCCCCGTCACCAGCCAGTTCACGGTCACGGTCGCCGGGCTCGTCGAGTGGACGCCCGTGGGCGATGGCCAGTTCTCGGAAGGCGCGAGGGTGGCGTACACCCCGATGGGGGCATCCGCCTTCGGACGCATCCCCATCGTGCACTACGCGAGGACGGAGCCGGACGGCACCGTCGTCCACTCCTTCCTGATTCAGAGCAACTCGGGCGAACTCACTCTGAACCTGACGATTGCCCAGGGCTTCGTGCGCTTGCCCTCGGGCTCGACGCTCACGCCCATGGAGGCGGAGCTCATCTTCCAGCTCAACCACCTCATGAACCGGACGGACACGCGCCTTTCGATTCAGCTGAGCCTGACCACGAACGCGCCGGGCCAGCGCTTCAACTTGACCAACGAGAGCTGGGACGACGAGCACCAGTTCAGCCAGGATGAGCGGGCCGTGAACGTCACGAACGACTCCGAGCAGCCTCCTTCCTCGGCCTGGTTCGCGTGGTCGAACCATGCGGACGTGAACGGTCTGAGCGTCCCAGTCGAGGCCACGGGTCCCGACTTCAACGAGACGACGGGGGGCTACGACCTCTACCTCTCCTATCCGCGGCCGCAGAGCATGATCCCGGACCAGATCACCATCGTGCACGATCCGAGCCTGGGCGTCGTGAGCGCGGCGTACCAGAGCATCATCAACGCCCCGCCGACCACGGCGGGGATTCAGCCGGACATCCCGCTCTACGCGGGGACGGTCGCGGCCATGGCCGCGCTGGTGGCGGGGACCGTGCTCCTCGCACGCCGGCAGCGGCGCGAACGGCCGTAGGCAATCCTTAACCTGAGCGCCCGGTATCCGGCGTCATGGTCGCCGTCGAGAACGTCCTTCTCGCCGCCGTCACCGTGTTCGCCCTCGCGCTGGCCGCGATCGCGATCCTCGCGTGGCGCCGCGCACGCGATGGGCACTTCGTGCTCCTGAGCACAGCCTTCGTAGTCTTCTTCCTGAAGGGGCTCTTTCTGACCGTCGCCCTGTTCGACGGCTGGCAGGACCTGGCCCAGCTCCTGGTGATCTCCGCCAGCTTCGATCTCGTCATCCTCGCCCTCTTCTACGGGTTCACGCTGCGGCGCTGAGCCTCCCTGGGATTCCGATGGACGAGGATGTGCTGGCGGTCAAGACTAGGCGGGACCTCTACCAGTACGTTCGCTCGAACCCGGGCTTCCACCTCCGCGAGATCGCCCGCGCGCTGAACCTCTCGATCACCTTGGCGGACTACCACCTCCGGTTCTTGGAGAAGAACGAGCTCGTCTCGTGGTCCATGGACGGCGAGTACAAGCGTTACTATCCGCGCTCCCTGCCGGGCGACGCGGAGGGCCGTGCGGCCCTGACGGAGGACGAGAAGCGCGTGCTCGCCTACCTGCGGCAGCCCGTGCCGTTCCGCGTCCTCGCCTTCCTCATGGAGCGCGAGGCCGCGTCCCACAAGGACATCCTCGGCCACGTGCCCGTCTCGCCCTCCACGCTGTCCCACCACCTCAAGAAGATGCAGTATGCGGGCATCCTGGGCCGGGCGGACGACCGGAGCGGCTACCGCGTCGCGAACCCCATCATGGTAGCCCGCCTCATGGCGAGCTACGATCTCGCTACGCCGGACCAGATTGACACCTGGATCCGCGTGTGGGGCGAGTTCCGGATCCGATGACGGCCTCGAAGCGGCTCACTTCGCCGCGGTTTTCGAGGCCGCTGACTGGGCCCCGGGCCGGAACAGGAGGCAGTTGATCTCCCGCCCGTCGGGGATCGGGTACATCCTCGGTTCCACGGGCGCATGGAGGGAGATGACCACCTTCCCCTCCGAGGAGGTGATTGAGGCGATGCCCGTGAGGCTCCGCGTCTCCTCCTTCTCCTGGTCCACGACCTCCCGGACCTTGGCCGCGTCCGAGGTTCCCTGGATGACCAAGCTGCGGTCGCTATCCGCTTCGAACTGGAGAGCGTCGCCGAAGGTGGCGAAATGCTTGCCCATGAGGAGGTACGCCAGATCCTCGGCCACCTCATCGGCTGTCCATCCGCAGATCTCGAACGCGACGGGGCATCGAGGATGGAAGCGGCAGGCGAGGGGCGGCTCGATCAGGTTCGGCGGGTCCCCCCGGAGGATGACCCGCGTGCGCTTCACGCCCGCGATGGGAACCGCGGACATGAGCGCCTTCGTGTAAGGGTGCTCGGGCTCCCGCAGGACCTTGGCCTTGTCGCCCCACTCCATGACCTTGCCGGCGTACATGACGTAGACTTTCTCGGCCAGGTAGGCGACCACCGCGATGTTGTGCGTGATCAGGAGCATGCTGATGCTGTACTTGGCTCTCAGTTCGCGGAGCATGTTCAGGATCTGGGCCTGGACGGAGACGTCGAGGGCGCTCGTGGGCTCGTCGAGGATCAGGAGCTTCGGGTTCGTGGAGATGGCGCGGGCGATTGCCACGCGCTGCCGCTGCCCGCCCGAGAGCTCGTGGGGGTACCGGTCTTCGAAGAACTCCGGGAGGCCGACCTCTCGCAGGAGCTCCCGGGACCGCTGGTCCGCCTCGTCCTTCGAGCAGAAGTGGGTCGAGAGCATGGGCTCCGAGATGATGTCCACGAGCTTGAGTCGCGGGTTCAGGGAGGAATAGGGGTCCTGGAACACGATGTTCATGTTCCGCCGCAGCTCCCGCATGCTCGCGTGGGACTTGGATAGCAGAGAATACGGTTCCGCGAAGGCCTCGAGCTTCGCTTGGGTCGCCGCAATTTCGCCGGCCACGTCCCCGCGAGGCGCGCCGTCCGCGGCCTTCCGCGCTTCCTCAGCCCCCTGGCTCTCCAGATTGAGGAGCGCCGACCGGATCCGCTCGTACTCCGAGAGCTCGTCGGTCGGGATGTCGAAGAGGACGTCGCCCTTCGTGGGCTCGAGCAGGCGGATGAGGCATCGCCCCAGCGTGCTCTTCCCCGAGCCGCTCTCCCCGACGAGGCCCACGATCTGCTCTTTCTCAATTCGGAGGTGGGCGTCGTCGACCGCCTTGAGGGTGGTCCGGGCACGAAACGCGCCCCGCACGGGGAAGTACTTACTCAACCCGTAGGCGGCGATCATCATGCTACTTGCCCTCGTAGAGCCAGCACGCGACGGTCCGGTGGTCCTCGTAGGGGAGGTCGACCGGCACGGTCGTCTTGCACTTCTCGAACGCGAATGGACACCGCGGGTGGAAGGAGCATCCGCTCGGCGGTGCCCGCATGTCCGGGATCTCCCCCGTGATCCCCGCGATCTGGTTCCCCTCCAGGGTCG
>CAZJIP010000098.1:0-8569 GCA_964546105.1 uncultured Methanomassiliicoccales archaeon
GTCTTCGCGATGGAGACGCGCTTCTTCTGACCCTGGGAGAGCTTGGAGACCTTCATCTCCGCGAGCGGGCCCAGCTGGAGGGTCTGCAGGACTCGAGCCACGTCGCCGCCCTCGATGGACGCGTAGAAGCCGAGGGCGTCCTGGACGGTCATCTCCTCGGGGAGCGCGTTGAGGTGGGAGAGGTAGCTCATCCGCCTCCTTGTCTCCCGCGAGGCGTACACGTTTTGTCCGTCGAAAGTCACCGTGCCGCGGTGCGGCTCCAAAATGCCACCGATGGTCCGCAGCAGGGTGGTCTTGCCCGCGCCGTTCGGGCCGAGGACGACGTAGATGGACGGCTCCGTGACGTTCAGGTTGATGTGGCGAAGTACGTCGAAGCCGTTGTACCCCGAGTCCACGCCGATCAGCTGCAGGGATGGCACGGTCCGCACCTCCTAGCCCAGGTGGCCGGCAAAGGATGCTGCGGGGCAAAAAGGCTTGCCGGGGAATCCGCGCGGCTCCCCTCATGCGTGCGTGACGGCCGGTGCCTTCGTCCCCGACGTGACCGGAAAGAACCGGTGGCGGAAGAGGAACAGTACGAGCAGGATGACCCCGGGCGGGACGACGCCGCCCGCGGCGGAAGGCTGCACCCCCACCGCGGACACCGCGTCGAAGGCGATGGCGTAGGCGTTCACTGCAACCGTGACCCAGAATCCCCATCGCTTGGACCGGAGAAGTCCCGGGATGGCGGCGAGACCCACGAGTCCAATGGCCAGTTCGCCGTACACGACGATCGCGTTCGTCGTGGCGTCCAGCGGATGGTCCGGCTTCACGGCTCCCCTCTGGGTCATGGCGAACAGGGCGACGCGGAACACGTTGTACGCGAGGACGAAGAGCAGGAAGAGCGCGAACCGCCAGACCCGCGGCTTCTTCGAGGCAGGAATCGCCATCCTACTTCGCCTCTGCTGCCACCGCCGGCCGGGCGCGCGACTCCTTGGCCTTGCGCGACCACGGCAGCTTGTCCTTAATCAGGTAGAGCAACCCGGCCCACGCCAGAATCGTCAGCAGGGGGAAGATGACCAAGGCACCCGCTTGCGCCTCGGGATCATGGTTCAGGAACATGACCAGGCCCATCGCGGTCACCGTGGTCCCCATGGTCACGAAGAACCCGAAGAACATGAGGACGAGCGCATAGGCCTTCTCGGGCCGCGTCCAGAGGAGATACATGCCGAGGAACCCCAACGGGATCGTGACCCCGAGGTCCATGAAACGGACCGTCCAGAACGCGACGGGCGCGTTCGCATACGAGCCCGAGGCTGTGTCGCCCGTCGTGGATACCTCGATCAGCTCGCCGAGCCACATGACCGTGAAGAGGACGAGGAGCAGGGTGACGAAGGCCACGTAGATCCGTAGGCCCTTCTTGCCGAACTGCGGCACGTCCTTCTCGGAGAACAGCGGCATGGTCCCGACGAGCAGGACCAGGGCCACGATGATCTCGACGATGAACAGCCAGGCGTAGCGCTCCACGTTGCCCGCGTACACGCTCCACTCCTCGCCAACGCCCGCCTCCAAGGCGAGGGAGAACAGGGTCACGGGCGCGAGGATGAGGAAGTACTTCGCGCCGTCCCTCCGGAACAGGAGGAGGACGCCGCCAATCAGGAGCACGGGCACCATGACGATGAGGTTCACCACATCGACGCCCATGGTCTGCCAGATGCCGGACTGGGACGTGCGATACTGCATCACGTGCAACCCCAGGGGCCCGAGGACCGCCACCGCGGCGACAACCAAGGCACCGAGGAATGCCGCGACGACGAGCACGCCGCGCGGCAGCAGGCCTTCCCGCCTTCTCTCGCCAATACCTCCCGAACCGGTCATGGGTTCTCACCACCCTGTGATACAATCCATCGGGCTCTCTTCGTTCTCCTGGGTCAGCGGGATCCGATCGGCCTGGCTTCCTGCAATTCCGTCCCGATCCCGCGCGCCCATTCGCGAATCCGATCGAAGTTCCGGAAGTCACCGTAGCGTCCGTGCTTCGCGTCGTACGGCCAGTTGCCACCGAAGGTCGCGTGGCCTCGCGCACGAATCGCGGCTGCGAGCATGGCGGCTCCCCGGACGGGTGGGATCTCGCGTTCCTCAGCGGATCGGTCCCGGGGCCCGCTGCCGAACAACCACACGGGGCACCGTTGAAGTTCACCCTCGTGGCGCCGCCCGAAGCGAAGCGCCCCGCCGAGCCACTTTCCCGCATAGATTGCGCTCCCGAGGATGACCGCCCCATACGAGTTCAGGTCCCGTACTTCCGTCACTGGGAGGACATCGACTTGGAAGCCCGATGTCTTCAGTTCCTCGCCTATGGCCTGGGCGATCCCGATCGTCGACCCGTGTTTCGTGGCATAGGCCACGAGGACCCGCATGCGCTTCGCACCTCCAGGGCTCGGCAGGGGCCACGAGGGCGCACGGCGAAGGAGCCGTCGTATGTACTCTATAGCCGGGCCGTGCCGCATCGTACGAGTTCCGCCCGGAATCGACGGTGTCCTCTATGGGAATCCGGGGACGACCGACCCCCGTCCGAGGCCGCAGTTGCGCATCGACGTGGGCAGGGGCGCGGTCACGCCACGGGGAGACGCCGCATCAACGTCTTCGGGATCACGAGCTTCGCGGTGCGCCAGGGGTTCACGTCCTGGCTGATCCTCAGGTCGCACGCGATGCTCGCGAGCATGTACGCGTCCTCCCAGGAGAGACGCGCACCGCGGGACAGCAGGCCGACGCCGTCCCGCGTGGCGAGCTCCGCGGCCGCGTCCAGGGTCGGCGCGCTCGCGAGGGGCATCCACGCGTCCGGCGTCTCGACCACGGGCCGCTCGAGGTGGAGGCCTTTCGCGACCTGCACGCGGAGGCGAACGCTACCTCCGATCTCAATCCCCGTGACGCAGACCTCGCCGTCCCCCATGAGGGCGTGGATATCCCCGACGGCGAGCTGGGCCCCGGGCTGGAAGATGGGCAGATACAGGATGTTCCCCTTGCGGATCTCCTTCGTGTCCAGGTTGCCACCGTGGTCGCCCGGATAGAAGGTCGTCCACTCCTTCTCCTGGGGCGCTACACCAATCGTCCCGATGTGAGGCCGGATCGGGAGCCGGATGCGGCGGGAGAAGTGGGCGACACCTTTGCGGATGAGGATCATCTTCGTGCGCGAGGCAGGCGCGTCCCCGAGCACTCCGTGGGTCGGCCCAATGGCTTGGAATCCTTCGTCGGCCACTCGGATGTCGAGGACCGCGACCTTCAGTGCATCCCCAGGAGACGCTCCGGTGATCTCGACAGGGCCCGTGGCCCCGTTCACGTGGTCGAAGTCGAGCTTCTCCAGGGTATCGGCCTCGGACCGGATCTGGCCGCCGCACGAATCCTGACACACGAACTCGACCGTCTCGCCCGGGCGCACGGACGCGACCGGCTTGAGATCCGGCCGGAAGGCGTACACGATGCCGTCCTCGTACGACACGCGCTTCATGGAGCTCTCTCCCCGGCGCCGGGATGGAGAACCGCGTAGATAAGCCGTGGTCCACAAACCTTCATGCTCGGTCCGCGCGTTCGCGGCATCCTATGGCCGAGGGAGCGGACGACCTCCTGGTGCAGGAGGCCCGCACGATCACGAATGAAGCCCGGGATGCGGGCGTGCACCTGCGGCTCCTCGGGGCCCTCGCGATCCACCTGCACTCGGAGCGCTGGGAAGATTTCGGCCGGCGCCTCGCCCGTCTCGGGGACGCGAGCACGCGCTTCACGGATCTGGACTTCGCCGCGTACGGGAAGGAGCGATCCGCGGTCCGCACCCTCCTCGAGGATCGCTTCGGGCTGACCATGAACGCCCAGGCCATGCTCTTCCACGGCAAGGAACGTCTCCTCTACGTCCACCCGAGCAAGGGCTACCACGTGGACGTCTTCTTCGACCGCCTCAGCTTCAGCCATACCGTCGAGTTCGGCGCGCCGGGCACGGGCCGCCTCGACGCGGATTTCCCCACCCTGGCGCCCGCGGATCTCCTCCTCTCCAAGCTCCAGATCCACCGCTTCACGGAGAAGGACACGAAGGACGTCGTCCTCCTCCTGCGCGCCCATGCCGTCGCCGCGGGCGAGCAGAAGGACGCCGTGAGCGCGGCCCGCGTGTGCGAGCCGCTCGCGGAGGACTGGGGGTTCTGGAAGGACGCGACGACCAACTTGGCCGCGGTCCGCGATGCCGCACGCCGCCTCCAGGGACAAGGCATCCTCGATTCCGCGGAGGCGGGGGACGTGGCGGCCAAGGTGGGCCAGCTGCTCGCGGCCATCGAGGCCGCTCCCAAGGGGCGGGCCTGGCAGAAGGGAGAGCGGAAGCTCGCGGGCCGCCAGTGGTGGGACGACGTGGAAGAGGTCGTCCGCTGACTAGCCCGAGACGAAGAGATGGTCCCGGATCTTGGCGCCGTCCAGCTCGAGGAGCAGCCCGCGGAGGATCCCTTCCTGGTATTCGCTGCCCGGGTTCGTCGCCAGGGTGCGGCCCACGCGGTAGAAGGCCTTGGACTCGTGGATGTGGCCGTGGAGCCCGAGGAGGGGTTGGACCTCCTTCAACGCCTCGAGGACGGCTCGGCTGCCCACGGAGACCATCTCCGGCCGGCCTCCGGGACCGAGCTTCGGCGTGAGGGTCGCGTCCAGCTTGGGCGCCTGGTCCAGACCCGTGTCGTAGGGCGGCGCGTGGACGTTGAAGATGGCCGTCTCCGGTCGGCGGATCTGGGACGTGAGCTCGCGCAGGCGCTTCGCGACGTCCTCGTCCGGGATGTCCCGCGGGCACTGCCAGGGGGTCATGTTCGCTACGCCTAAGCTGATCATCTCATACCCGCCCGGCAACTCAACGAGCCGGTTCTCCGGGTTCACCACGACGTCGGAGCCCTGGAGGGCGGAGTCGATCGCATACGTGTCGTCGTTCCCCGGCTGGATGAAGATCTGGAGGTCCTTGCCACGGAGGCGCTCCTCTGCGAGCCGCACCCACCGCGTCACGGAGTCGTGCATGAGCCGGTCGAACACGCGGGCCACGCCCTCGGGGTCGGCCTGGAGCTTCTCGTACTCGGCGGGGGACATGACGTGGGGGTAGGAGCCCACCTCCCCGATGCGCCCCATGATCTTGAGGAGGTTGTCCTTCCCCTGGACCCGGATGTCCTCGCCGAGGAACTTCACTCGCCACTCCAAGGGGCTCATCTCGAGGATCGGCGTGATGCTCTTTCCCGTGATGTCTCCACCGAGGATGAGGACCTTCGCTCCGTAGAAGTCCGCGGCGTTCACGAACTTCCGGAAGCAGACGTCCGAGCCGTGGACGTCGGTCACGAAGAAGATCCTCAGCCGGCGCGCCACGACTCGGGTCCCCTCCTCATTCCGGCGGAATCTCCTTGAAGGCGATGCTCAGGGGCAGCCCCGTCCTGGAATGGTAGAGCCAGGAGATCATGTAGATGATCCATCCAGCGACGAACAGCCCGATCGTGAAGGCCAAGATGCTCATGTCCAGGGCCCCGCCCAAGGACACGGGCAGACTCCCCCACGCGATCCACAGGGAGATGAGGATTACGGCGATCGCGAGGAGCGGGAAGACCGGGATGGGACCAATCCGCGCCCGTACGATGGCCGGCGCACGCTCCCAGATATCCCTCCGCTTCGACGGCAGGACGAGGGCGGAGATCGCCCCGATGATCTGCATGATCATCCAGCCGAACACGATGTACAGGAAGAAGGTGAGGAGCGTCGTGTACAGCCAGGCCCACTGCAGGACGACGGCCGCCGCGGTGACGAGGAGCAGGGCCAGGTAGGGGCTGTTGTGCTTCTTGTCCAGACGGGAGAACGCGGCCGGGAGCACCCGGTCGAAGGACCACGCGAAGACGAAGCGCACCGTTATGGCGATGTAGGTGAGGATGGCCGCGAGGACCATGGCCGTCCAGCCGAGCATCATGATGTTGAACGCCCACACGTTGTCCGTCGCGTACCGGAAGAGCACGGTCATGTACGGCGTGAAGGGCAGCGACGAGGCGGTAGCGCCGGTGTAGATCGTCCCCGCCCCCTGGATGAAGTCCCCGCCCATGACCATGTACGTGACCGCGTAGGCCACGAACGTGATGAGCCCGAAGACGAGGACGGCACCCAGGATGGCCGAGATCTGGGACTTTTGGACGTCCTTGATCTCCCCGGCCGCGTAGATGGTTGCGTTGAATCCGAGGAAGTTGATGTACGTGAAGACGATGCCCAGGAGGGTCGCACTCCCAAAGAGCGCCCCCGTGTATCCCGCGGAGACTCCCGCCGACGCGATGGTCGCGTAGTTCATCCCGCTTAAGCGGTTGAAGTTGGCCACGAACCCGTCGTGGCCGACGGCAAGGAGCGTCCCGACGTAGACGATTAGGCCGATGAAGACGAGCGCGAACAGGACCTCTAGGGTCCGGGCCGTGGCCTTCCCGCCCCGCGAGACAATGACCGCGGTGAATAGGTAGATGAAGATCGCGACGACGAAGGTGGCCGCATTGGTCCCGATGGTCGTCGCGAGGTCCGTGAAGCCGTTGTAGTACAGCAAGGGCGCCAAGGCGAATTGCGTGAACCACGGCACGTAAGCGCCTGCGACGCTGAGCAGCCCGACGAAGAGGAAGAAGTTGATCGCATAGCCTATGGAGGGATGCAGGGTGCGACTTACCCACACATAGTCCCCGCCGCTCCGCGGCATGGCCACGGAGTACAAAGCGTAGAACAGCCCGATGATCAGGCTGATCGGGATGGCAATCAGCGCCGTCATGGGCAGATTCACGCCGGGGTACCCTGCGACTCCCCAGATGCCGTAGATGAAGACGGCCGTGGGAGCCATGAACATCACGTTCAGGATGAGCGCATCCCGGGCGCTGATGTTCCTCACGAGACCAGAAGACCGACGCACAAACGCTTGCGGCGCAGCCGCCTGCGGTTCCGACACCCTCACACCCCGGGCCGGAATCGGCGAAAGTGCCTTAAGGCTTATCCGTAGCATGGATGTCGCTCGCTCTCCTGTGCGGGGGCGTGGACGCCGAGTTATCATGCACTCGATGATAATTCCCGCAAGGCTTTTGTACGACCTTGCCCTGGGGCGGGCTCGATGCGCGAGGAGGAAGCGACGAAGGCCCTCGAAGCCCTCGGCCTCACGGGCAAGGAATCGCGGGCCTACCTGGCCTTGCTCCACAACGGCGTGTCCACGGCCCAGCAAGTGAGCGCCCTCCTCGACGTGCAGTATCCCGCGGTCTACCGCATCCTCCAGTCCCTCCAGGTCAAGGGATGGATCGAAGTTTCCCAGGAGCGGCCGAACCGGTACCGCGCCCGTGCGCCGCGCATCGTCGCGGAGGAGGCACGCCAGGCCCGCTCCGATGAACTCGGCGCGGCCTCCGAGCTCGTCGCCACGCTCCGCGAGCCCGCGGCTCCCCGCGCGCGAGAGACGGACGGAGACCTCTGGATCTACAAGGGCGCGGAGGGCATCGGCCGCAAGATGCGGGAAATCGTCCTCTCGAGCACGAACCAGATCCTGTGCGTCTGCCCCTTCCCGGTGGCCCCCGAGGTCCTGCGGCTCCTGTTCGACGCCCTGAGCCGCTCGCGCCGCGTGGCGCGGGTCGTGCTCAACGAAGGCAACAAAAAGGATCTACCCGAGGTGGGCGCGCTCCTCGGACGCAACGTCCGCGTGGCTTTCCGCTTCCCCGAGCGGCCCCTGCCGAAGACCCGCCTCGCCCACAGCTACGTCTTCCCGAGCGACCAGGAAGTCTTCATCCTGAACTCGTTCTACCGCGACGGCGCGCTCGTGAGCGACAAGCTCCAGGGCCTCTGGGTCGGGGACATGGACTTCGTCCGCATCCAGCTCGAGGCCATGCTGGAACACGTCGGCGCGGACGAGGACCTGCGGACGGCAGCACCCGCGGCGCGCTGACGGCGGTCCGGGACCTACTCGGGAACGGGTGGCGGGAAAACAGCATCCATATAGCCTTTGCTGGCGGCCCTTTGTCCATTCGGAAGAATGCCTGACAATCCTTAAAATAGGTCCAAGGCACACGGGTTCCCCGCCATTCCAGGGGATGGGATCCTTGGTGGTATCCGTGACATCCTACCGCTCATTGGGCCCCATCGACGGGGCTTGCAGTGCGAACCAGCGAAAGGGAGGTGAGAAGCTGCCCGGTGTGCTCGAACTGGAACTGTTCCGGCGCCACCAGGTGCTTCCTCCCCGGTACACGGAGCGGATCTTCGATCCGGACCTCCGCGTGCTCGGGGTGGAGCGCCGCTCGCTCAAGGAGTCGTGATGCTTCTTTGACGCGAGACCATCGATCCGGAACCCGACATCCTCTGAACCCTTCTCCCCTTTCTTTCCGACCTTCCTTTTCGTGACGCGCTTGACGAAGTCTCCGGGGGTCCGTGCCCCCGCGTTCGAATGGCCCTTTCCTGCGACCTGAGAGTCGTTACACCCTTTACTCAGGCATGAAGTCCCATCAGGGCTTCCTTGCGGCGACGACAGGGGGATTCGCTTGGCGGTTCTCGGTCTCCGGTTCCTGGACAAGGCGGAAGAGGACGTGATCCACGCGCAGAGCGTGGAATGCCT
>CAZJIP010000099.1:0-8563 GCA_964546105.1 uncultured Methanomassiliicoccales archaeon
GCTACGCGCGGGAGATCGTGGGCATCGTGAAGGACTCCCGCAAGGAGATGAAGCTCTCGGAGGAGAGCGTGGTCGAGCTGGACATCGTGGGCAACTCGGAGCTCCGCGGCATGCTCAAGCCGTGGCGGGACCTGATCCTCCGTGAGGCGAACGCCCTGGAGGTCCGGTTCGGTTCCAAGGCGCCCGAGGACGCGTACGTGGTCGAGGCGGTGCTCGGGAAGGACACGCTGTACCTGGGTATCCGCCAGGCCCAGATGTGACGACAGGGTTATCCCCGGGGCCGTCGTTTCGCGAAATGCCATGGGCGTCGTCCTCACGGACATCATCACGCCGGAGCCGCGTACCCTGGAGGACTTCGCGGGGAAGGTCCTCGCGATCGACGCGTTCAACACGCTGTACCAATTCCTCGCGATCATCCGCCAGCCCGACGGCACGCCCCTCATGGACCGCCAGGGCCGCATCACGTCCCACCTGAGCGGACTCATCTACCGCCTCTCTAACTTCGTCGCCGCGGGCATCCGGCCTGTGTTCGTGTTCGACGGCGAGCCACCGCGGCTCAAGGCGCGCACGATCACCGAGCGCGTGGAGGTCAAGGTCCGCGCGGAGCGGGAATGGAAGGAGGCCGTGGAGATCGGCGACCTGGCGACGGCGCGGACCAAGGCCATGCAGACGTCCCGTCTGACCGGGGAGATGGTGGACCAGTCCAAGCGGCTCCTGGGGCTCCTCGGCATTCCCGTCGTCCAAGCACCGAGCGAGGGAGAGGCTCAGGCGTCCGCGATGGCCCGTGCCGGGACGGCATACGCGGCCGCGTCCCAGGACTACGACTCCCTGCTCTTCGGCTCGCCGCGGCTCGTGAAGAACCTGGCGATCACGGGGCGCCGCAAGCTGCCGCGCAAGGACGTGTACGTGGACGTCCAGCCCGAGGAGATCGGCTTGGAGGCCACCCTGGCCTCCCTGGGCGTGACTCGCGAGCAGCTCGTGGACATGGCCCTCCTCATCGGCACGGACTTCAACGAAGGCGTGAAGGGGATCGGACCCAAGAAGGCGCTCGCCCTGATCAAGAAGCACGGCTCCCTGGAGCCCGCGCTCGCGGAGCTCCACGTGGACATCGAGGCCAAGGACGAGGTGCGCAAGATCTTCCTCGAGCCCCGCGTCCTTTCGGACATCCGAATAGAGTACCGCGACCCTGACCCGGAGGGCGTGCGCGCCATGCTGTGCGGCGAGTTTGCCTTCTCCGAGGACCGGATCGACCAGGCCCTCGCGAAGTTCGCTGGCGCCCGGAGCCAGCAGAAGCAGAAGTCCCTGGACACCTGGTTCGGGTAGGTGCCCTACCCAGGGACGCGGACCACATCGGCCTTTTCGGGATTACCCAGGATGTCGAGGGCCAGCCGCTCCGCCTCCTTGGCGGTGCCTCGTCGGTAGCGCTTCTCGAGGGTCTCCGTCCGTTCCTCACTACCGTCCCCCACGACGGCGGCGTCGTGCTCGACGAAAGCCGAGCTGGGGTCGATGTAGAAGAGGCGACCACCCCCGTCCAACGTGCTGGCCAAGAGGAGCCCGGCGCCCAGTGGGCGCTTCGTTCGGTCCACCGAGTACTCCCAGTAGAGGCGCACAACCTGGTCCAGCGCTTCCTCCGTCGTCTTGGGTTTGGCGTCTCGTAGTCGCTGGAAGGCCATGTAGCCGTCGGCCACCAGCCCTGAGACGAGCACGGCGAGTCGATCACTGACCTTGCGTATCTTCGAGGGACCGCGGACGAGCCTTCCGCCGACCTTGCCTGCGGACGAGACGGCGACGGCCACCAGAATCACGCCCCCGTCGTACACCATCCCGATGCCGGGCAAGCCACGAAGGGCAGCTTCCCGGGCATACTCGAGCTGGTACACGCGCCCGTCGGGAGCGAAGCAGGTCTCGAGGTCGAAGCCTTGTGCCATAGGACCTGCCTGACCTGCAAAGTTCACGAGCGCCGCGCGCACGAGTTCCGCTTTGTTCGCGAACGGCCCCGTCCGGACGAGCGATTCCAGATATCGGTCGGTCTCGTCGGAAAGGGCCACTCGGACCTCTGTCATACGCCATTCCTCCGTTCTTCCGTATTTGTGGCGTATCCCCGATGTAGGACAGGGTATTTCAATGTTGCCATCCCTCGCCCATGGAGGATGGATCCCGTCTCCGCGACTCAGGAACGAAAGCCTTTAGGGGACACCCCCTTTGCACGCGGGAATGGCCCTCGACCTGGCCACGGCCGCCCTCCTCAGCATCGTTATCTGCGGGGTCCTCTGCTTCCTGGCGTACTACAAGGACGTCCTCACCCTCGACGGCACGATCGCCGCGTTCGGCGTGGGCTTGGTCATCGGGATCCTGGGCGACGTGTCTTGGCTCCTGCTGCTACTGTTCTTCCTCCTTTCCAGCTTCCTCGCCACGCGGTACAAGTTTGCCCTTAAGGAGGCCATGGGGGTCCAGGAAGGAATCAAGGGCGAGCGGCGTGCATCCAACGTCCTGGCGAATGGCATCGCGCCCATGGCCGCGGCGGTCCTTTCCTTCGTAAGACCGCCGGGCTTCCCGCCGGAAATCTCCGGCATCGTCTTCCTCTCCGCCCTCGCCGTCGCGGCCTCCGACACCTTGGCCAGCGAGATCGGCGTGCTCTCGCGGAACGCATACCTGATTACTACGTTCAAGCGGGTGCCGCCCGGGACGGATGGTGGCATCTCCCTGCTCGGGCAGGCATGCGCCGTGGGGGCGGCGTTGTACACCGCGGTCGTCGGATGGTTCGTCCTCGGAGACCTCGCTCGGCTCTACGGCCTCGATGGCAAGATGCCGACCCCGGCGGGATACCTGCTCATCCCGGCGGTCATCGGTTTCGTGGGCTGCCAGATCGACAGCGTGATCGGGGCGACCCTGGAGCGAAGGGGACTCGTGAACAAGAAGACGACGAACCTCCTCGCAACGTGCGCGGGCGCCGTGCTGGCGTACCTCGCCCTCGTGGTCTGGTATCCCGGGCTCATCCCTTGACCGCGCGCCGCACGAGCTCGGCACCCTCCGCGGCGAGCGCCCGGGCCCGCTCCGGCGTCTTCGCCTCCGCGTAGACCCGGAACAGAGGCTCCGTCCCCGACGGGCGGACGAGGACCCATCCGTCGGGCTCGTGGATCTTCACGCCGTCAATCGTCTCGACCTGGCGGCCTCGGACCAGGCGGACCAGGGCCTCCAGGGTGGCCGCGCGCTTCTCCACGGGCACCTCGACGGCCTCCTTCTTCAAGCTGTATTGGGGTAGCGCCGCGGCCAAGGCCGAAAGAGGACTTCCCTCCTTAGCAAGGACCTCGAGCATTTTGGCGACCGTCATGCCGCCGTCGCGGCAGAACTGGTGCTCGGGGAAGATGATGCCGCCGTTCTCCTCACCGCCAAACGCCGCACCCTGCTCCAGCATGGTGCGAGCCACGATGGGCGATCCCACCTTGGTCCGGAGGACGTGTCCGCCGGCCTCCCGGACCACGTCGTCGAGGACACTCGACGTGCTCACGGGGGTCACGACGAGGCCGCCGCGTTTCGCGAGCTCGGAGCGCGCGAGGAGCGCCAGGCTCTTGTCCCCGTAGAGGAAGGCGCCGCGCTCGTCCACGAAGATCGCGCGGTCCGCGTCGCCGTCGTGGGCCACGCCAAGGTCGGCCTTCGCCTCGACCACGATTCGCATGAGGTCCCCCAGGTGCTCGACCGTGGGCTCGGGCAGCCGCCCCGGGAACGCTCCGTCCGGCTGGCCGTTCAGGCTCAGGACGCGGCAGCCGAGGGCGCGCAACAGGTACGGGGTGGTCACGCAGCCCGCGCCGTTCGCGGGGTCCGCCACGACGGTCAGCTTGCGCCGGCGGATCGCCTCCACGTCGACGCGAGACAGAATCCCTCGCAGGTAGAGATCGATGGCGCTCGAGTCGCTTCGAAGATCCCCGACCGCGGACCAGTCCGCGGCGGCATACTTCGCCTCGAAATAGACCTTCTCGATGGCCTCCTCTTCCTCCCGGGCCATCTCCATCCCCTGCGCGTCCAGAGCCTTGATGCCGTTGAACTCCCGCGGGTTATGGGACGCGGTGATCACCACGCCGCCTTTCAGGTGCCCGTGCGTGTGAACGTAGTACTGGGCACAGGGAGTCGGGACCATGCCTAGGTCGATCACCTCAAGGCCTGAGGCCATGAGGCCCGCGGCGACCGCGCGGGAGAGCATGGGCCCGGAGAGGCGGGGATCGCGCGCCAAGGCGACGGAACCGGTGCCGAAGTGCGTGCCGATCGCGTGGGCCACGCGAACCGCGAGGTCCGCCGTCATGTCCTTCCCGACCACGCCGCGGATCCCGTTCGTGCCGAAGAGGCGGGTCATGCGCCCACCTTGGCCCCGATGTGCGTCGTGTGGGGAGGGACCTGCACCCCGTCCCCGATGATGCTGTTGCGAATCACGGCCCCCTCGCCGATGGCGGCGCCCTCCCCGATCAGGGAGGACTCGATCTCGGCCTTGTCGTCCACGCTCACGCCGTCGAAGAGCGCGGCGTTCCGCACGACGCAGCGGCCCACCTTGCAGCCCTTCCCCAGGACCACGTGGGGACCGAGGCGCGCCTCGACGAAGCAGCCCGCCGCGACGAGGACGGGCGGCAGCACGTCCCACAGGATCTCCGCCCCGTCCGCGATCTCCCCTCCTTGGTCGTCGAGCAGCAGCCGCTGGGCCTCCAGGTAGGCCGCCAGGGTGCCCGCGTCGGACCACAGCCCCTCCTCGCGGAAGGCGTAGAGGCCCTTGGGGATGAGCCGGGGGAACACCTCCCTCTCCAGGGAGACGGGGTGGCCCGCGTCGATCGCGTCGAAGACGTCGGGCTCGAACAGGTAGCGACCCGCGTTGATCAGGTTGCTCGGGGCCTCCGCCTCCTGGGGCTTTTCGACGAACCGCGTGATCCGCTCCCCGTCCAAGGCGACCACACCGAAGGCGGTCGGGTCGTCCACGGGCCAGACGCCCAGGGAGCCGATCCCCTTGTGGTGGCGGTGGAACTTGAGGAACGCCTCGAAATCCATGCGGTCGACCACGTCCCCGTTGGCCACGGCGAATGTGCCCGTCACGTGGTCCTCCACGTTCTTGATCGCGCCGCCGGTCCCCAGCGGCGTCGGTTCGTTCACGACGACCACCTCGACGTCGGAGTCGAGCGCCTCGAAGAAGTCCCGCACCCGCTCGTACATGTAGTTCACCGCGACGATGACGCGGTCGCATCCGGGCGGCAGCCAGTCGAGGACATGAAGAATCTGGGGGCGGTTCAGGAGGGGGACGAGGGCCTTGGGCCGGTGGAGCGTCAGGGGCCGCAGGCGCGTGCCGAAGCCACCCGCGATGACCACCAGCTGCATTCGGCGGCACGCATGCGGCGACCCCGATTTGTAGATTCCGTTCCGAGCCGCTCCTGTGCCGCGCCCGCGGGACGCAGGGACCCAACCCGGCTCACGACGGGAAATCATACCACGGTGTGGCCGCGGACGCGTTGTTATCGCAAAACCGGCGACAGCAAGCCTCAGGCTGCCGCACGGGCCTGTGGCCTCTCCATCCCGAGCCGCAATCGGTTCTATTTGGGGACGATCGTGACCACGTTGTTCCCGCGGAGGACCACGGTGCCCACGCGGCGCACGTTGTCTTCCTTGGTCTCTTCCGTGTCCTCGAGGACCATGTTCATGTAGTCGTCGTATCCGACGAGCTTGCCCTCGAGGAGACGGTTATCCTTGAGGAGGAGCTGGACGCGCTTGTTGATGGATTTTTCTAGAACGTTGAGAGGCATCACCATGAACGGACGTTCCCCCTTCTGTGGCGACGGAAGCGAGCGGGCCATCTTAAACCTTCCGTCTCCGTGTCGCGGCCGCCCGGTTCCATGGAGAAGGAGCCGGCGGGTCCGAACCTATTTATCGCGAGAGACCGCTTCGCATTCGAGATCCCATGGAGCGAGTGAAAGTCGGTGAGGTCTTCCACTACTTCGGGAAAATCAGCGTCGCCGCGATCCGCCTGACGGACGGCGCGCTCGCGGTCGGCGACACGATCCAGGTTCAGGGGCCGTCCACGAACCTCACGCAGGTTGTGGAGACGATGCAGATCGAGCACGGCGACGTGACGCGCGGGGAGCGCGGGCAGGAGGTCGGCGTCAAACTGAAGGACCGCGCGCGGGAGCGAGACCTCGTCTACAAGGTCCTGCCGTCGTGACGGGCCGTCAGAGGAGCCAGCCCAGGAGCACGTAGTAGAGGGCGATCAGGCTTCCCACCACGGCGAGCCCGTGGAACAGGAAGCTGAATCCCTTCTCCCCGCGGTGGTCGGTGGCCTCCGCGACCATGTACGTGAAGCGGTGGGCGCCGTGGAAGAAGGAGCCCGCGATCACTAGGAGGAAGAACAGCCGCACGAGGAGACCCTGGAAGTTCGCAGCCGCGGGGTTCATCGCGCCCTGGAGCCACGCGTAGCCGATCCGGTCCGCGGGCCAGATGCCCAAGGGAACGAAGAAGGATGTCGCGAGGATCGTGACCGGCAGGAGGAACGCGGTCAGGAAGCCGCCGAGGGAGAAGAGCCCCCACAGGAGCGGCTCGAGGACGACCTCGCTCTCCTTCTGCACCGCCTCCACGCGGATGACCTCGTGGCCCGGGTTGTAGCGGGCGTCGAACTCGCCCGCCGTTTCGTCGGCCATGTCACAGACCTCCGAAGACCACGAAGAGCACGCCGGCGGACGCAGCGAGGAAGATCACGATCATCAGGCCGAAGATTCGCGTCCAGGTGGGGGCGCGGTAGGCCGACATGGCGGCCTGGCTCTTGCCGATCAGGTAGAACCAGGTGATCGCGTGGACCAAGACGAAGAAGAGGATAACCGCCTGGAGGACGAGCATCGCGGGCGTCTGCAGGAACGCCACGTAGTCCACGTAGGACGAGGCCCCCTGGTTGTACGTGATGAGGAGGCCGAGCAGGATGATTCCGTAGACCGCGGACAGGGAGCCGCCGGCCTCGCGGAGCATGAACAGGAGGTACCGGCGGTTGTGCGTCCACCAGCCCCCACGGCGCTTCCAGACGGCCTCCCGCACCTCGACCATCGGGTCACCTCGAGGCCGACTTGGGCATGAGCAGCTTGCGCATGCGCCGCGTCGTCGCCATGAGTTTGAGCGTCTGAATCGCGCCGGCGGGGTCGACCTCCTTGGGGCAGACCACGGAACACTCGCCCACGAACGTGCACTCCCAGATCCCGTGCTCCGTTGAGATCCGCTCGAACCGTTGCTCCGCGCCCTGGTCCCGCGTGTCGCGGATGTAGCGCAGGGCCAGGGCGAGGGACGCAGGGCCGATGAAGCGGTTGTCCCCCTGGAACACGGGGCACGCGGCCATGCAGAGGGTGCAGTTGATGCACAGGCTCTGCTGGTGGTACGCCGTGAGGTCCTCCGGGTACTGGATGTACTCGCCCTCGGAGAGGGGCCGTTCCTTCTCCCGGATGATCCAGGGCATCACGTGCTCGAAGTGCACCATGAAGGGATCGAAGTCCGTGACGAGGTCCTTGATCGAGTTGAACGAGGTCAGCGGGTCCACTTGGACGACGCCGCCGCGGTTCGCCTCGCGGATGAACGTGCCGCAGGTCAGCTTGGGCTGCCCGTTCACGTCCATGCCGCAGGACCCGCAGATCCCCATGCGGCACGACCACCGGAACGTGAGCGTGGGGTCGATGTGGTCCTTGATGTAGTTCAGTCCGTCCAGGACGACCTCGTCGTCACGATAGGGGACTGTGTAGTCCTGGTAGTAGGGGCCCTTGGTCCCCTGGGGCTGGTAACGCCGCACGCGGAACACGACTTGCTTCTCGCCCGCCATGTCAATACTTCCTTTCCTGGGGCTGCCACTTCGTGATCGTCACGGGCAGGTAGTCGATCCTCGGGGCACCGTCCGTGCGGAACGCGAGGGAGTGCTTCAGGTAGTTCGCGTCGTCCCGGGTCGTGTAGTCCGTGCGGCTGTGGGCGCCGCGGGACTCCCGCCGGTTCAGCGCGCTCCAGGCAATCGTCTGGGCCACGTCGAGCATGAAGTCGAGCTCGAGGGCCTGTACGAGCTCCGTGTTGAAGACGCGGTCCTTGTCCGCGATGCCCACGTTCGCGAACCGCTGACGGAGCGCGGCCAGCTTGGCGCACGCGTCCGTGAGGCCCTTCTCGTCGCGGAAGATCCCCACGTCCCGCTCCATGATCTGCTGCATCTCCCTGCGAATCGACGCGACGCTCTCCTTGCCGACCTCCTTCTTCATGAGGCCGCCGAAGATCCGCGCCTCCTCCTTCGCGAGGGCGTCCTTCGCGGCATTCCCGCGGGGCCAGTCCCTCTTCTTCGCGTAGGCCGCGGCCGCGAGGCCCGTGGATTTCCCGAAGACGAGGCATTCGCTCAGGCTGTTCGATCCGAGCCGGTTGGCCCCGTTGATCGATACGCAGGCGGTTTCGCCGACCGCGTACAGGCCGGGGAGCGGCGTGGCCCCCTGGATGTTCGTCGAGACGCCGCCCATGATGTAGTGCTGCCCCGGTCGCACGGGGATGGGCTCGTGGATCGGGTCGAGGCCCAGGTACTTCTCCGCGAGCT
>CAZJIP010000100.1:0-8231 GCA_964546105.1 uncultured Methanomassiliicoccales archaeon
ATTGGTTTCGGTATTGTAGTGGGTAAATTTCTAGAAGGCGTGGCACGTCAACCTCATCCTGAATGATGACGTGTCCGCGGGCTACGACTACTGGGGCGACGTCCACCTGCTCCATAACGCCTTGCCCGAGATCGACCTGGATGACATCGACCTCTCCGTGAAGCTCTTCGGGAAGCGGCTCGACGCGCCCCTCGTCATCTCCTCCATGACGGGAGGCTTCGGCATGGGCGGGGAGATCAACGCGAACCTGGCCAAGGCGGCCGCCGAGGTCGGCGTGGCCATGGGCGTCGGCTCCCAGCGCGCCGCGATCGAGAAGCCCGAGCTCGAGCCGACCTACGCGGTCGTCAAGGACTACGACGTGCCGCTCCGGTTCGCGAACCTGGGTGCGCCCCAGCTCGTGCCCCAGGCGGAGAAGCGCGCCTACGGCGCCGCGGACGCGAAGAAGGCCATGGAGATGGTCGGCGCGCACGCGCTCATCGTGCACCTCAACTTCCTCCAGGAGGTCGTGCAGCCCGAGGGGGACCGCCGGGCCAAGGGCTGCCTCGTCGCCATCAAGAACCTCGCGGCGCGCTTCCCCGTGATGGCCAAGGAGACGGGTGCGGGCATCTCCCGCGACGTGGCGAAGGCCCTCAAGAGGATCGGTGTCAAGGCCATCGACGTGGGCGGCCTCGGGGGCACCTCGTTCTCTGCGGTGGAGCACTACCGTGCGCGGAAGGAGGCGTCCTCCCTGAAGGAACGGCTGGGCGCCACGTTCTGGGACTGGGGCATCCCGACGCCCGCCTCCGTCGTCCTCGCGAACGTCGGACTCCCGCTGGTCGCCACCGGCGGTGTGCGCAGCGGCCTCGATGCGGCCAAGGGGATTGCCCTCGGGGCGACCGCGGCAGGCATGGCGAAGCCCATGCTGGAGGCCGCGAAGGTATCCTCGGATGCGGTCGTCGCGGAGCTCCGCGCGGTCATCGAGGAGCTGAAGGCCGCCATGTTCCTCACGGGGGCCTCGTCCGTCGCCGAACTCCAGGGGCAGCATGCAATCATCAACGCGCCGACCGCGACTTGGACAGAGCTCGCGGAAGAATCGTGATCCGATGGCCGATGCATCCCCGACCGAGGCGGACCGCTTCGAGGCGCTCCTGAAACCCTACCGGGACACGTCCAACGCGAACCTGCAGACCATGTGGGAGGAGTTCCTCGCGGCCCATCCCGTCGGGCGGTACCCCTCCATGAAGACCATGTCGCGGAACGCCCGGCTCTTCCTCGCGGGGAAGCGCTACCGCTACGCCCTCGCCCTCGCGGGCTATCGCCTGCTCACGGGGGAGCGACCGCCCGTCGCGCTCGAGCGTGCGGCGTGCTGGCTCGAGTGGTACCATCTCTACACCCTCTTCCTCGACGACATCATGGACGAGGACGAACGGCGGCGCACCCTCCCCAGCGCCTGGTCCTCGAACGCCGCTTTGTACCGGCGGGGGGATGCGAGCCGTCCGGCCATAGTGTTCCGCACGCGCCGCCACCGCTACGGCGCGTCCCAGGCCATCCTCGACGCGCTCCGCATCCGCTCCCTGGCGGAGCGCGCGATCGAGAGCCCGAAGGATCTCGATCCGTCCGTCCGGCTCGGTCTCCTGACCGAGCTCACGGAGGTCGACCTCGTCCTGAGCGACGGACAGGCGCTGGACATCGACTTGGAGGGACTGCGGAGCATCCCCGAGGAGGATTACGTCCGGATGAGCGAGGCGAAGACGGCCCGGCTCTACCTGGGCGCCGCGGCCACCGCGGCGATCGCCGCAGGCGTTCCCATGGAGGTCCGCGAAGCGCTCCAGGAGTACGCGCTCCTGTTCGCGGTGGCCTTTCAAGACCGGGACGACCTCCTCGGCGCCGGCGTGGTCCGATCCGAGATTGGCGGCTCGTCGGAAGGGGACATCCGCCAGGGCAAGCGCACGCGGATCTACGTTCTCGCAACGCAGGTGCTCAAGGGGAAGGACCTCGCCGCCTTCCGCCGCTCGTACGGTCGCGGCCCGCGCACGACGAAGCGAGACTTGGAGACCGTGCGGTCCCTGCTCGCGCGTCACGTCCTCCCCATCATGGAGGCGCGCATCGAGAAGAACCTCGACTTGGCGCGGAAGGCGTTGGACCGGCTCCCGTCGAAGGATCCCGACGCCCATGCCCTCCTCGAGGCCCTGCTGGACGCCCAGCGCTCCCGGGTCCGCTAGTCCTCCAGGCCGCGGCCCGTGATCCGGAACGTCGCGCGGCTGCCCTCCTCCCGGTGGCGGTGCTTTTCCAACACGGCGACTCGCTGGCTCGGACCCGCCTTCTCGAACCGGAGGATCGTCTTCGCGTTGTGGCTCAGCATGTGCCCGCCCAGGGGCATGTACCGCCCCGTGTCGATGTCCGTGTACACCTGGGACGTCACGACCACGGGGATGCCACGGGTGCGGGAGACCTTGAGGAGCCGCGCGATCTGGCGGGTGAGGGAGTACCGTTCCTCCCGGCGCGTCTCGTCCCGCATCGTGAGGCGGTAGTGCATCGTGATGGTGTCGATGACGATCAGCCCGACCTCCGCGTTGCTCTCCGCGATCTTCACGGCCTTCTCGATCAGGGACTCCTGCTCCTCGAAGCTGTACGGCTCTGAGAACAGGATGTTCTTCGCGACGATCTCGAAGTCGTCGCCGCAGATCTGCCGCAGGCGCTCCAGGGATACGCCCTCCGTGTCGATGTAGATCACCTTGCGGCCCGACCGCACCACGTTGCGCGCGAGTTGGAGGCAGAGGTTCGTCTTGCCGCTCCCCGCCTCCCCGTGGAGGAGGGTGATGCACCCGTCCTCGATCCCCCCACCCAGGAGCTCGTCGAGGGCCCGGCAGCCCAGGGCCACCTTCATCGCTCGGACAAGCGCGGGGCCGCCTTTAAGGCTTCGAGGAGACCGCCGGAAGCGCGGAGACGTACGCTTCGTCCGCGGTCCAGACGACGACGCCGCGGCCCGGTTTCGCGCCCCTCGTGGCGAGGGGTCGCTCCGCACGCGAGTCCGGATGGATCGCGACCACTCGGCCGTTCGCGTCTTGGTGGAGCTCCGCCTCGAACCGCTCCGCGTCGACGCGACGGAGGCCGCGCAGGTCCTTCGTCTTGTAGCGGCGCTTCTCCCCCGTGGCCAAGTCGCGGAGCTCGACGAAGGGCCGCAGGGAGACCACCTCGGTCACCTCGGCCTTGTGACGGACCACGTCGCCGACGCGGAACGCAGGGAGTCGGACCAGCGTGGTCACGCGGTAGATCTCCTTCCCCTGACGCTGCCCGAAGAGCTTGGGCGACGCCGTGACCGTGCCGCCGAAAGCGTCCGCGACCTCCTTGGCAAGCCGCGTCCCGAGGGCGTTCGTGCTCACGTAGAAGTCCAGGCCGCCGTGGATTTCCTCCGTGCGCGAGACGAAGTCGCCGGCCTCGTCGCGCCCCCGCTCCACGCGGGAGAGGACGAGGGTCCGCACGGCGCGCAACTCCGCAGGCGTCAGGTCGCGGTCCTCCGCGCGCACTTGGAGGATGCCCTCGTAATACCGCCCTGCCTGCTTCGCGCACGTATCGCAGACGGAGGGCTTGATCCGGAGGCGGACGTGGAAGTCCTGGACCTGGCGAAGGTCCTCGAATCGCCCCGACGCCTTCACGGTGAGGAAGTAGTTGTTCGCGTCCTCCTCGCGGGCCTCGTGCGTGAACACGACGTGCTCGAACGGCGGCAGGGCGCGGACCTTCTCGCGGAGGAGCTGGGGGATGGCCAGATCCAAGTCCACCCGGGACCACCCGGAGCGGAAGTGGAATGCGCCGCACGTCTGGCACCGCGGCACGTCCAGGTTCGTCGGGGGCTCCACGAGGGGATGCTTCTTCGCGAAGCAGAACGCGCAGACGCCCTGGTACACGGGCCCCTCGGCCCCGCATTCGACGCAGAACATACCAGGGTGTTTTGTAGCGCGCCGGCCTACTTAAGGGCTGGCTCTCGCCACTCCGGGGAGCGATAGTCGGGACGAAGCCGCTAAGTAGCCGAGACGGCGTCGCACGGCATCCCATGGCCAAGGCGAAGACGTGGTGGAGGCTCAAGAAGGTCCGCCACCGCGACGCCGTCGCGCTCTCCGTAGTCTCGTCCGCGCTCCTCCTAGCGGGACAAGTCCCCATCCAGGAGCAGCTCTATCAGATGTACCTGCTCCCGGTGCTGGGTGAGCCTCTACTCTTCGGGTTCAATGTGGTCCTCCTGATCCTTGCGTACATGAGCTACTTCGGCGGCATCCTCGTCCTGATGGGCGGGATCAACTTCCTCTGGGGGCAGGTGAGCCGCGGCCGCTTCCTCCTTTCGCTGGGAGTCGGGCTCGGTCTCATCAGCGTACTCAAGCTGATCGCCCTGGCCATCCTCGCGACCGGCTCCGCCATGGGCGTCGTCATCTACTTCACGACCAGCCTCGTGGGACTCGGGTTGGTCGCGGGGTTCGCGAGCTACGCCCTCATGCACGAGTACGCCCTCATGCTGAAGAAGCACGCGCGGAACATGTGGCGGCAGTGGCGCCGATCTCGGCGCCCGCGCCCCGTGCGTCGAAGGACGCGGAGTTCCGCGAACGCTCGCTGAAATCGGCACCCTTCCGGCTTGGCCACCCCTAGAGCATCCAGATCGTCCAGCCGATCCAAGCGACTAGGGCCAGGGCGGCGAGTACGAAGACAATCCCGATGGCCCACTCGCCCGCCGTGGGCGCGGCCGGAGTGGCTGGCGGCAGGGCGAGGGCTACGTGCTCGGGCTCGGGTTCCGCATGCATCGCGACGGCCAACCTCTGGAGCCCACAAAAACCTTCGCAGGAGCACCCCTCATTCCATCATCATGACGTACTGCGCGTGGGGCACGCCGCCGATCCAGAGGATCCCGTCGTCGCTCACGTAGCCGCCCTTCTTGGCCGCCTCGATCGTCTCCCGGCCGACGAAGTTCCCGATCGTCGCGAGCCGCAGGTGATCGAGCAGCCCCTCCTCGGTCACCCGGTCGCCCTCGTAGAACTTGCCCACCTCGATCTTGAACTTGCCTTCGCGGAAGGTCTTCCCTAGGAGGTCCTCGTCTGCCGCGGCGACGAGCGTCTCCTTCCCCTGGCTGTAGACCTTCATCCGGATGGGCATGGACTGCTAGCGCTAGATTCGCCGGGGGGCCTAAAGGACTTTGCTACAGGCGCTCCACGAGCTTGTACTTGTTCTTCGCGGGACTGTAGATCTCGCCTTCCTGGGACCACCGCTTGAGCCAGGAGTCCACCTTGGCGGGCGGGATGCCCCGCTCCTGCGCGATGCGGACGATGTCCTCGTAGTCCGCGACGCCCTCAGGCCCCGCGAGTTCGTTGATGATGTCGCGGAGGGAGATGATCTGCTCGCGCTGAGACTGGCTGATGCCCGTCTGGACGATGTCGATGTCGAACTTGCCTTCCTCGCCGGCGACCTTGCCCATCCAGTACTCCACGATGCGCACGGCGCGCTCCGCGTCCTCGATGCTCACCTCGTTGCTCAGGCGCAGGCGGGCGCTCGCCTCGGAGAGACGGATGATTGCTTCGAGCTGCCTCGGTGTGATGGGGACGCTGGATCCCGCGCCTTCGCCGGTCTTCCGGATGTCAAGGTACTTCTTCTCGATGGCCGCCATGGCCTCGTCCGTCATCACCGGGTAGATTCTCTTCGCGTATGCGACGTACTTGCGGAGGAAGTCCGGGTTGAAGTGCGGTGTGTAGGGCTCCTCGAGGCCCTGGGTCTCGGGAGTCACCATGCCCGATTCGCGTCGCTTCATCAGCTCGCCCACCTGATGCCCCTTCAAGACGTGCTCCGCGAGCTCGCGGTCTCGATCGGCCTGCGGTCGGTCGATCATGGAGAAGATAATATCAAATCGACTGAGGAGCGCCGGTGGCAGGTCCAGCTGTTCGGAAATGTATTTGTGTTCATCGAAGCGGCCGAATTTCGGATTCGCCGCAGCGAGCACGGCGCAGCGCGACTGCAGCACCGCGGTGATGCCCGCCTTCGCGACGCTGATGCGCTGTTGTTCCATGGCTTCATGAATCGCAGAGCGATCCTGAGGATTCATCTTCTCAATCTCATCGATGCAGTTGTGGACGACCACACCATCACACACGAAGTTGTCGACCCCCGGGACCCGGAGGTCGTATACGTAGCCGTCGTGGTCGTCGACTCGGACCTCGACGATCCGGTCCAGTGCGTAGTCGTACCCCGTCAGCGATTCGAGTCGGGCTCTATCCTCCGGCGTCAGCCAAGGATCGATGGCCCGTCTCAGTTTGGCGAGGGTCGGTTTGAACGGTTTGCGTTTCCCATGGGAGAGGTCGTACAGCTGACTCCAATATGCCTTATCCAGGAGTCGCCAGGGTTTCGGCCGGACCCTGGCCAAGATGGCAGACACCGGTGCCCTCGGCGCCTCTTCATGTTCTGCCGGTTGGAGGACGTCGGTCGCGGGGATGGCCTTCGCTTTAACGGAGTAGGGAGCCAAAGCGTTGAGTAGCCGCCGGGCATCATCGCGTGCGCTTACCTGGACGATGAGGACGTTCCGCCCCTCCCTGATGCGGGCGAAGACGTCGAGCCTCCGGAGCGCATAGAGCAGACGCTGGTTGGCCTTCCGACGCGGCGAAAACATGAACTGGAGCTCGACCCCTTCGTACGTCCTGCCGCGCGACCTCGATCGCTTGATGGACACGCAGCCATCGGCGTCCATGAGTCCAGCTAGGAACCCGCTGAGGGCAGCGTCGTCGAGTCTCATCAGGTTGGCCAGGTCGTTCTCCGTCAACCATCGATGCAAGAATGCGAGGAGATTCGATCCGCGATGCATGTGGTACATGCCGCTCTGCATGGGTCGCCCTCGGATGCGCGACCGGGTCGTGCGGGGGTGCATCCCCCAGCCTCGTGGTGTGACGGCCTTCGTGAGTTCCAGAAGTCGTTGGATTTGGGCCAAGTGGATACGCGACTGAAAGATGCTCAACGCGGAGTGTCGGTCATCGACGAGCACGTGTCCGTCGCCGCAGATGAATCCGAGGAGGTAGGCCAGTTCCGGCGTAAGGGTTGCGACTCGCAGACGCTCTGTCGAGCCCTTGCGACCGAACGCAAACGGTCGCCATCTCCACGCTTCGTACAGCCCCAGCTCGTGCAGAATTCTTCGGAAGGTCCCCACCGTGAGGGCGCTCCTTCCGTTGATCGCGTCCCGGGGGAGGCCGTACTCGCTATTCACAGCATTGAGCGTTTGGAACCCTTTGAGAAGAAGCTCGCGAAGGACATGCTTCTCCGCGGTCGTCGGTTGGACAATCCAGTTTGCTGGGATGAGATCAAGCAGCGCCACAGGTTCCTCCTTGGCCGGCAGGCGTTGGCAGGCCACGAGGCGGGCCCCGGGTCTGACTTCCTGCAAGGGCGTCCAGGAGAATGATTCCCCATCCAGTACTACATGGTCGGGAGTCAATCGGAGCTCAAACCCGGATGAGAGCGTGAGCCGGAGGATTGGGCCACAATATCGACGCCGAACGATGAAGGCGGCTTCTGCATTCCTTGTCCGAGCCGACGCCGGATCAAACGCTACGGTGAACTGAGCCAGCGGAGAAAGCTCGACCTTGCTGCCGCCTGCAACAGCCTCCACTGCCCGGGAGGCGTCAAACAACTGCTCGACACGAATCGGCACCCCGCCAAGTAAGACTTCCGCGTCAGGGTGCAGGCAGGCCAATCCCAAATCCGCGAGCACCAATGCTCCAGCCTCGAGCGTCCACCGTCCCTCGCCAAACTCATCGCGCACGGCCGCCGCGGTGAGACCCGCTGCGCTCGCGGCCTTCCCCGTCGCATAGATGCCACGGGGCGACAGCCGGCTCATGTAGGAGAGCAGCTCGCTCTTACCGGTTCCCGGGTCGCCGACCATGAGCAAATGGATGTCACCGCGGATACGGCGGCCATCGGGAAGCAGCTTCGGGACGCCGCTGAACAGCTGAAGAGCCAAAGCCTCCTTTTCCACGTACATGCCGTAGAGAGAGGGCGCGATGGAGGCCGTGATCAGTCGGTAGATGTCGGGATTCGACCCCGCTTCCCTGATGAGACGTGCGTCCTCTTCCGTGACCTCGATCTCCTCGAACTCCACTTGCTCGCGCTCGACTGAGTTGACGTCGACGAAGATGTCGAAGAGCGTGGACTTCGCGCCGGGACGTCCCTTCTGGACGCTACGGAGAATGCCATTCATGATTACGCGATTGCCTGGGGTGATCTGGCCTGTCAGGTCG
>CAZJIP010000101.1:0-8158 GCA_964546105.1 uncultured Methanomassiliicoccales archaeon
CCACGTCGATGGACGCGGACATCCCCTCGAGGTACATCTGGATCGTGCGCCGGGATACGCCCGCGATGTCCGCGAGCGTCCCGAGGGAGAGCTGGCCCTCCTCCCGGATCCGGCGGAGGGAGTCCGTATCCAGCTTCACGTACAGCCCGCCCGGGGCGGAGTAGATGAACGGCGGGACACCCTCCTCGAAGAAGTCGAGGAACGTCTTCCGCGAGAGAATGGGGACGCCGAAGCGGCTGTAGATCACGCCGCCCTCGAGGGCTCCCGTGCCCGTGCGCTCGCCGATGACCGCGGGCGACCCGTGCAGGCTCCGGGCGATGCCCTTGAGCTCCTCCGCGGTCGCCTTGTTCAGCGCGTCCACGTTCTGGAGGACCTTGACAATCAGGAGGACGTTGTCGCGGCGAGCGACGAAGTCGAAGCAGAGACCGCGCTCCCCGTGGGGTTCCGAGAGGAAGAAACCGGTCTTGGCGAGGACGTCTCGGACGGAGTCGATGAGCTGGTCCCGCTTCACGATGGTTGACAACAATAGGACTTCTATATAAATGCCCCGAACTCGTTCTAGGGATGCGGGCTCTGCCGCGTGGCCCGTGCCGCGCGTCCGAACCCTTTATCGAGGCGGCGGCGTTCGCCGTGCGATGACGGGGGAACTCCGCGACGGCCGCGTCTCCGTGGACGATCCCGCGGAGGCTAGCACGCTGTACAACCGCGGCTACTTCGGCACGCCGCAATCCGGCGGCGCCCTCGTGCTGTCGCTCTTAGAGGCCGTCTACCTCGTGGAATCGGACCGGCTCGAGGTCCGGCGCGCGGGTCGGCCCGTGCCGCTCCGCGAGCTCTTCCGGGCCGCGGGGGCCGAGGGCGAGGCGTTCGAGATCCGCTACTTGGTCTACCGCGACCTCCGTCAACGCGGCTACGTCGTGGAGCCCCAGGACGGTCCCGTGGACTTCCACGTGCTCCCGCGCGGCGGCGCGCCGCGGAAGACGCCGAGCAAGTACTGGGTGCGGGCCCTGAGCGAGCGTGCGGTGTTCGATCTCACGGAGCTGCTCCGGAGGGCCGAGGAGGCCGCCGCCGTCCGCAAGACGCTCCTCCTGGGCCTCGTGGACGAGGAATCCGACGTGACGTACTACGCGGTGCGGGAGGCGTCACCCCGCGGGCATCTGCCCGCGCCCCGGCTCCCCGAGAAAGTCCTCGTCCACTTCCAAGGCGACCGGGCGGTCGTCCTGGATGAGGAGCAAGCGAAACGCCTCCACGAGGCGGGTTACTTCGGCAAGATCGTGGGCCGCCGCCTCCAGCTCAGCCTCCTCGAGACGGCCTTCCTCCTCAAGGCGGACCTCATCGAGGTCCGGAACGCGGATACGGACCGTCCGATCCGCCTTCCGCGCCTCCTCAAGGAGGCGAAGACGATTCAGCCGGACTTCGCCCTGCGGCTCCGGGCCTACGAAGACCTCACGGCGCGCGGCGTCATCTCGAAGACGGGCTTCAAGTACGGGGCCCATTTCCGCGCCTACGAGGGCGACCCAGAGACCCACCACGCGAAGTACCTGGTCCACGTGGTCCCGCAAGGCCACCGCGGCGCCTGGCCGGAGATCAGCCGGGCCGTGCGCCTCGCGCACGGCGTGAAGAAGCAGATCCTCTTCGGCGAGATCGGGAAGGACGTTCGTTACGTGAAACTCGAGCGGATCCGGCCGTAGGGGGCATTCGCGGTCGCTCCAGTATACCTCTAAGTAGAGGTATACGGCCCGGCAGCGGCCTCGACAAGGGGGAGGCCCTGCGAGACAGCAGATGCGGCCTGCTCGGCGCGGCCAGCCCTAGGTCCCGCAGGAAGTCCACGGGTCCCGCGGGCGGGCTCCGCGCAGGGATGTCGGCGGGCCCTTGAAATACCGTCCGCGGGTTCGGGTCTCGATTCCATGGCGCAGCCTCAACCCTCTACGTTCAGCATCGTCGCGTTCGACCCGAAGACGAAGGACCTCGGTGTCGCAGTCGAGTCGCGGTTCGTGGCCGTCGGCTCCGTGGTCCCGTGGGCCGAGGCGGGCGTCGGCGCGGTCGCCACGCAGTCCTTCGCGAACACCGCGTTCGGCCCCAAGGGCCTGGCGCTCCTGAGGAAGGGCCTCCATCCGAAGGACGCGATTCAGCGGCTCAGGGAGAAGGATGCCATGGCGTCTCAGCGCCAGGTGGGCATGGTCGACGCGCGCGGCCGCGCGGCCTCCTTCACGGGGGACGAGTGCTTCGAGTGGGCGGGCCATGCCGTGGGGCGCAACTACGCGTGCCAGGGGAACATCCTCGCGGGCGAGGCGGTCGTCAAGGGCATGGCCAGCGCCTTCGAGTCCACGGAGGGTGACCTCCCGGTCCGGCTCCTCGCCGCGCTCCACGCGGGACAGAAGGCCGGGGGCGACAAGCGAGGTCAGCAGTCCGCCGCGCTCCTCGTGGTCCGCGCCAAGGGCGGGTACGGCGGCCTCAACGACCGCTGGATCGACGTGCGCGTGGACGACCATCCCGCGCCCATCGACGAGCTGACGCGTGTCTTCAACATCTACGACGTCACGTTGCTGAACCGGGAGAATCCGAACGACGTCGTGCCCCTGACGCCGTCCGTGGTCAAGGAACTCCAGCACGGCCTCACGCAACTCGGGTTCTACCACGGTCCGCTCTCGGGCCGCTACGACGCACCGACCAAGGCGGCTTTCGAGGCGTGGGCCGGTATCAACAACTTCGAGAACAAGCTCCCGAGCGGCGGCACGATGTGGGGGAGCATCCATCGCGTATTCCGGTCCCAGGTGGCCGCGCGGAAGGACTGAGGCAGCCAACGACGCACGCCACGTCGTCTGTTGCGGCTGCCCGCATCATCGCCGCGGACGCGTCGCGTACACGCAGGAACCCCCGATCCACGTGGATTGGATTCGGCATTCGCGGATGCGGTCCGGTTCGGCGAAGGGGTCGTCCTCGAGGATGACGAAGTCGGCGAGCTTCCCGGTCTCCAGCGTCCCCTTCACACCTTCCTGGAACGACGCGAAGGCGCCGCCCGCGGTGTACGCGCGCACCGCGTCCTCGGCCGAGATCCGCTGGTCCTCGAAGAAGCCGTTCACCGCGGAATGGATTCCGTAGAGTGGGCCGTAGGGCATCCCGTCGGATCCGAACGCCAGGGGAATCCTGTGCCGCAGGATCCGGCGGTAGGGGTTGTTCCGTGCCGCGCGCTCCTTCCCCAAGCGGCTCTCGTACACGTCCCCGGGGCCGCTCCACTGCCCCACGAAGTTCGGCTGGGCGCAGACGACGAGTCCCGCGGCTTTCGTCCGCCGCAGCAGCTCCTCGTCCGGGAGCTCGAAATGCTCGATTCGGTGGCGCGCGCCCTTACGAGGTCGCGATGTTTGGACCTCCTCGAGCGCGGCGACTACCTCCCGGATGGCTTCGTCCCCGAGCGCATGGGTGGCGGTCTGGAATCCCGCTCCGTGAGCCGTCCCCAGGATGCCGCGGAGTTCCGAGGGATCGTGCACGAGGAGGCCCCGGTCGCCCGGACGGCCGACGTAGTCCTCGCCCAGCGCGGCCGTATACGCGCCCAGGGAGCCGTCGGAGAAGACCTTGATTGCCCCGAGGCGGAGCCATTCGTCGCCCAGCCCGGTCATCGATCCGGAGGCGGCCAGGGAAGGGAGCAGCGTGTCGCGGGGCATCGCGTAGACGCGCAGGCGCAGACGACCGGCCCTCCGGGCTCGCTGATACGCACGCCACCCCGCGAGGTCGACGATGTCGTGGACCGACGTGATCCCTAGGCGGTGAGCCATCCGCGCCACCGCGGCCAGGCCGCGCTCCACGTCGGCTTCTCCTGCCTCGAAGCCCTTCGCGAAGGCCGAGAACGCGTCCTCTTTGAGGATGCCCGTGGGCCGGCCTGCGGCGTCCGTCTCGAAGCCTCGCAGTCCGCGGAGGTTCTCCGCGCGACCCAGCGCGGCGGAGTTCACGGAGGCCATGTGGCCGTCGATGCGTCGCGCAACCACGGGATGCTGCGTCGACACGCGGTCCAGGTCCTCCCGGGTCAGGTAGCGGCGCTCGGGCCACTTCGCCTCGTCCCAGCCCGTGCCGAGGACCCACGCCCCCGGAGGCGTCGCCGCCGCGGTGGCCTGCAAGCGCTCGAGCCCCTCGCCGAGGTTGCGCGTTCCCGCGAGCTGCGCCCAGCGGAGTTCTGCCGCGGCGTCGCACAGGTGGGCGTGTGCATCGATGAACCCCGGGACCACCACGCGGCCCCGAAGATCGATCCGGCGCGTCGCGCGGCCCGCCCACCGCTCGGCCTGCGCCTCGGTTCCCGCCGCGACTAGGCGGTCCCCGCGGACCCCGAGGGCCCGGACCCACGGACGGTCCTTCGACGCGGTGAAGATGCGACCCCCGGCCACGAGGACGTCCGCATCGCCGGCCATGGGCCCGGCCATGGCGCAGGACGCCAAAGACCTACCGCAGGTCCTTCAGCGGCTCCAGTCGGCGGAGGGCTTCCTCGAGCGTCTCGTCCTTCTTGGAGAACATGAACCGAACGTAGCGGCTGCCGTCCGCGGGATTCCCGTAGAAGCTGCTCCCGGGGACCGTGGCCACGCCGATCCGCTCGACGAGGTACATGGCGAAGGCCCAGTCGTCCTCGAACGGGAAGCGGGAGAAGTCCGCCATGACGTAGTACGCGCCGCCCGGCGGGCGGCACTCCAGGCCGACGTCGCGCAGTCCGCGCACGAAGCGGTCGCGCTTGGCCCGGTACATGCGCTCGAGGCCCGCGTAGTACGCGTCCGGGAGGGCGAGCGCCGCGGCGGCTCCGATCTGCAACGGGTGGGGCGCGCCCACGGTGAGGAAATCGTGGATGCGTCGCATCGCGTCCGCCAGGGGCCGCGGGGCGATGGCCCATCCCACGCGCCACCCCGTGGCGCTGTACGTCTTCGAGAGCCCGCTGATCGTGATCGTCCGCTCGGCCATGTCTCCCAGGCCGGCCAGGGAGACGTGGCGCATCTCGTCGTAGACGATATGCTCGTAGATCTCGTCCGTCACCGCGACGACGTCGTGGTCCGAACACAGGTCCGCGAGCAGCCCCATTTCCTCCTTGGAGAAGACCTTGCCCGTGGGATTGTTCGGCGTGTTCACGATGACCGCCTTGGTCTTCGGCGTGAAGGCGGCCTTGAGCGCTTCCTCCTCGACGTGCCAGTCCGGCCACTCCATGCGCACGTACCGGGGCACGGCGCCGCTCATCACGGCGTCCGGGCCGTAGTTCTCGTAGAAGGGTTCGAAGACGACGACGTCGTCGCCCGGGTTCACGAGGGAGAGCATGGCGGCCATCATGGCCTCCGTGGATCCGCAGGTGACCACGAGGTTCGCCTCGGGGTCCGCGTCGATTCCGTTGAAGGCCTTCGCCCTTCGGGCGATGGCGTTCCGGAGCTCGGGCGCGCCCCACGTGGTCGAGTACTGGTTGTAGCCCTTCTCCAAAGCATGCTTGGCCGCCTCCACGAGCTCCCGCGGCGGGTCGAAGTCCGGATAGCCCTGGGACAGGTTGATGGCCCCGTGGGCCGCGGCGACCCGGGTCATCTCGCGGATCACGCTCTCCGGGAAGCGTTGTGCTCGCTCAGACACGTGGGGGTCGTCGATGCGGAACGCGGGCCTCGGTCCGGCGGGTCGGTCGGTCATCCTCGAGTCGGCCGCGAAGCCAAGCGGCCGGCATGGAAAAACATGTCGCGGGCCGCGGCGCCAAGCGCCTCCGTCTCCGAGGGACCCCAGGTCACCATTAAGAACGCAGACCGCCATCCGTAGCGGAGTTGGAACCATGCCCGAGCGTTTCTACGACTTCTGGCGCGTGGACGTGTTCACGGAGAAGCCGCTGCAGGGGAACCCCCTCGCGGTCTTCCCCCGGGCCACGGGCCTCTCCAAGGAAGAGATGGAGGGCATCACCCGCGAGATGAATCTCTCGGAGACCACATTCATCATGCCGCCGACCAACCCGGCCGCCCACTACCGCAACCGGATCTTCACGCCGGGCGGCGAGATCCCCTTCGCGGGGCATCCGTCCCTCGGCACCGCGTACGTGGCGGCCCTCGAGGGGCTCGTCCCGAAGCCCGAGGGACGTAGCGTCGTGTACCAAGAGCTCGAGATTGGCGTCCTTCCGCTGGAGCTCTTCGTGGAAGGGGGGCAGATCCGGAAGGTCGTCATGACCCAGGGCGAGCCCACGGTGGGCAAGCGCCTGTCCTCCGTGGAGGGTCTCGCGAAGGCACTCAGCGTGCGCCCGCGGGACATCGGCGTCGGGAAACTCAAGCCCCAGTCCGCGTCCACGGGCCTCCCGGCCCTCATGATCCCCATGCGCTCCCTCGAGGCCGTGCAGGCGATCGACTACGACATGCGGGCGCTCGCGAAGTTCCTCCTGAAGCTCGGGCCGCACCACGTGGCCTACGTCTTCGCCCTGGAGACCGTGGACAAGTCGGCCCACATCCACGCGAGGGCCTTCTCGCCCATCGACGGGATTCGCGAGGACCCCGCCACCGGGAGCGCCGCGGGCGCTTGCGGCGCATACCTCGCGGCGAACGGAGCTCTCCCCGGGCCCACGTTCGCCATCGAGCAGGGGATCGAGATGAAGCACGCGAGCCGCATCGAGGTGAGCGTGGAGGCCGAGGGCAAGGTCGCGAGGACGGTCAAGGTAGGCGGCCCGGTGACGCCGCTCATCCGCGGCAGCCTTCGGCTTCCGTGAGGGGCCTGCGAGTCGCCGCTCCTAGGGCTCCGGCGAACGGGGAGCGGGGGCATTCGTCGGGTGCGTCCGCTCCGCCTCGACGAGCAGAGCGTAGGCGACGATGCCCGTCAAGAGAAACAGCGAGCCGAAGTAGAGGGCTTGGCTGCCCAGGGCGGCCATGACCACGACGGACAGAAGGATGGACGCGACCTGAACCCACGGGTAGAGCGGGGACGTGAACTCCCCGCGGACGCGGCGCCGGCGGAGGATCACGACCGCAAGGCCTGTGAGGGCATAGCTGAAGATTACGCCGAAATTCGAGGCCAGCGCGATGTAGGCCAAGTTCCCGAGGAACAGGGAGCCGACGGCGGCGAGGCCCATGAGCAACACGGAACGCCGCGGGGAATCCCCGCCCAGACCGCCGATCCAGCGCGGAAGCAGGCCGTCCTCGCTCATCTGGAGCAGGGTCCGCGAACCTGCGATGGTCAGGGACAGTGTGACGGTCACCGTGGCGATGATCGCGACGATGGCCACGAGGGCGGTGACGAAGAAGGGCGCGTGCGCGAACGTGAGGGCGTTTGACAGCGGATCGGCCGTGACGCCGTAGTCCTGCCACGGCATCAGGGCGAGCAGGCCCGCCACGACGAGCAGGTAGAGGACCGTACTCACCGAGAGGGCGATTAGGATGGCCCGGGGCACGTTTCGGGGACCATCTTCCACCTCGGGGGTCAACGTCGCAATTGTGTTGAAGCCTGAGTAGGCAAAGAACGCCAGGGCCGCCGCGAAGACGATGCTCTGCCACCCCTTGGGGAAGACGGGAGTGAACCGCGGCCCGGACCAAGAGCCGTACAGGAGGGCCACGACGATGAAGAGGACCAAGCCCCCCGCGGTGAGGAACACGAGGTACTGCTCGATCACCGCGACAAGCCGCAGCCCGGCGTAGTCGATGAGGGCCACGGCGACGAGGAGGACGATCGAAAGGGGAACGAGGAGGCCGCTACCCCCGATTCCCAGGAGCGCCAGGAGGTACGCCGCGAAGCCCAGGGCGACCGCCGCAGCCGCGATCGCGTAGGAGATGGCCCGCAGCCAGCCCACGAGGAACCCCAGGGCGTCGCCCATGGAGACTCTCACGAACGAGTACAGCCCGCCGTGGGTGACGACCTTGGACGAGAGTTCGGCGCTGTTCAGGGCGACCGTCGTGGCGAGGACGGCCGTGACGACGAACGCGACGAGGGCCCCCGGGCCCGCGAGGTTGATCGCGGCCCCTGCAAGGACGAAGATTCCCGCGCCGATGATGTTGCCAAGTCCGATGAAGGCGGCCTGGGACATCGTGATCTTCCGGGAGGCCATGCCCCGCCGCAGCCTCGCGTTCCGGAAGAACCTTTACCGCATCGGGCGCGGAGGCGGACCCGTCCCCCTCTCTGGCTCGCGTCTACAGCTCGACCTTGATCCCGAGCTTCTCCGTGAGCTCCTTGTACCGGTTGCGGATCG
>CAZJIP010000102.1:0-8088 GCA_964546105.1 uncultured Methanomassiliicoccales archaeon
GCTCGTCGATGAAGAGGACGGAGGGCGCGTTCTTCTGGGCCTCCTCGAACTTCTCCCGGAGCCGCTCCTCCGACTGCCCGTAGTACTTGGACATGATCTCGGGGCCTTGGATGGAGTAGAAGTTCGCCCCGGCCTCGTTGGCCACGGCCTTCGCGATGAGGGTCTTGCCCGTGCCCGGCGGGCCGTAGAGCAGGACGCCCTTGGGTGGATCGATCCCCAGGCGCTCGAACAGCTCCGCGTGCTTCAAGGGGAGCTCGATCATCTCGCGGACCTTCATGAGCTCCTCCTTGAGGCCGCCGATGTCCTCGTAGGTGACCGTCGGGGTGAGGACCTCGCCCTCGCGAACGGGCTCCTCCTTCATCTCGACGATCGTGTCGTCGTTGATCTGGACGACGCCCTTGGGCGCCGTGTTGATGACCATGAAGGGCAGCGCGCCGCCCATGAGGGCGATCCCCGGCACGATGACCACGTCCCCCTTGTTCAGCGGCCGCTTGAGCAAGCCGCGCTTCACGAAGTTCTCGATGCCCTGGCCGAAGGAGATCTTGTGGCCCTCGCTGATGATCGGCGCGATGGTCACGCGCTCCGCCTGGAGGACCTCGGCCTTGCGGACCTCGACCTTGTCCCCGAGGCTCACCCCGACGTTCCGGCGAACGAGGCCGTCGATGCGGATGAGACCCTTGCCCTCGTCCTCCTGCATCACGCGGAACAGCTTGGCCGCGGTGGATTTCTTCCCGACGATCTGGATGATCTCGCCCACGTCGACGCCCAAGGCAAGGCGCGTCTTCGTGTCCACGCGGGCGCGGCCCAAGCCGACATCACTCTGCGGCGCTTCGGCAACCTTGAGAACCACCCTTTCGGGCACGGAGCTTCAAAGACCAGCCGGCTTATATCAACGTTGTGACACCTTTGTCAATGCTCCCCGCGAGGGAGCGAGGGCCGAGTCACTCACCGGGCACGCGGCGCTCCTTGACCTCGCTGGACTCGTGAACTACGAGGTCTCGCGCGACGACAGTGGTGATGCGGCAATGGGGACCGATGCGGACGTCCTGGCCCTGGACGTAGGCTGCCACAGTGCATACCAAGCCGATGTCCTGTCCCACGATACGGTCCGCGGCGAGATCTCCGCGGGAGCGCGCGAACCCCCCGGGCACCCGGACGCTGATGTCCTGGCCCTCGATGCTGCCGATGCGGGACGAGCCGCCCAGCTCGATGTCCACGTCCTGGGCCTTCAGCTCGCCCGGGATCTGGACGCTTCCCGCGGAATGGAAGTCCTGGGCGCGGACGCTCCCGCCCACCCGGAATGATCCGCTGGTGGAGACGTCCACCGCCTCGATGTCCTTGGCGACCTCGAGCGCGCCGCTAACGTCCGTGTCCTCCGCGTGCAGAGAGCCGGCGACCCGGCTCGAACCCGAGGACCGGAAGTCCTGGCATCGCACGTCCCCGTCGAAGTCGCAGGAACCGGACACCTTGACGCTCTCGCACTCGAGGGGGCCCTGGATCCGCGCGCTGCCTGCCACCTTGAGCTCCACGGTCTTCACCGGGTTGCCGGCGACGGCACCGGAGCCCACGATCCGGATCTCCTCCGCACTGAGCCGGACGCCGACGCCACTGAAATCGATGGAGCGCAGCACGTCCTGGGTGGCCCGGACGGCCTCGTCCGTCGCCCGCCGAACCGTCTCGTGAACGGATGCGGCCAGATCGGGCTCCGGGGACGCAGCCTCCGGCTCCTCGGGCTCCGCGTCGTACCGGGCCTTGATGTCGAGGTAGGTCTTCTCCGAAATCTCGCCTCGCGCCAAGCGTTCCTCGAGGCGTTGCAGGACGTCCTTGCGTTTCATCGGGTCCACCGCGTAAGCCGGGCCGTCTCGAAATACATTTCCTTCGTCGCGACGCCGTCGGGAATCGAGCGCCTCACGGCCGCCTCTCTCCGCTGCGGGACCGGTCGGATCCGGCGCAGGCCGGCCGAGTTCCGGGCTCGCGGAAAGGAGAGGGCGCTCAGGAGCGTCGCCAGGATTCCCGCCGTTTTGGGCTGGTACATGTCACGAGACAGCCACGGGCCGTTACTTATGCAAGCCCCGCGGGGGAAAATAACATCCTACACTGCGCGGACATCATCGTCTCCCGCGAAGGAGAAACGTCCCGGCACCGGGCAGAAGAACGTTGAAGTAGGCCGAGGCGCGTCGCACCCGCGTCGATGCCCGAGCCCCTCGAGCTCGTCCGGATCGCCTCATCGGAAACCCGGCGGCAGATCCTCCGCCTCCTCCAACAGGGCTTCGACCACCCCGAGGACCTCGCGAAGAAGCTGAAGATACGGCGGACCTCCGTGGACAAGCAGCTCCTGGAACTCTTCGCGTGGGGGTTCGTGGACCGCGCTGCGGTCTTCCCGCCGAACGGTCGTCCGCGTATCGTATACCAGGTGACCCAACGCGGGAAGGACCTGCTGGATCTGCTCGAGCGCGTGGTCAAGGAGTACCGGACCTCCTTTCGCTCGGACTACGATCGGGAACTCGAGTCCTTGGAGGCGAAGCTGGCGGCCGGGGAGATCGCCGAAGAGATGTACTTCAGGAAACGGAAGGAGCTCGAGGCGCGGTACGCATCAGTCCTCTGACTGCCGGTCCCGCCGTCGCTGGCGCTGGATGGCGCCGTCCAGGGTGACCTCGCCGCGGGCCACGGCATCCGCCAGCTCGGAGGAGATGGTGACCTGCCCGCCGCTCTGGACCCGGGACCGACGCTGGATTTCCCGGACCTCACCCGGCGTCGGGCGCACCTCGAACGGAGGTTGGACCCGCAGGCCCGGGGTGCGCGCGATGTCCACCGCGGCGTCCAGATCGGGCTGCGGCGTGCGGTGCGTGGTGCCCGCCTCGTCGACGATCTCCACCCGCAGCCCGTCCTTGGCCAGGGAGTTCAGGATGCGGTTGCGGTTCGTGGGGTCCCCATGGCCCACGCGGACGCGGACCTCGCGGGCGGGAAACGTGCGGAGGGCGGCGCGGACGTGGTCGCGGACGGCCTCCGGATTCGGGGCCAGGTACGTGTCGAGCACGTCACCGTCACCGAGGACGGCCACCCCGGGCTCGTGTCCGGGGTCTACGCCGATGAGGAGCTCCCGCCACTCCGTCTTGCCCTTCAGGAGCTGGAGGGCACGGGCGATCGCGGCGTCCAGGTCCTCCACCGCAACGACATGGCGGAAGCGCACCAAGTGAACCTCGGAAGGGGAGGTCAGCACGGCGCCGACCGTCTCCGGGATGCGTCGCGAGAAGGAGAGGCTGACGAACGACAGGCCGCGAGCCTTCAGGGCCGCCACGAGATCGTGGTACAGCCGGAAATCTTCCGTCAGGAGCCCGAGGACCTTGCGCACCGGAATGCCAACGGGCTCGAGCGAGATAATCCTTCTCCGATCGGCTCACGTCCAACGGTGTTACCAGGAATGATTAGCAAAGCTGACAACCACGGCGTAAGCGATTCATATACCACTCGGTCATCGATTCTCAAGGAGACACGATCGTGCAGGCGACGACCTCTCAGGCGCAACCGGCGCCGGATCTGGACGCCAAGGGCTTGCTACTCCGGGACGCACTCGCGATTTTGACCGTTGTCGGCGCCCTCGTTGCCTTCTACGGCATGATCAAGCTCGTTTCGTACCTATCCGGGATTCCGTTCCCTTAGGTTCCGCGAAACCGGTCGAACATGCCCCGGTGGACGTTCCCGTCCCCCTGGAGCTCGGCCAGGCGTTGCAGGAGGGCCCTCTCCTCGGCGGACATCCTTTCGGGCGTCCGTATGACCACGCGGACGAGCTGGTCCCCGCGGCCGCCGCCCCGCAGGCCGGGTAGTCCCTTGCCGCGGAGGCGCAAGATGGCGTGGGACTGCGTCCCCGGGGGAATGTGGAGCCGGGCGGACCCCTCCAGGGTCGGGATCTCGACCTCGGCGCCCAGCGCCGCCTGGGGATAGGTGATCGGGAGCGTCATGAGGACATCTTGGCCGTCCCGTTCGAAGGTCTCGTGGGGGCGGACGTGGACGACCACATAGAGGTCCCCGGCCCGGCTTCCCGGGGCGCCCGCCTCCCCGTGGCCCGGGATCCGCAACTGGAGCCCGTCCGGGGCGCCCGCGGGAACCTCCACGGCCACGGTCTGGGCCTCCGTGATGCGCCCCAGTCCCTCGCACCGCCGGCACGGAGTCTCGGGCCACCGCCCGCGTCCCTGGCACTTGGGGCAGGGGCTGATCGTGACGAACTGGCTGTACCCGCGACGCTGGGAGCGGCTGATCTGGCCTTGGCCGTGGCACGTCGGGCAGGTGACCAGCTTCCCGCCCTCGGCGCCGGTCCCCTGGCACGCAGGACAGGGGCGCGGGATGCGGAGGCTCACCTCCTTGCGCGTGTCCTGCAGCAGGTCCTCGAGGCGGACCTCCGTGTCCACGCGTAGGGAGCGACCCGGCTGGGGACCCCGCGGGCGACCCATGCCGCCCCCGAAGAGATCCTCGAACAGGCTGCCGCCGAAGCCGCCCCCGCGGAAGAACGCCTCGAAGAAATCCCGGCCGAAGATGTCCTCCACGTCCGCAGCATGTGTGAAGCGGGTCCAGTCGAACCCCTCGCCGCCCCAGACCTGTTGCTTCAGGCCCTCGGCGCCAAACTGGTCGTAGATCCGGCGCTTCTCATCGTCCGCGAGGACCTCGTAGGCCTCGGAGACCTGCTTGAACTTCTCCTCGGCCGCCTTGGGGCTGTCCTTGTTCAGATCGGGATGGTACTTCTTGGCGAGCCTGCGGTAGGCCCGTTTGATCTCGTCCTTCGACGCCCCGCGAGGGACGCCGAGGATGTCGTAGTAGTCCGGTCCCGCCATACCGCGCTCTTCCGCCCACATGCGCCGCGGCTACTTCACTTCTTGTCCACGTCCTCGAAGTTCGCGTCCACGACCCCGGGCTCGTCCGACCCGCCCGAGCCGCTCGCCTCGCCCGGGCTGCCCGTCGGCGGCGGTGCCGTGCCGGCTCCGCCCTTCTGGTACATCTCGACGCCGATCTTCTGCGTGGCCGTGTTCAGATCCTCGAGCGCGCGGCGCAACTGAGAGATGTCGTCCGAGGTGAGCACCTTTCGCAGGGCCTCGATCTTCTCCTGGACCTCCTTCTTGGTCGCCTCGGAGATGTTCGCGGCCTGGTCCTTGAGGAGCTTCTCCGTCTCGTAGATCAGGGACTCACCGTGGTTGCGTGCCTCGACGAGCTCACGGCGGCGGCGGTCCTCCTCCGCGTGGGACTGGGCGTCCCGAATGGCCTGGTCGATCTTGGCCTGCTCCATCCGCTGCGGGGCCATAATCGTGAGCTTCTCGCTCTTCCCCGTCGCCTTGTCTGTCGCGGAGACGTTCAGGATGCCGTTCGCATCGATGTCGAAGGCCACCTCGATCTGGGGGACGTGCCGCGGCGCCGGCGGGATGCCCTGGAGGTAGAACTTGCCCAGGCTGATGTTGTCCGCCGCCATGGACCGCTCCCCCTGGAGGACGTGGACCTCGACGACGGTCTGGCCGTCCGCCGCGGTCGTGAAGATGTCGCTCTTCTTCGTCGGGATCGTCGTGTTCCGCTCGATCAGCTTGTGGAACACGCCGCCCTGGGTCTCCACGCCGAGGCTCAGAGGGGTGACGTCCAGCAGGACGATGTCCTTCACCTCGCCGCTCAGGACGGCTCCCTGGATTGCCGCGCCCAGCGCGACGCACTGCATCGGGTCGACCGTCCGCTCCGCAGGGCGTCCGAGGATGCGCTCGAACCGCTCGCGGACCACGGGCATGCGGGTCGGTCCGCCCACGAGGATGATGTGGTTCACATCGGAGAAGGACCACTTCGCGTCGTGGAACGCCTGGCGGATGGGCGATTCGAGCCGCGCCAGGACAGGCTCGATGAGTTGCTCGAGCTTGGACCGCGTCAGCTTCTTCTCCAGGTGGACCGGCTGTCCACTCTTCTGGGCGATGAAGGGGAGGTTGATCGTCGTCTCCAGGGCGCTCGTGAGCTCGATCTTCGCCTTCTCCGCGGCGTCGCGCAGGCGCTGGAGGGCCTGCTTGTCCGCCGAGAGGTCGACCCCGTGCTCCGAACGGAACTCGGAGACGAGCCACTGGATGACCGCGTTGTCCATGTCCATGCCGCCCAGGGCCGTGTCCCCGGAGGTTGACGTGACCTCGAACACGCCCTCGCCCATCTCCATGAGCGTGACGTCGAAGGTGCCGCCACCCAGGTCGAGCACGGCGATCTTCCCTTCGCCCTTCTTGTCTAGGCCGTACGCGAGGGCAGCGGCCGTGGGCTCGTTCACGAGGCGGAGGACCTCGAGACCAGCGATCTTCCCGGCGTCCTTGGTCGCCTGGCGCTGGGAGTCGTTGAAGTAGGCCGGCACCGTGATAACCGCCTGGGAGACCTTCTCGCCGAGGAACGCCTCCGCATCGGTCCGGATCTTACGCAGGATCATCGCGGAGATCTCGGGCGGCGTGTACTCCTTCCCCTCGATGCGGACCTTGTAGTCGGTCCCCATCTTCCGCTTGATCTGCATGACCGTCCTGTCGGGGTTGAGGACCGCCTGGCGCTTCGCCGGCTCGCCGACGAGGATGCCGTCCTTCGTGAACGCCACGACGGACGGGAACATCTTCCCGCCGTAGGCGCTCCCCTCCGCGCTCGGGATGATCTTGGGCGTTCCAGCTTCCATGTACGCGGCCTCGGAGTTCGTGGTCCCGAGGTCGATTCCGATGATCTTAGCCATGGGTTTCACCTCTGTTGTTGACGACCGTCACTTGAGCGGGACGCAGGATGTGGTCCTGTACGCGGTACCCCTTCCGGACGACCTCCTTCACGAGCCCGTCCTCGCGATCCGGATCGGGCGCCTGCTGGACGCAGTCGTGCACGTACGGATCGAACTTCTGGCCCTCCGCAGGGATTTCTTCGAGGCCCGCATCACCTAGGGCCTTGAGCATGTTGTCGTGGACCATGCGGACCCCCTTCGACTCCTCGCCATTCAGATGGGCCAGGGCCGCATCGAAATCGTCCAGGACGGGCAGGAGGCGCGCGAGGAGGGCCTCGTTGGCGAACTTGACCACCGCCTCGGTTTCCCGTGAGACGCGCTTGCGGTAGTTCTCGAAGTCGGCCTGGAGGTACCTCAGTCGGCTCAGGAGCTCCTCGTTCCGCTTCCGTTCCGCCTCGAGCTCCGACGTCTCGGTGGTCACCGCGGGGGTCTCGGCAGGCGGTGGCGCTTCCTCGCCGGGCTCGGCAGCTTCTGGCTTGGTCTCCGTCGGCTCATTCGTCACTGGGCTCACCTCCCGACGTACTTGCGCGGCGCAGCGTCACGTCGAGGATGCCGTTCCGGTACGTGGCCCTCGCGGATCCGGGATCCACCGGGGACGGGAGTTCGACCCAGAGACGGTAGGCGGGCGCCCCGGTTCGAGGGGCGACCAAGGACAGGGTGCGCTCGGTCGCCTCCAGGTCGATCGCGTCCTTCGCGGCGCCGGGGAGTTCCACGGTCACGTAGACATGCCGGGGAGACTGCGAGACCTCGGCCACGGGAGTCCGCTCGGGCGGCATCTCGACCGTGGGGGACGGAGCCCCGAGGGCCGGGGGAAAGGATGCACGGCGCGGTCCCGGGAGGGACCGGACGCGCCTCCGTCGCCCGGGGAGACGGTCGACCGCGTCCGGCGCTTCGTCCGGGTCTGCGTCCGTGGATTGGTTCATGGAGACCCCCGGGGGCCGCGGGGCCTCCCGTCCGGCCCCCTCAGAACTCTTCTCCGGCTCCGCCCTCTTCGCCGCCCTCTCCGCCGGCGCCGGGGCCCTTGCCGCCGGGTGCGCCGCCGGCCTTGGCCGCGATGACGTCGTCGATCCGGAGGACCATGACGGCCGCGTCCGTCGCGGAGCTGATGGCCTGGCTCCCCACGCGGATGGGCTCGATCACGTTCTCCTTCTTCATGTCGGAGACCTTCCCGGTGAAGACGTTCACGCCGGCGTACTTGTTGCCCTTCTTGTGCTCCTTGCGGAGCTCGATGAGCATGTCGATGGGGTCCAGCCCGGCGTTCTCCGAGAGCGTGCGGGGCACGGATTCCATGGCGTCCGCGAACGCCTCGATGGCGATCTGCTCGCGCCCGCCGA
>CAZJIP010000103.1:0-8087 GCA_964546105.1 uncultured Methanomassiliicoccales archaeon
CCCCCCGCGAGGCGGTCGGCCTCCCGGCCCCCTACATCCGCCTCCGGAAGGGGGGGTTCGGCCCCGCGTTCCCCACGCATTGGTACAGTGTGTCCACGGACCCGGAGAAGATCCTACCGCGCGCCGCCGCAGGCCTGGACGAGATCCGGTTCCACGTGCCGCCGGGCCTGTGGGCCCACCCGCAGGCCCTGGGCTTCCCTGCCGCGGTGCGGCTCTCCAAGGAGCTCGGCATGACGGCGGGCCTCGAGGTGCCCCTGATCCCGGAGCGGGAGGCGGACCTCGAGACGCTCATCCATTGGGCCGAGTCCGAGGGCCTCGCCTTCGTCAACCTGGACGAGATGGAGTACAGCGACGCGAACTTCGCCCGCATGAAGGTGCGCGGGTACGAGGTGAAGCACGACCTCGCGTACGGGGTCAAGGGGGCGGACCAGGTCGCCCTGCGATTGCTGGAGAAGCCCTGGAAGACCACGGTCCACTACTGCACGAGCGGCTACAAGGACGCCTGGCAGCTGCGCACGCGGATTAAGCGCCGCGCGGAGAACGTCGCACGCCCCTGGGACGTGGTCACGGACGACGGCACCCTGGTGAAGGGCGTCATCGAGGGCGACGGGCTCGACGACCTGCTGCACGACCTCGCCAAGCGGCACGGGGTGCCGAAGAAGCTCATGGGCCTCGACGCCGCGAAGCGTCGAATCGAGATCGCGCCGTGGATCCTCGAAGAGATCGCGCCTGCGCTGGGTCGTCCCTCCTTCGTCGTGGAGGAGTATCCGACGGCGGACCGTCTCGAGGTGGAGCGCGTCCGGCTCCCGTGACCCCTTCGGGGATTCCGCGGACCGCCCGCGTGAGCCCGTCCACGCGCACCTCGATACGGCCCCCGCCTTCCGTACGGCACGCCAACCGCGCGGTCGGGACGAGGACCACGCGGACGCTGCACAGGGAAGCGACCGCGTGCGGCTCGAAGCGCTCCAGGGCCTCCGCGAGACGGCGATCCCGTTCCGCCCCGATGGCCCGCACCACGTCCTCGGCGCCCGAGGGCGCTGCCTCGCGTACCTCGGTGACCGTGCCGTCAAAGTAGCGGAAGATGCGGCGGACCTCTTCCTCGAGCGCCACAAGGGACGCCTTCTGGAACGATTCCATCTCGCCCCGCATCCGCTCCTGGAGTACTTCGCATGCCCGGCGGTACGCCGGCGAGAGATTGGGCGCGAAGCCCGGGAGGCTCGCGGGGACGAGCCCACCCTCGGGGAGCGGCCAGGGCACCGGCCACGCCTCCTGCCCGTCCAACGTGGCCGCGAGCAGGTGGAACGCTTCCCGTTTCTCATCCGAGGTCAGGGCCGTCCGGAAGGCGAAGAAGCCCAGAGGCGCCTCCGTGCGCTCCACAACCTCAAGGGCCCCGTTCGCGGTGACACCGCGTGCTGCCTCCAGGGCCGAGTCCACCCAGTCGTCGGAGACGTCCGCGAGCCGCGCGGTGTCCCACCGGCCCCTCCGGGTCGCGAGGCCGAGGAGCTTCTCGAGCAGGTAGCTTCCGGGCGCCACGAGCTCCGCGTCGAACTCGCCCATCCGATCGGAGTCGAACGTGATGCAGGCTTGCGAAGGCAGATCGAGGCCGGTCTGCACGGCCTCGGGGGCTGTCAGCCAGAGGAACGTCCCGTCGTCGCGCACCTCCACGCCGACATCCCGCAGGAGGGCGCTCGTGAACGACCGCAGGGACTCGGCCTCCGTCATGCGGGCGCCTCCTCGCTCACGTCCTTGAGCAGGCCCTCGTTGAGCTCCTTCACCGCTTCGTAGCGCGCGCGGGCCCTCAGGAGGGATTCGCCCAGTCGGCCCAGGGCCGCGCGGCGGGCCTCCGCCTCCTTGAGCGCCCAGATGTCCATGAGGAGGTCCTCGAACGAACGGCGGGCGTCCAGGTCCCCGAGGATCAGGTCGAGCTCCCCCACGACGAGCTCGAACATGTGGATCTTGCGGTCGAGGAGTTCGATGAGGTACTCCTCCACGGTGTCTTCGGCCCAGAGGTTGACCACGTGGACCTCCTTCTCCTGGCCCAGGCGGTGCACGCGGCCGATGCGCTGTTCGATCCGAAGGGGATTCCAGGGGAGGTCGTAGTTCACCAGGGTCCGCGCGAACTGGAGGTTCCGTCCCTCGCCGCCCGCCTCCGTGCTCAGGAAGATCCGGCGATCTCCACGGAATGCGCGGACCGCCTCGTCCTTGGCTCGCGCAGGGAGACCGCCGTGGTACGTGGCCACACGGTACCCTTCTGCCTCGAGGACGCCGCGGAGGTACTCGAGGGTCCGCAAATACTGCGTGAAGACGAGGACCTTCTCGTCCGTCGACGCGAGGAAGGAGCGGAGGTGGGACGCCTTCACGTTGTCCCGGATCGCCTCCGCCTCGGCGCGGAGGGCCGCGAGCCGCGCTTGCTCCTCGAACCCGAACAGGGGGCTATGCTCCATCTTGGCCAGGGTCTGCGCCGTGGCGAACGTGCTGCTCCCGATCTCGCGCTGGAGGACGATCAGCGTGAGCCGCGCCGGCAGGGGCAGCCGGCCCGAGGTCACGCCCCACGCATCGCGGACGAACCCCGTGACGTCATCGTACAGCCGCCGCTCCTCGGGCGTGAGCCGGACGGGCAGGGAGTGGACGCGGCGGGGAGGCAGCGTGAAGGAGATCCCGCGGCGGTTGCGGACCATGACGTCCCGCAGTCGCCCGCGGAGCTCCGTGACCCGCGCAGGGACGCGGTGGTCCAGCGTGGCCACGTACCGCGCCAGGTACTCGTCGTACGTGTGGAGCTGCCCGGGCTTCAAGAGAGAGACGAGGTTGAACAGCTCGTCCATGTCGTTCTGAATCGGCGTCGCGGTCAGGAGGAGCATGTACTTCTTATGGAGCCCCGCGACGAACCGCCAGTTGCGGCTCGCGCTGTTCTTCAGGCGATGGGCCTCGTCCACGATGACCAGGTCCCAACGCACGCTCCGCGCGAGGGGGCCGTGGGGCTCGCGCTTCGCGGTGTCCAGGGACGCGAGGAGGAGCGGGTAAGCCGCCCAGTCCTTCGCCGAACGGAGGATCTCGAAGTCCAAGGAGAACTTCTCCCGCATCTCCTCCTGCCACTGGGTGCGGAGCGCAGGTGGCGTGAGGATGAGGACCTTCCGGGCGAGGCCGCGGATGGCGTACTCCTTGAGGACGATCCCCGCCTCCACGGTCTTCCCGAGTCCGACCTCGTCGGCCAGGAGCGCGCGGCCGCGCATCTCGCGGAGCACGCGGAGCGCAGTCCGCTCCTGGTGCTCGTACCGCGTCACGCCGCGGAGGGAGGACCAGCTCAGGAGGCGGTCGAACCCCTGTACGAGGGAGAGCCGGTGGGCCTCGCCGTTGAGTCGCCAGGCGCGGGCGCCGTCGCCGGTCCCCTGGCCGAAGGAGGCCAGGACGGTCGGATCGGCCTCATCGAAGACCAGGGAAAGCGGGGAGGCCCGCGAGGGCGGCGCTTCGCTCGCCGGGGTGGACATGGATTGGGGGTCCCTTCGCCTGCCACCGCAGGCGGCCGCGGATGCCCGCGGGCCCACATAACCCTTGTGCAGCGAGCGGTGCCGGGCGCCCTCAGCCCGTGTAGAACACGCGGAACGATTCGGGCGACGGCCAGTGCACCCGCACGGGGCGCTTCGCGCGAAGTTGGTCGAGGACCGCCATCGGCTCGTCGTCCGCGACTCCGAGCCTCCGCAGGAGTTCGTCCCGCGTGATGCCCACAGACCCTCGCATCGACACGATCGCTACGACTCGGTCGAGGAGGGGAAGCCCGGCGCCCCGTCCGGCGGCTGCGGCGGCCATCGACGCAGAACCGCCGTTCCCCGGGGTAGTCATGAAGCCGATGGTACAATTTTCGAAAGGCGGCAGGAAATCCGCCCTACATGTCCATCTCGGGAATCTCCTTCGCACCCGCGCCGCGGTTCGCCACGGTTCGGCGTCCTCGGAGCATGGAGGGAATGATGGCAATCGTGTTCAGCACGCCCATCCAGAAGAAGGCGTTCCGGAGGGCGCTCGCGAACTCGAGCTTCTCCGTGAGGCCGATGCCGATCGGGTTCGGAGCCGAGATGATCTGGGACACCTGGGCATAGGGGATCACGAAGGTCATGATCAGGATCGCGAGGTTCAGGCTAATGACGAATCCCACGTTGAAGAAGGTCGCGCGGAACGCCGAGGCAATCCCCCGGCGCACGGAGGGCACCGCCCCCATGATGGAGCTCATGTTCGGCGAGGCGAAGATCCCTAGCCCCGTCCCGAAGATCATCATGTACACGATGAGCAGGTAGACCGAGGTGTTGACGTCCGTCGTCGCGAACAGGAACAGGGAGAGACTGACGACCGCCAGCCCGCCCGTCGTGAACCAGAGGTGGCCATACTTGTCGGACAGCTTGCCGCTCAGGGGCCCCAGGATCACCGTCGTGATGTCCAAGGGGATCATGATGAGGCCCGCCACGAGCGCGCTCATGTCCTGGATCTGCTGGAAGTAGACGCTGAGCAGGAGCAGGACCGCACCGAAGGAGACTGCGTTCAGGAGCTGGGCCACTACGCCGCCCGAGAACTCGCGGATCCGGAGGAGCTTGAGGTCCAGGAGCGGGTACTTCGTGTGCAGCTCGATGTACACGAAGGCAACGAGGGAGACGGCCATGGCCACGGACAGCCCGAGCACGATCCGCTCCTCGCCCCCACCGTACGCCGCGAGGGTGAGGGCCAGCAGGAGGCTCGAGATGAACACGGTGAACGTGCCGAACCCCGGCCAGTCGATTGGGGCACCCTCCTCGAGCCGCGCAATCTCCTTGAGCTTGCCCCGCGCCCAGAGCGTCCCGAAGATGCCGATGGGGACGTTGATGTAGAACAGGGCCCGCCAGTTCGTGAGGTACGTGAGGATGATGCCGCTCAGGGTGAGCCCCGCCATGGCGCCCATGCGGAAGGCGACCTGGTTGATGCCGAGGAAGTACCCGAGTTCCGTGTCCGGGGTCGCGTCCACGATCATCGCGGCGCTGTTCGTGAACAGGATGGCCGAGCCGAGCCCCTGGACGAAGCGGAACAGGATCACCTGGTTCGGGTCCACCGCGAGGCTCGTGAGCAGGGAGCCCACGGTGAAGACGCCGAAGCCGCTCGTGTAGATTTTCACGCGGCCCACGATGTCCGAGACCCGCCCGATGAGCAGGAGGGCCACCGTGCTCCCCAGGACGTACGCCTGGGTGATCCAGATGGCTTGCTCCGCGTCTGCGTTGAGTGCGGCGGCGACCTGCGGCAACCCGACGATCACGATGCGGGAGTCGATCCCCGACATGATTACGCCGACCGTGGTCACTAGGAGCACGGTCCATTTGTACTGGATGGGAACACCTCGGGAAATGCCGCGAACGGAGAGGAGCACCCGGCTCCGCGATGCGGCGGACGAAACCCCCGGGATATGTAAGGTTTCGGTCGCTGCGATCGATGCGGCGCGCCACGGGTCGCGAGGCGATCGAGGACTTCCTTCCGGAGGAGCCGCCGCGCCCCGACCGTGCCGCTAAGCCACGCTGACGCTCTGGATGGGGTGATGGCGGGCGATGAGGTCCCGGGACACGCGGAGGTTCCGACCCTCCTTCCCGATGGCGCGGCCCTTCTTGCTCGCATCCACGGTCACCGTGGCGTGGGTGATGTCCCCGCGCTGCTCCAGGGCAACGCCCTTCACGTCGTAGTTGCGGAAGACGTTGGCCACGAACTTCTCGGGTTCGTCGGAGAACTCGACGACGTGGATGTCCTTGTTGAACAGGCGCTTGAGCTTGGCGACGTTCTCGCCCTTCTTGCCGATCGCCTTGCCGATGTCCCCTTCCTTGACGACGAAGATGAGCCGGTCCTGCGCGTCCACGCAGTCGACGACCGTGGTGCGGGTGAGGTCCTGGAAGAGAGCGACGTACTTGATCGTCTGCTCGTCGAAGGTGACTTCCGCCATGCGGCACCTAGGCGCTCAGGATGTTGGACTCTCCGGGGGTGACGACGGCAAGAGCCGCCACGGAGAACGGCACGCCGCACGCGGCGCCGAGCTCCGCGTTCGTCCCGGGGAATGGGAACTGTTTCACGTCTCCCAAGCCCTTCAACGCGTCCGCGGGGCAGTTCGAGGCGATCACGACCATCTTGGCGGCCTTCGCCTTGACCGCCTTGCGGACCTGCCGCACGCCGAACCGGACGTCGCCGGTCTCCGTCGCCATCCGCAGCGCCCGGGGGACGTCGATCACGGCGCCACCTCCCTGACCTCCGGCTCGGGTTCCTCCGCCGGGCCCTTCGGCACGGGCGCCGGCGGTGCCGCAGGCTTCGGCGGCGGGGCGGGCTGCTTCGGGAAGCTCGCGGGCGGCTTGTACACCAGGTTCACCGCGCCCGTGCCCAGTGTGACGGGTTGTCCGACAATCACGTTCTCCGCGACGCCGTCCAGGTAGTCCACCTCGCCCGTGATCGCGGCCCGCAGCAGGTGGTGCGCGGTGATCTCGAACGCGGCCCGAGCGAGGACGGACGACTTGCGGCCGGAAATCCCGTGGCGGCCGATCGCCTTCACGTCCCCGTCGTTCGTCATCATGTCGGCCACGAGCATGATGTGGCGGATGTCCACCGTGAGCCCCTGCTCCTGCAGGGTGTTGTACGCCTCGTTGATGATTGCGTTCCGCGCCGCCTCGATCCCGAGGACCTCGAAGATCTCCTGGATCGAGTTCGTCGTGGTCCGCGTGGCATCCACGTAGGGCAGCTCGAGGAGCTTCGACAGGTTGGAGCCTTCCGTGTAAACCACGTACTCATCGCCCCGCTTGCGGATGATCGCGCGTCGGATGCCGTCAATCCCCTTGATCTTCGTGGACCGGAGCTGCTCGACGATCCGCTGGAGCTTCTTGAAGGACGGCTCACCCGCCTCGACCACGAGGGCCTTGACCCGCTTCTCCGTGCTGCCCACCGTGCGCTTGACCTCCTGGGGCTCGCCGAGCTTCTTCAGCTTCTCCTCGAACTCGGCCCAGGTGACGCCGCGGGACTTCATCCGGTGGTCGTCCGGGTACGCCACGACCCGCATATTCACGAGATCCGTCTCGATGTCCGCGACGTCCTCGAGGGCGGTCGTCTCGATCTCCGTGGCGATCTTCTTCATCTTCTCCAGCTCGTTGTGGCTGGACTTGATGTAGATCTCCATGATCGGCGTGGAGGGCACGCGCCGCGCGTCCACGATCTCGATGAGGCGCGGAAGACCCAGGGTGACGTTCATCTCGGCCACGCCCGCGTAGTGGAACGTACGCATGGTCATCTGGGTACCGGGTTCGCCGATGGACTGGGCCGACACGATCCCCGCGGACTCGTTCGGGTCGATGGAGTGGACGTCGTACTTCTCCGCGATCTTGCCGAGCACCTCGCCGAGGCGCTTCTTGCTCAGCTTGATGCCGTGGAGTTTCTTCGCGAGGTCCGCCACGACGGAACGCGGGAGGTCCTTCCCGATCTCATGGAGGGACTCGTAGATCTCCTTCTCGCCCTCGGAGAGGTTGGGGGCCTTCTTGGGGATTTCCAGGGGCGCCTGGGGCTCCACCTCTTCCGCCTTCGCGGGCCCCTTCCGGGCGCCGCGGGGCGCGGGCCGAGCACGCGCCCTCTCCTTCCTCGGAGCGGGCTTCTCCTCCGCGGGTGCGGACAGCTTCTTGACGACCTTCTCCGCCTCCTTGACCGTGAGGAACTTCTTCAGCCGGTCCACGCTCGCCTTCTGCAGCTTCTCCAGGGTGAACCCCGCGTCCGCGAGGATCTCGGCCGTCTTCTTGGAGAGACCCCGGTTCCGCAGGGCCTGAATCGTCGTCGCGCGCGCCATGCTCATTCCTCCGAAGGAGGCTCCTCCTCCTCGACCTCGACCTCTTCCTCGGAGATCTCCACGTACATGTCCTTCTCCGTGAGACCGTAGGAGGCCATTTCCTGCTCGCGGAGCCGCTCCTTCCAGGACGGCTCCTCGCCGAGGACCTCCTGGAGGCCGTCATCGATGTCCACCGCGCGGCCCTGGACGCTGCGGCTTGGATCCCCGCCGTCCTCGCCGAACCGGACACGGATGATCGTGTCCGCCCGCTAGCCCCCCTCTCCGTCCCCCTTGA
>CAZJIP010000104.1:0-8010 GCA_964546105.1 uncultured Methanomassiliicoccales archaeon
AGGGGCCCTGCAGACCCCGGCTCTCCTGCGCCGCTCGGGCATTGGCTTCCCGGGCGTCGGGTTTGGGCTCCGCGTCGATGCGACCACGGCCGTCTTTGCGGAGTTCCCGGACCCGATCCGGTTCTGGAAGGGCCCGATGCAGACCGTCGTCGTGACTCGGTTCCAGGACACGGACGAAGCCCACCACGGCCCCTGGATCGAGGTCGCCCCCGCGCATCCCGGGCTCTCCGGACTGGCGTTCCCCTGGAACGGGGGCCGGAGCCACAAGGAGCTGATGGCGCGCCTCGCACGGGCCGCGAACGCGATCGTCCTCGCCCGGGACTGGACCGAAGGCCGCGTGACGATCGACGCCCGCGGCGACCCGGTGTTCGACTACCGCCTCGACGTGCGGGACCGCCGCAACCTCACGCGCGGTCTGCAGGAGGCCGCGCGGATCCAGCGGGCCGCGGGTGCGGTGCGCGTCTCGACCCTCCACATGGAGGACCTGACCGTGGGGAACGGTCGATCCCCCATTCCCCAAGGAGAGTTCGACGCGTTCCTCGACCGGATTGGTCGGGCGGGTGTGGGGGAGAACCGGATGGCCCTTTTCACGGCCCATCCCATGGGCTCCGCGCGTGCAGGTCGCGATCCGAAGACTTCGGCCGCGAAGCCCACGGGGGAGTGCCACGAGGTCCGCAACCTGGGGATCGGGCACGGCAGCATCCTGCCCACGGCGCCGGGCGTGAACCCAATGATCTCGATTATGAGCGTGGCGGTTCGCACGGCGGGCTTCATCCGCGAGCGGCTTACGGGCCGCTGAGCCAGAGGCCGGCGCCGCGCACGACATCCTTTCCTTGGAACCGGCCGTATCCGAGCCCAGCGATGTCGATCGACTTCGACTCGCCGCGGACAATGAGCTCGGCCATCGCGACCCCGACGCCGGGACTGATCATGACGCCGTAGCCGGACATTCCGTTAGCCAAGTAGAGGCCGGAAGCCTCCTTCACAGGTCCGAGGACGGGCAGTTGGTCCGGCGTGAAGGTGACCACCCCGGACCAAGCGTTCGCGATCGAGGTCTCCGCGAGCTTGGGCACGCGGTGCACGGCCGCCTCGACAGCCCGCGTCTTGAACTCCCAGTCCGTCTCCGGATTGGCGAGCTCAGAGTCCTGCGCGGGGTCGTCCTCCACGAGTCCGAGGACGAATCCCCCGCTGAGTTCTTGGCGGAAGTAGAAGCGGCCCGGCAGGTCGATGTACATGGGCCGGTCGTTGGGGATGTCGGGATGGGGGGAGGTCACGAAGATCTGCCGGTGCCATCGCGTGACCGGGAGGGTGATGCCGATGGGTTCGAGGAGGTCGTTGCACCAGGGTCCCGTGGCGTTCACGACGACGGGAGCGTGGATTTCCCCCGAGGCGGTCCGCACGCCGTGGACCTGCCCGAGGCCCACGAGGATGCGCTCCACCGGGGTCTTCGTCCGGACTTCGGCCCCGAGGCGCTGCGCCGCGGCAGCGTAACTCGCGGCGACGGAGTGCGGGTCGCAAAACCCCGCGTCCTGAGAGAGTAGGCCGCGGGTCACATCGTCCACGCGGAGCTCCGGGAACACCTCGGCAATCTCGTCGGGCTCCACGAGGTCCACGCGGATGCCGTGGCGCCTTCCCACAGCGACTGCGCGCTCCAAGTGGTCCTCCTGGTCCTTGGCCGCCACCGTCTCGAGGTAGGGTCGTCGGTGGAAGTCGGCGGTCCCGCCGGTCACGTCGCCGAAGTGGCTGAGCTCCTCGAAGCCATGCTTCGCGAGGGCCACGTTCACGTCGAGGGCGTAGTTCGTCTCGACCATCCCGACGCTCCGACCCGTCGAGCCCGAGGCCAGGTGGGAGCGTTCTAAGAGCACGACGTCGCGCAGGCCCAGCTTCGCGAGATGGAAAGCGACGCTCGTGCCGATTACGCCGCCGCCGATGACGACGGCCTCAACAGGGTGCTCCATGCCATGCGCGAGAAGCCGCTCGCCGGGAAGAAGGTTATGGGCCTCCCCTCACAGAGAGGTCGTGACTGCCTACACGCGGCCCGTCGGGACGAGCATCCAGTACACGCGGTTCAGGAAGCGCTTGCCCATCCAGTCCTTGAGGCCTAAGGGCGGCGGCACGGGCGGGTGCTCGTAGTCGAAAGACATGCTGATGCCCTTGTGGTAGCCCGCGTCGCAGTAGCACATCACGTGTCCGTCGTACTTCGCGGTCGCCGGCTCGCCCCGGAGGTCTGCGACGATGGACTCCGCGATGACCTTGGCCTGAAAGTGCGCTGCGGCCCCGCTCTTGGACACGGGGACATCCGTGCAGTCCCCCAGGGCAAAGATGTCCGGGTGGGCCTTCGTGCGGAGCGTGAACTTGTCCGTGGGCAGCCAGCCGCCGCGGTCCCCGAGGCCGCTGTCCTCCACGACCTTCGCGCCGCGGTGGGGCGGGACGATAATGAGCAGGTCGAAGGGGATGGACTCGCCCTCGATCGAGTTCACCGTCTTCTTCTCCGGATCGATGGACTCCGCGTTGAAGAAGATCGTGGAGCGGATGTTGTGGTTCGCGAAGATGCTCTCCACGATCGGGTTCACGGGTTCCAGGGGGAACACGCGGGACAGGGGCGACAGGAAGTGGATGTCCACCTTGTCGCGGATGCCGCGCCGCGTGAAGTAGTAGTCGAGTTGGCAGGCCGCTTCCGAGGGGGCGGGCGGGCACTTGTACGGGACGCTCGCGACGGTCACGACGACCTTGCCGCCTTGGAAAGCCTCCAGGGCCTTCCGGAGCTGCGAGGCGCCGTCCAGGCTGTAGAAGTGATGGGCCGTCTCCTTGTATCCGGGTAGCTCGTCGGGCGTGAGCCGCGCGCCCAGCGCCACGATGAGCCGGTCGTACTCCAGGACCGTGCCGTCGGCGAGGTGGACCTTCTTGCCCTCCGCGTCGATCTTCACGGCTTCCCCGAGGATGAGCTTCACGCGCTTGCGGAGCAGCTTGCGCTCATCCCGGACGAGCTTCTGGGGGTTCTGGTGCTCGAAGGCGACGTAGACGAAGCCCGGCTGGTACACGTGCTTCCCGGTCTTGTCCACGACGGTGATCTCCGCCTCGTCCGGACGGAGCTTCTTCGCGAGCAGGTTGGCGACGATCGTGCCGCCGACGCCGCCGCCCAGGATCACGACCTTCTTCATCCCCGGCACGCTCCCTTTTTCCGATCTTGCGGTCACTTCAGCTTCTTCACGATGAACTTAGCGTAGCCGTCCGCCTCGACGACGCCGAGGAGCTGGTGCCCGGCCTTCTGGATCCAGAACGGGATGTCCTTCTTGGAGCCCGCGTCCGAGGACCAGACCTCGAGCTCCTCGCCCACCTCGGCCTGCTTGATCCCGCGGATGAGCTCCATCAGCGGGCCGGGGCAGAAGGATCCCCGCGCGTCGAGGATCATGCGCTGGCTTGCGGACGCCGCCATGGTCACGGCCTCCTCACAGAAACAACGTGACGCCGCCCTCGGAGGCCCTGCTCAGGAACTCCGTGACCCCGATCACATCGTCGACGATGGGGTCGAGATCTTCCTTCTTCATGTCCATGAGGTCATACGTGGTCGCGCAGGCGTGGATTTTGACGCTGCCGTTGCCCATCCCCTTCACCTGCTTGAGCATGTCGTACCAAGCGGGCATCTTCTTGGCCATCATGACCTTCATCATCATGGGTCCGATGTCCGGGTAGTTCATGTCCATCTTCATGTTCTTCCGCGCGTTGCCGTTGCGGAACGCTTCCAAGCCGTAGAACGTCAAGAAGATCTCGACTTCCTTCCCGAGCGCGAGGGCCCCGGAGGCCATGATCGCCACGGGATACAGCTTGTCGACGGTACCGCTGAAGACCACGAGCGACAGTCGGTCTGCCATGGTTTACCACCTTGCGCTCCCCTCCGCCCCGAATGACTAAGCCGCTGTTGAATGGACTGAACATACTCGCATATTTCTATATGCAAAAGAGCGCAAGTACCAACACTTCCCTGGGTCCGCCATCATGGAGCGCTGGGACGAGTCCTTGTACGAGATCAAGGCGCGGATCATTGCGGTCCTCGCGAACCCGAAGCGGCTCCAGATTGTCGAGTTGCTCGGGAAGTCCGAGCGCACGGTGTCCGAGCTGGCCGCGGACCTTGAGATCGCCCAGGCGACGACGTCCCAGCATCTTGCGATCATGCGCAAGAGCGGCGTCGTGGAGACCCGGAAGGACGGGAACTACGTGTACTACCGTCTCGCGGATCCCAAGATCGCCGAGGCGTGCGCCGTGATGAGCAAGGCGATCGTCGACCTTCTCGTCATCCAGCAGGAGAAGCTCCGCCCGGTGCTCGCGGGGGCCCAGCGGCGCGGCGGCGTGTGATCAGAATCCAGGGGAGTCCGGAACCATGATGAACAAAGCGAACGCGGTCGAAGCGACGTACCGGGAGATGGAGAAGATCATCGGGAACCTCGTGGAGTGCTACGCGATCCCGCACACTCGGATGTGCATGCGGTGGTCCAAGCCCACGAAGAAGGCTTATCGCGAGGAGGTCGTCGGCTGGCTCGAGGACTACAGCAAGTCCTTCCGTCGCCTGCCCAAGAAGGCCATGCCGGGACGCGAGGACCTGCCTACCTTCGCGCGGAGCCTGCTCGACAGGGAGATCGCGCGGATCCTGAGGGGCGACCATCCCGAGGTGGAGCGGAGCTACGCCCACCTTTTCGGGTGACCGGCGGATCACATCTCGATGAGCCAGAACTCGTTCCCGTCCGGGTCCGCGAACATCGCGTGGGTGCCCCAGGACTCCTTCTTCGTGGACTCCGGGAACTTCACGCCTTTCTTCCGGAGGTCCGTTTCTTCCTTGGCCGCGTCCTTCACATAGAACGCGAACCCCGTGTTCCCCGGTTCGAGTTCGTTCCCTTCGCAAAGGTGGATGAGGAGCTTCGATCCCTTGGGAGCCACGGTGATCCAGTGCCCCTCCTGGTCGCGGATCTCGAAGCCGAGTTTCTCCTTGAACCACTGCGCGGACTTCTTCCCGTCGGAGACGACGACGGCGACGGAGCCAAACTCCATGGGCATGTGTGTCCCTCGACGCCGCCAAGACGGACCGGCGGATAAAGGCAGCGGGGAGGGGGAGTGAATCCTAGGCCGCGCGGTCCGCGCTCCCCCGGCCCCTCTGTCCCCCTGCGTCGCTTCAGCCCTTCGCGATGGTCCGCTTCCGTTCCCGCGCCCAAGTCTCCAAGAACCCTTCCACGACGTCGCGGGCGGTCACGATCCCCTCAACGTCGTCGAGGCGCGTCACGACCAAGCGGCGGACGTTGTGCTCGATCATGACGCGGGCCGCGGAGCGCAGGGTCGCCAGCGGGCTCACGGTGACCACGGGCGAGGCCATGATGTCGCGGACGCACAGCTTGGTGGGGTTCTTCTCCTTCGCGGTCACCTTCCAGAGGATGTCCCGCTCCGTCACGAGCCCGATGGGACGCCCCGACTTCACGACCACCAGGCCGCCGATCTTCTTCGTGGCCATCCGCTTTGCCGCATCGAGGACCGTCCAGTCGGGGTCGGCCACGACGACCGCCTTCGTCATCACGTCACGTACGAAGACCATGCCGGCACCCATGCTGGAAACCGGAGGTCCCCTCTTGAAGGCTTCCGAAATACCCCGCAAGGGGGAAAGGGCCGGCCCCTAAGGAGCCCGCCCGCGGGCAGGTCCGCCGCCTAGAAATCAATCCAGATGTAGCCGTCCTCGACCTTCGCTTTGTAGGACTTCACGTCCGTGACCCAGTCCGTCTCCGGGTTCGCGGTGCCTGTCTTGAAGTCGAAGCGGCCCTCGTGCCACGGACAGACGAGTTCGCCGTTGTCCAGGGTGCCTTCCCCCAGCGGTCCGCCCTCGTGCGTGCAGATGCCGTCGATGCAGTAGATCGCGCCGCCCATGCGGACCAGGGCGAACTCCTTCTTGCCGACCTTCGCCTTGTGCACCGTCCCTTCGGCCACCTCGGCCTCCCGGAGGGCTTTCTGGAACGCCATGGCGGCGCCTAGCCTTCCGTCGCTATATACGTTCTCCATCATTGGAGCCGGGATGCCCGCGAGGCGGGGTTCCGGAAAGCTCTAAGCCCAGGGGCCGTCTGAGGCCCGCGTGGCCGATCCGCTGGCGGACGCATTCCGCACCGAAATCCCCTGCGATGCGGCCGTGGCTGCGTCCCTAGCCGCCCGCGCCCGCGAGAGCCTCCCGCGCCTGACCGGCAGCCCGGAGGACACGGACGCCGACCTCATCATCCGCCTGCGCGATCCCCGCGTCTTTGGCGCCTTCGTCGAGCCCCTGTTAGACGACCCGGACTTGCGGGGACCGGTTCGGCAAGCTCTCGTGGAGCACGTCTTCGACCTGCTTCCTTTGCCGCGGACCGAGGGTGAGGTCATCGAGGTGGAGTCGCGAGCCCCTCCACATCTTCTCGCTCTGGCGGCGGTCTTGGCGCAGGCCGACGGGCTCACCGTGCTGCACGTCATGCATCTCGTCTACGCGGTGTTCTTGGATCGCTCCCTGGTCCGCAGGGTCCCCCGCGGGGTACGGTCCGCCTTGCTCCGCGCGATCTTGGGCCGCTCCGAGGCCGAGGAGGGTCTGCGAGCTTTCTACGCCGCCCTCCACCTGTCGACGGTTTCGGAAGCCGAGGCTCGGTCGATGCTGCAGAGGATACTGGACGATCCCGCGGTCCCCGCGACCCTTCGACGCCGCATCGCCTCGCTTGCCGTTGCGGACGACGGGGGCCGCTCCGAACTCACCCGGCTCGCGCAGAAGGAGGGGCTGCTGCCAGCCGAACACGAGGATCCGCAGTCCCCGGAGATCCTCGCGAACATCCCGCGGTTGCCCGCGCAGTTGGCCCCTGCGGGTCGGCGGTATCTGACACGGGCGCGATACGCCTAGGCGTCCCTGGAACGATCCAGCAAGCGGCACTCAGTGCTTCCGGTGCACGTCGACGACGTACTTCAGGTACGCCATCATCCCGCCCGCGGTCGCGTAATTCTCCGGGTTCCGGAAGAACGGGCATCCCAGCGCGGCGGAGACCGCGCCGACGATGATGAACAGGACGACGCCCAGGGACCGGAGGTTGGGTCGCTTCATGGTCTACCCGGCATCCGGATTTCGGTTCACCTACATTAGGCTTACGCGCTGGCCGGCGGCTCGCCTGTCTCCCTCGCGGTGCGTATCCTTCGGATTCTGCAGACTCAACCTCTTTCCGGCGGCCTTGCCTCCCCGCGTCGATGCCTTTGCTAGGCCACCTGAACCGGCTCGCCGGCGGGACGATTAGGGAGCTGGGGGAGGAGACGTTCGATGAGTTCGTCGAGGGTAGCCGTGTGGCGCTCGTGGATTTCTGGGCGTCCGGGTGCCGCCCGTGCCGCGCGATGGCGCCCGTGATCCGCTCGCTCTCTCGGGAGTACACCGACGTGGCGTTCGGCAAGGTGAACACGGAGGCCGAGCGGGCGCTCGCCGAGCGCTTCGCGGTCCGATCCATTCCCACGTATCTCCTATTCCGGAATGGGAAGATCGTGGAGCGGTTCCCCGGCGTCGCCACGCGGGACCGCCTCGCCCGGAAGCTCGACAAGTGGCGCTGAACCTAGCGCTCCTTCCAGGAGACGAGCTTCGCGGCCAGCAGGAACAGGGCCACGGCCAGGACGCCGACGACGGCTAGGTTGGTCAGGGCGCTTGACAGGTTCCCGAAGACCATGGTGTCCCGGAGACCGGAGTTGAGGTAGGTGAGCGGGAGCCCGCGGGCGACGGTCTGCAGGTAGGATGGCATCTGCTCCACGGGCCAGAAGCTCCCGGAGAGGAACATCATGGGGAACCCGACGGCGTTCGCGATGGCCACGCCGGACTCGGGATCCCGCACCACGGTCCCGAAGAGCATCCCGAGGCTCGTGAAGAGCAGCGCGCCCACGACAATGAAGGCCAGTGCGATGGGATCGATGACCACGTGGACGTTCCAGGTGAGCATCCCGACGCCCACGGTCACGAACAGGGAGAGCACCAGGGAGATGACGTACCAC
>CAZJIP010000105.1:0-7995 GCA_964546105.1 uncultured Methanomassiliicoccales archaeon
GCCGGTAGAGGAGGGCCCGGAGATCGAAGTTCATCGATTCGGTCTGGGTCTGCACGGCGGCATCGAGGGAGTCGAGGAACCCGAACGGGACGATGATGAGGCTCGCCGCCAACGCCAGGGCCAAGACCGTGAAGATGGTTCGCACGGGATTCCGTCGGAGGTTGCGCACAGGGAGCCTGCGGGCTACTTTGCCCCGCTCAGCCCGTTCTCCGTGATGCCGGAACTGCCGGGTTCCGTTCCGCGGGACCTCCCCCCGCATGGTCTCCGCGGGCTTCTCCGCGGAGGCGCGAAGCGCGGGCAGAAGGCCGGCCAATGAGGTGAAGCCGAGGCTCAACGCGATGCCGACCGCCATGATGTCCCAGTGGGGGACCTTGAGCACGAGGGGCAGGCTCACCTGGGTCGCGAACAGGTCGGTGACCGGGAAGGCGAGCAGGTAGCCCGCCACGATGCCTACGACGGATCCAACGAGTCCCACGATTAGCGCGAAGCTCAAGTAGTGCCCCAGGACGCGGCGCCGGGAGACACCGAGAGCCATGAGGACACCGATCTGCGGGCGCTGGGCATGCACCATCCTCATCAGGAGGGAGTACGTGCTCAGGGCGACGATGATCAGGAAGAAAAGGGGGAAGACGAGGGAGAGGGTGTCGAGGGCGCCCACCGTCGTATTGAGAATAGCCTCGCTCGGCTGCTCCTCCCGGGGGACGACTGCGGTGACGCGATAGGCCGCGAGCAAGGTCTGCGTCTGAGAGATAACCGCGGACCGGTCCGCGCCCTGCTTCACGGTGACGGCGAGCTCGTTGACGGTTCCGCTGAGCCCGGCCAAGGACGCGAAGGTCCGATAATCCATGAAGAGGACGCCCCACCTCCGTAGGACGTCGGGCATGTGCTCGGGGGCGGTCCGTGCTGGCCACAGGTACTCCGGACTGATTGCAATCCCGCCGATCGTTCCGTTCCAGGTGCCATTCGCCGTCTGAATCATCACTTCGTCGCCGACCTGGAGACCGTGGTGAGTCGCGAAGTTCTTCTCTGCGACGACTTCCCCGCTTGCTTCGGAGGACGGATAGCTTCCCTCGACGACCTGGATGTCATCCACGGTGGGGTGATCTGGAGTCGGGAGGGAGATGATGCGGGCGGCGATGACATCGGGGTCCCGTCCCGGGAACATGGCGGGGAGCTCGAGGTTGAGGCGGTCCTCAGCGCGGTCGACGCCCGAGAGGTTCGCGATGCTCCGCGAGACGCCCTGAGGCGCGCTCCGAACCGAGACCGTGAAGTCGGCGAAGTGGAGTTCGTTGTACGGCTGGTTGATGGACAGGCGGAGGTTGGCCATCGACCCGAAGAGTCCAACGAAGAACGTCACCCCGAGGATCACCATGACGGTGACCGCGGCGAACTGCCATCTGGAACGGGCAAGGTCCCGGCGTAGCTTCCTGCGCAGCGTGGACGTCGGTCACCACCTCAGCATGGCCGGTGGGACGGGCTCAGGGTTGTTCGTGACTTGGTCGATTCTCCCACCCCGGAGGCGGACCACCTGGTCGGCCATCTCGGCAATCGTAGCGTTGTGCGTCACAACGACCACTGCACGACCGTCCCCGTGGGCCACGCCCTTCAGGATCTCGAGGATCTTGATGCCCGTTGCATAGTCCAGCTCCCCCGTAGGCTCGTCGCAGAGGAGGAGGGGCGGATTCTTAACAAGGGCACGCGCGATGGCCACGCGTTGCTGTTCTCCCCCGCTGAGTTCCGCGGGGAAGTGATCCATCCGTTCGCCGAGTCCAACCATCCGGAGGACCTTCTCGACTTGCGCGGCTTCGGGCACGAGCTCCGCCGCAAGGGCCACGTTTTCTCGTGCGGTAAGGCTCGGGATGAGGTTGAAGAACTGGAACACGAAGCCCACCCTTTCGCGGCGGTAGTCGACGAGGCGGGCGTCTTCGAGACGCGTCACGTCCGTGCCGTCGAACGTGATGTTGCCCGAGGTCGCCCGGTCGATTCCGCCGAGGAGGTTGAGCAGCGTCGTCTTCCCGGACCCGCTCGGGCCCAAGATCACCGTCACAGATCCCGCCCGGATGTCCAAGCTCGCCTCGCGGAGAGCGTGGACCTTCACGGGCCCCAGTTCGTAGGTCTTCGTGAGATGCGCGAGCCGAATGAGAGGCTCCTTTGCGCGGCCGCCGACGGGGGCATCCGGAACCTTGGAGAGTGGCATGTTGCCTTCGTCGTCGCCATCGGGTCCCGTGCGATCGGGTTCTGGTCCCTGATCGACGTCGGTAGCGTCAATGCGCCCCACCGAGGCCTCGATGGCTGCAACCCTGTCGGCGAGCAACAGCAATGCGCCGAGGAGGAAGAGGACGGAGATGCCCACCAACTCCTGTACCGTCGTAGAGTAGAACTCGCCGAAGCCCGCAACGCGGATTCCGGCCAGCCTCGCCAGAAGCACGAGGGTGGACGCCGCCGAGCCCAACGCGATGGCCGCGAACGCCGCGACTTTCCACAGACGCATTTGCCCGCCTCTTGGACACCCATGCGGCTTTCGATTCTTTGGACTGCCGATTGCCAAGGCACGCGAACCCGTTCACCACGGCTGCCGGCATGGCAGTTCTGCGGCAAGCAAAGCTTTCAATTGGCAAGGTGAAACAACGACCCTCTGTGGGAATGGCTACCCCTCCCAGATTTCGGAACCAATAAATCCGGGCACGGCCAATGCCTCCGCATGACCACACAACTCTGGCTACGGATCACCTGGAGCCGGGGGCTTTTCGTCCTCTTCGTTCTCAACTTGATCTGGACCGCGTCCCTCTTCATCGCCCCATTCACGATTTCGCCGGGCACCTTCGCGTACCAGGTCGGCGCCGCGAACCTGATGGACCACTGGAACATCTGGAGGAACCTCTGGATCTACCCGCAGGCCGTCTACGCCTTCGGCGACATCCAGTGCCACCAGCTTTGGTATCGTTCGTTCTGGCTCAACGGCAACCAGCTCCCCATCGACGCCCGCATGACGTCCATGTACATCTTCGCGAATTTCGGGCTCCTGGCGGCAGCCCTGACGAAGCCGTCCACGAGTGCAAGCCGGATCATGATCGACGCGATGCCCCGGTGGGTGCGAAGCCGCCTAGTGCGGTTCAAGCCGGAGACGGCCGCCTTCCTCTTGCTCGTCTTGTTCCTCGTACCGACGGCAGTCGATGGTTTCTACCAGCTCTTCTCGAGCGTCACGCACTACGAGTCGACGAACCTCATGCGCGTCCTGACCGGGGCTCCCGGCGGCTTCATCGGCGGCCTCTTGGTCGGCGCGATGCTCATGTCCATTCGGCAGTTCGCCGAGGAGATCCGGGCGGTGCGTGCCCGGCTGGCCCAGACCGGCCGATGAGGGCGTTTGGTCCCGAGACCCCTTCACACGCGTCCCTCCGAGTTGCGTGCCGCGAGGTCGACGTCTTCTCCAATCGCGGGTATTCCCAGTCCTCCTCCGTGCCCCGCCTTGAAGAGCCTCGGGACGCGATTGAGCGTCCGCTCTTACGACTGTGAACGGCCCCCGCGGTCATGTCTTTCGGATGCAAACGCCAACTCAAATGGAGGGGGGACTCCGTACGGGGTGCGGCGCGAGACGCGGCACCAGGGATGGCCGTCGCAACGCTGCGGTCCGGTTTGCGATAGTCGGCGATGGACGTCCACCGGGTGATGCGTCTAGCCAAGAAGGCTGGCCGAACCATGTCGGAAGCGGCAGACGAGGCAGGCTCGGTGGAGGGGCACTCGCATCACGATGAGGCGGAGGCCCCGCGACACCACCGGAGTCGGGTCCGCTGGATCGTCGCGTACGTGGTTGGGCTGGCTGCCATCGCCGCCGCGCTGTTCGTCTTTGTTCCCGGCGGGGGACCACTGGCTCTGTTCATCCTCCTCGGGGGGCTGATGGTCCTCCACCATCTGCCCGGCGGGATGCACCAGCACGGCGGCTGAATGCTTCTCCGGGAGGTGCCGCACCTCACGGCATCCGCCGCGTGGCCCCGAGGACCCGAGAGGCTGCAGGTTTCAGTCGCCCGTCTCCTCGAGGCAGCACTGGGTCACCTCGACCCCGCCCGGCCTCTTCCGGACGAGGATGGAATTGCCCGTGCGGTTCGTCACCTTGATGCCGCCAAATTCCGCGGTCTCATCGGTCTTTACCCGGGTTCCTGCGGTTTTCGCCATCACGTTGCCGAACAAGCCGCAGGATATGGGATTTGCGGTTATCACCGTCGACCGGCTTGACGGTGCCGGCCGCCGATTCGCGAAGTGGAGATGCCCGGTGGAAGGCGTCGCAGCCGGTTCGGGTAACCGGTGCCCCTGCAAAGGCTCAGCTTCGTTGTGAACGAGTAAGCTCCAAATACCCCGGAGGGTTCGCAAGACCGGGGTTGCCACGGACCTCCGGATGCCGAAGCAGTGGTTCTTGAAATCGTCCTTCCCGGGTCTGGCCTTCTCCGCGGCATTTCTCGTCCTCTACGGTTATGCGCAGTACGCTGGCAACGGGATCTCACCGGATAAGGCCGCCGTGCTTTACGCGTATGGTCCCGTGGCGTGGGCCCTCGCGGTCGCCTTCTTCGGTGCGGGGGTCGGCAGTTCGGTGCTCCAGCTCCAGGCGCGGGCTCGAAGAGCCTCCGGCTCGGGGGGATCCGGAGGCATCGCGGTTCTGGGGGAGCCTTTTCTTGATCGGCGTGGGCGCAGGCGGTTCCTCGCCCTGTTCGGGCTGTACTTCCTCGTCTTTAGCTGGGCCTCGTCCATCCTAGTCATCCGACCGGGGCAAGACTTCACCGCCTCGTATGGAGTCCAGGTCCCCTCCGTCGAGACCATCATCTGCTGCGGACCCGTGGGGACGGTGCCCTCCTACACCGTCTATGCGATGCAGGGGCTCGGGCTCCTGCTCATCCCTGCGAACGTGTTCCTGGCCTTGAGCGTGTCCCTGCTCGCGGCGCTCTCCCTCTCCGTCTCCCTCACCTCCTTCGCGACGTGGCGCGCGACCTCCCAGGGAGCCGGGAGTGCGGGCATCGCAGGAGCCATCGGTTTCGTCGCCTCGTGCCCGACTTGCGCGGGCCAGGTCCTGCTCGGGGCCCTCCTCGGCCCCGGCTCGACGGCCGTCGCGCTGGCCCTCGCACCCTGGCAGCTGGAATTCGCGCTGACCGCGATCGGCGTCCTGTTGCTGACCCTGTGGGCCCAGATACGATGGATCGCGAAATCCCGGCGTCCGTGCTCTGTCGAGGCGGTCCCGCAGGCGACCACTCGGACCTCGTGACGTCGGACATCATCCTCGCCGGGTGATGCATGACAACGCGCCTTTCTCGGCGGGCCCTCCTGTCTTTCGGACGCACGCGCAGAAGTGCCTCTCCGCCTTACATTTGCAAGTGAGAAGGGGCTTGAAGAATCTCGATCTGCTCAGCCCATGGAAGCGCCAATCCCCGTAGCCCAAGCCAAGCCCGCACGGTCGACCCGGAACGCTTTGGCGGTCGCCCTGCTGATTGCGGGGCTGGCAATCGGCACGGGACTAGGCTACGTGATTGCTCCGAAGTCGCAGCCCGCGCCGAGCGCCGAGAATACGATCCTCATCTCGGGATCCCAGGTCCACCTCTCCGTGCTGGCCGGGCCGATGGCGGACATGCCCGCGTTCGTGGTCGGGGGCTTGGAGAACCCCACGCTCCAGGTCCAACCGGGCACACAGATCATGGTGCACTTCCTCAGCATCGACACAGATCTTTACCACAGCCTCGTTTTCGTCTCCCAGGCGCCTCCGTATTCGGCAAGCTTCACCGCGCAGCCTGCGTTCTCGGGTGCGCAGACGACGAACCCGATCGCGGGCCTGCCTCCCGGCGGGAACGCCACGTTCTCCTTCACGGCCAGCACCGCAGGGACGTACTGGTACGTCTGTGGCATGCCCGGCCACGCGTCCTCCGGGATGTATGGTAAGTTCCTCGTCCAATCGTAGGCCGTTCGTCAACCGCTCCCGATGAGCGGGAAGGGGGCTCTCGAGCCGCTGCTCGAGAAACGTAGCTCTCGTTCGCAGGATCCGGAAAGGTGGGAATGTGTCAGCGACGCCGTCCCGGATGAAACGTCGTCGAGGACGCGCGGCCGATGACGCATTATCTGACAACCGTGAGACCCTGACTCGTGCGGTCTTTCGGACGTGAACGCAAACGGCAATGGACATCTGACGCCTTACGGTCCGCGGGACGACTCATGACTCGTTTTCCGAAGAAAGCGGCCTTCGCGATCTTGGCCGCTGTCGTGCTGGGAGTGTCGGGTAGTGCGATTTGGCTGAGCGCGGCGAGCGCCGGCCCCTCCTACAAACCGACGACTCGCTACTACACGCTGGAAGCGGTCGAAGTCGAGTGGGAGATTGCGCCAGGCCTGACGTACACCGCTTGGACGTACAACGGTGCAATCCCGGGGCCGCAAATCGAAGCAATCGCGGGGGACACCGTAGTCGTCACGCTCGTCAACAAGCTCGACACCATCGCGAGCCTGCACGTCCACGGCCTCGGATACTCGATCGCGAACGACGGCAGCTACGAGAGCGGGGCCTATGCGATGCCCGGCGAGAACTACACGTACACGTTCACGTCGGACCGGAGATCCATCGGGACCTGGATGTACCACGATCACGTGGCCCGCAGCGAGGCCATGGGCGACGGCGGGACGGACATGGGCGGCGAGAGTATATTCATGAACTCCGTCGAGGGCATTGAGAAGGGGTTGTACGGAGCCATTGTCGTCCGCGCGCCCGAGGAACGCCGCGCGGACCGGGAGTACGTCCTGTTTATGGACGAGTACATGCCCCAGTACACGAACCTCACGCCCCCTGCGGGGACGGAGATGTACGCGGGCTTCAACGGGAAGACGTGGCCCGCCAATCCGACCCTGTTCGCGTTCACGGGCGAGACCGTCCGGTTCCGTCTGATCAGCATCGGGACGGAGTCCCACACCTTCCACTTGCACGGCCATAAGTGGTTCGACGCCTCCGAAGGCCGGTGGACCGACACGAAGCAGGTGGGTCCGTTCGAGACCTACACCTTCGAGGTGACCGCTGGCGAAAACGGCGCGGGCGACTGGCTCTACCACTGCCACGACCTCATGCACCTCATGGAGGGCATGGAAGGGACCTTTGCGGTGGAGACCCCGTGAGGCCCTTGGCAACCACGGCGCGGACTTCGCCGCACAGGGAGTCCTGACCGTCCGCGACGGGAGCGAGACTCGAGCCCTTCGCCTCCGTAGCGGCCCGTCCGTTCGGGTGCTCGAGGCCGATCTCGGAGACGCCAGCCGCCGGCTTTTCCCCTCCACATGACATGCAGACGAACGGAGCGGATTGTGGGCGCTCACCTGCGGTCGTGGGTCACCGGTGGTGGGCGGAATGATTCGCTTCGGATCCTTGAACCGATTGGTCGCGAGCCGAGACCGAATGACTTCCATCACCGTGCTCCATCATGCCGCCCGCCTCGGAATGGGCCGCGTGTGGCGCGGGCATCGTTTGGGCGGGAGCGGCCGCCGGGCGTTCGAGCCGGGCCGCTCGGATCCCTTCAATCCTCGCACGCTTCAGGGAGAGTGCATTGACCGCCACGATGAGGGAGGACCCGGACATGGCGATCGCGGCAATCTCCGGTCGGAGGATGAGCCCGATGGACGGGTACAGGGCGCCCGCGGCAATCGGGAAGGCGATGATGTTGTAGCCCGCGGCCCACCAGAGGTTCTCCCGCATCTTCCGCCGGGTGGCGCGGCTGAGGAGGACGACCTTGGCGACGTCGAGGGGGTCGCTCCTCGTGAGGACCACGTCGGCGGTCTCCATGGCCACGTCCGTTCCGGCGCCGATCGCGATGCCCACGTCCGCTTGCGCCAAGGCGGGTGCGTCGTTAACCCCGTCGCCGACCATGGCCACCCGCTTGCCCTCGACTTGGAGTTCCTGGACCTTGGCGGCCTTCTGACCCGGCAGGACCTCCGCAAAGACCTTCGTAATCCCGAGTTCGCGGGCGATGCGCTCGGCCGTGGCCCGGT
>CAZJIP010000106.1:0-7976 GCA_964546105.1 uncultured Methanomassiliicoccales archaeon
GTCCAGGACCCTGAGCGCTGCCAGGTAGCGGTCGCCGCTCCAACGCCGCCAAAGCGCCACGCGCAAGGGAGTGTCGCTCATCCCCGCGCGTCGCAGGCGGTCCGCGGCGGTCTTCCTGGAGTCGGCCCCCTCGTACCACCGCCTCACGTCGGGGTCTTCGAGCAGCCTTGCGTGGCGTGCGTTCCTGGGCATCTGTGGCGTGCCTTCTGGAGGTCAAACCGCCATCGGTTCGCACCTCCTATGGTACTGTACAGATTCCCAAAAACGATAATGAGGGTCGGGAGGTCACCTTGGTTTGATACCGATAAATTGGACGCCCCTGTGGGGATTTGAACCCCAGTCTACAGCTCCGCAGGCTGTTAGCCTATCCAAACTAGCCTACAGGGGCGCGAGGCTCGCATAGGCTCGTCTTACTTAATCCCTTGTCTCCCTCGCGAAAGAGGAAAGGACGGGCCGCCTCCCCTCCCAGCCTTCCACGACCCGTCCGCGATTCGAACCGCAGGCGACTAGGGGCCCGAGCTCTTCCACGTCACGCTGAAGCTCGTGCCGTCCGGGGACAACGAAGACGGGGACGCCTTGACCACGCTCGAACTCGTGGCCATCGTAATCGATTGCACACTGGATCCGAACGAACCGATGGCCCCGGCGGTCCCGCCGATCGTCGCCGTGCATGTGGACGCGATGCCCGTGTTGTCCAAGCCAAAGCTCACGGTCCCGAAGTCCGCGAGGGGCAGGATGCCACCCGAGGACGAGGGCGCCTCCGCAATCCACTCCGCCGACGAGCGCTGGGCACTGTGCACCTTGGCGGACGTGCTGAAGGAGGCGCCCGTCGTGGTGTCCGTGATCGTCACGACAAAGCGGCCGCCGCTGTAGGCTACCTCCGCGGACATCACGTCGCCCGCGTGGACCGTCAGCCCCGAGATAATCTTGGAGGGATGGGGGTAGAATTCATACCAGGCGTAGTACGCCGGGGCGCCGCCGCGGCAGTCCGAGTCCGTGCCGGTCTGCTCGACCGTGTTCGAGCTGAAGCCGTCGATGCCGACCCAGAACGAGGAGTACTGATTCGTGGAGGGGCAGGTCCCTTGGATGGCGGGCACGACCCACGAGCCCTTCACGTCGGACACGGTGCCCGCGGCTGCGGTGACCGCGTATCCCGCCCAGTTCAGGCTGCTTGAGCTGCCCGCCCACAGGTGGGGAGACACGGCGACGCCGGATGTCGAGGCGGACGACGCAGACGCCTGGGCAGCCGTCAAGAGAGGTGCCGCGAGAGAAGCAACGAAAATCAACGCACAAGCCCACAACGCCACGGAGAACAGGCGCGGCCGCATGGGGTTCGGCCGGCCATCGCCCCCGCGCGTCTTAAAGATTAGTCGGGCCTAAATTCGCGGAACCCGGCCGACGACGCCCGCAGTGGGCGGGACCCGGCGCCGCCGTCTACGGTTTCAGCGCCTCTTGGATCCGCTCGCTGATCTCATCAATCACGCCGCTCGCATAGACCTCTCGGAGGAGCCCTTTCTCCCGGTAGTACTGGACGAGCGGCGCGGTCTGGCGCTCGTACGTCTCGATGCGGATTCGGACGACCTCGTCCCGGTCGTCGGGCCGCGTGACAAGGGCCGCCCCGCACTTGTCGCAGATTCCCGCCTTCCGCGGCGGGTTCGTGACCACGTGGTAGACGGACGCGCACTGGGGGCAGACTCGGCGGCCCGCGCTGCGCTTCACGAGCTCCTCGGGCTCCAAGAAGAGGTTGACCACCACGTCGAGCGGGGTGAGCTGGGCCAAGGCCTCGGCCTGCGGAAGGGTCCGGGGGAACCCATCCAGGATGAAGCCGTTTCGGGCGTCCGCCTCCTGGAGTCGCGCCGCGGTCATGGCGATCACCAGGTCGTCGGGCACGAGCTTCCCCGCCTCCATGAAGGCCTTCGCCTTCTTCCCGAGCTCCGTCCCCTGCGCCACATTCCAACGCAGGATGTCTCCCGTCGAGATCTTCGGCACCCCGAGGGCTTGGGCGAGCCGCTCGCCCTGCGTGCCCTTGCCCGATCCCGGAGGCCCGAGGAGGACGAGGCGCATGCGCGGTGGAACACGCGAGCGGCCAAAAGACTTTGCGGCGGCTTCTTCGCCACGGGCGCCGCGCGCGCCGACCCTAGCAGTCCGTAGAGTACATGCGGCGTCCCTAAGCCCGGTCGGCTCCGGTAGCTCATCCTCGAACTTAGGAATTCCTGCGGAGGGAGGCGATCCCGACGCGGGTACGTCGGAGGTGAGCGAGATGACCGACGAGACCGTGGCTGTCGAGGTTCGGAATCTCCAGAAGAACTACGGACGCTTCCAGGCCCTGAAGGACGTCTCCTTCTCCGTCCGCACAGGCGAGGTGTACGGCCTCATCGGACCCAACGGCGCGGGCAAGACCACGACCCTCCGTGTCCTCGCCACCCTCCTCCGGAGTTCCTCGGGGTCCGTCCGCGTGTTCGGGACCGATCTCGCGCAGCAGCCCGAGGAGGTCCGTAAGGTCATCAGCTATCTGCCGGAGGATGCGGGGGCGTACAAGAACCTGACCGGGCGGCAGTACCTCGAGTTCATCGCGCGCTTCTTCGCGCACGGGGACGCGGAGCATGCCATGGTCGCGCGGGGCGTGGAGATCGTAGACCTGGGCGAGCGCCTGGACGACAAGGTGGAGACGTACAGCAAGGGGATGATGCGCCGGCTCCTCGTGGGCCGCGCGCTCATGACGAACCCGCGCCTCGCGATCCTTGATGAGCTCACCTCGGGGCTCGACGTGATCAACGCCCAGGAGATCCGGCGGATCGTCAAGGCGGAGGCAAGAGCAGGCACCACGTTCCTCGTGTCCTCGCACAACATGCTCGAGGTCGAACTCCTCTGCGACCGACTGTCCCTCATCCACGACGGCATCATCGTGGAGACTGGCACACCCGCGGAGCTGAAGGCGAAGCACCACGTGAACAACATCGAGGAAGTGTTCATGGCGGTGGCCGCATGACCGCGCTGACGAACATCATCCGCAAGGAGCTGCGGGAGCTGCTCACGCCCTCCACGGTCGTCCCCATTGTGATCATGGCGCTGCTCTTCGGCGGCCTGGGTAGTATGATTGGCAACATCGAGGAGCAGGTGCAGGCGAAGCCCACGGTCGGCGTGGTCTCTTTGGACTCGGGCGTCCTAGCCAACGTGAGCCTGTCGGTCGTCGACGCGACGGCCGCGGTGGCCTACAACGGCACCTCCGTGGACGAAGGGCTTCAGGCCGTGAACGCCCGGGCGGGGACCGCGGTCATCTTCCTCCCCGCGAACTTCATGGCGTCCATCCTCGGAGGCCATCGCGGCGGCATGGAGGTCTATTGGATCATGCGGGGCGCGGGCCTCCTGGACTCCATCTCCTCGAGCACGGTCGACGCGCTCCTGACCCGCATGAAGCAGGCCATCTCCTCCCACCTCATCGGGACCGGGGTGGCCGTGCCGCCCGACGTCGTCCTGTCGCCGATGAGTCCCACGGACACCACGTACTTCCACGGCATGGTCATGGAGGGCGTCTCCCCGACGACCCTGGGCACGATCCTCTCGAGTCAGTCCACGATCGTCCCGATCATCATCATGATGATCGTCATCATGGCGGGCAGCCTGGTCATCTCCTCCATGGGCATGGAGAAGGAAAACAAGACCCTCGAAACGCTGCTCACCCTGCCCGTGCGCCGCAGCTCCATCGTCGCGGGCAAGCTCATCGCAAGCGCGCTCGTCGGGCTCCTTATGGCGGGCATCTACATGATCGGGTTCAGCTACTACATGGGGGGCTTGACGGGCAGCGCGCCAATCAACCTGGCCGCGTACGGGCTGACGCTCTCGCCCCTGGACTTCGTCCTCCTCGGCCTCTCCGTCTTCGCGGCGCTCTTCGCCGCCCTAGCCCTCTGCATGGTCCTGGGCACGTTCGCGAAGAACTACAAGGCGGCCCAGACGCTCACGATGCCCATCACGCTGCTCGCCCTGGTCCCCATGTTCATGACCATGTTCTGGGACTACAACACGCTGCCGCCCGCGGCCCAGGCCATCGTCTTCGCCATCCCGTTCAGCCATCCTATGATGGCCATGCGATCCCTCATGTTCAAGGACTACCTGTTCGTCCTGGCGGGGATCGCGTACTCGTTCGGGTTCGCGGTCGTCATGATCCTGATCGCGGTGTGGATCTTCCGCACGGACCGGCTCCTCACGGGGCGCCTCAGGAAGGGCGCACGGATCTCGACGACCCGGAGGAGGATCTGGCGGTCCGTGAACCTGCCGGGACGCTGATCCGCGTCACGGCGGGGAGGGCGTGGGACCCGAACGGCCGACCATGAACAGGTCCACGTAGCCCTGGAGCCGGATGTACTCCGCGTCCGTGAGACGGTTCCGGGCCTCCGCCAGGATGTCCCGCACGGAGTCCGTGTCTGCGTCGCCCTCGGAGCCCATGAGGAGCAGGAGCTCCGCGTACTGGGAGAGGGGGTCGAGGCTGAGCTTCCGGTCGTAGTGCTCCAGGGGATAGAGCCAGCCCACGGTGGTCCGGATCGAGGGGGAGACGCGCTCCGCGAGGACGATGACGCCCTGGGGCTTCGGCTTGGGATCCCACTCGCGGATTCCCTCGTCCCGCGTCCGGTACGGTCTCCGCGGCACGTGATGCCTGCCTCCGTTGGGCGGTATCCGGTCTAGCCCATTCGACGACAATTCGCGTCCTCCCCGGGCCGGCATCGACGCATCCCTCTAAAACGATTTGGTCGCGATTTGCTTGACGAAACGTCAGGCAACCCGGCCGCGGGCTGACAGAACGCCGCTCACGCGTGGGGTGCGGCCCCGGTTGCGGCGGTCGGGCGGACATGGCGGAACGTCACGTAGAACGCCCCGATCGAGGTGATGTAGAACGAGGCCGCGAGGAGGAACGGGAGCTCGTAGTGGCCTCCCGCGAGCAGGGCACCCCCCACGACCGTGGTCGCGCTGTTCGGGAGGCGCCAGACGATCGAGTTGATCGCGCTCGCGACGCCGCGGTCCTCGGGCGCGATGATGCTCATGAGGTAGGAGTCCGAGATGGGGGAGGACATCATCATGAGCGCCTGGCGGACGATGTACAGGCCCCCCGCGAGCACCGGGTCGGGGACGAAGGCCAGGCTGACCATGAATACGGTCGACAGGCCCTCCGTGAGGGCGATCGCCTTCACCGGGCCGTAGCGCTTGGCGAGGCCCGCGCTCCAGAGCGCGGCGAACCCCACGGTCATGTAGGACAAGGCGAGGAGGGGACCGCTGTACGTGTCCGGTACGCGAAACTTGAGCCAGAGCCAGGTGGCAATGAGCGGAATGATGAAGCCGGCGCCGAGCCCGATGAGCCCGTTGAGGAAGGAGAACTTCAGGAGGAGGCCCATCTTCCGCCCGCGGCCGAACAGGCGCGACCGTGGATAGCTGACCTCCTCGAAGTTCCGCAGCAGGTACATGAGGGAAATCGGGGAGAGGCACGCGAACCCGGCGAAGAAGAGGAGCGCATCGTGGTGGAGCCCCGCGAGGGAGACCCCGGTGAGGTCGGACAGGGCGGGGAAGAGGATGAACACGGACGCCCCAATCCCGTTGGCCACGATGTTCACGACGAACGACAGAGAGAACGCGTGGTCCCGGTTCTCCAGGGTGGTCTGGTCCGCGATCATCGCGTTCCACGTGGTCAGGAAGGCCCCCTGGGCCACGCCGACCACGGCGGCCGCCAGGACGAGGTACGCCACTTCCGTGGTGAAGGCGTAGACCAGGAGCGCGGGCGGGAGGCCCATGGTCCCCAGGAGGAAGACGATCTTTCGACCGCGGCGGTCCGAGAGCACGCCCAGGGGGATGGCGCTCAGTACGACGCTCGCGGCGCTTACCCCCAGGATTAGGCCGACCGCCTCGCCCCCCACGCCGACCTCGGGCAGATAGGCCGTCACGATCACGTAGTAGAAGCCCTGGCTGACCGTGAGGAAGGAGAGGAGGTAGATGAGCCACCGGACCCGCGGCGGCACGTCCCGGAAATGCGGGACGGACAACGCGGGCGTGGGCTGCATGGGGGGAGCGGAGGGCTGGGAGGAGGACCGCATGGACGCGGCTGCGAGACGGACGCCCCTTCAAGAATCCTTTGTCAGGAGTGACACGATAGCGTGGGAATCCGCGCGGCTCAGTTCGAGGGCCGCACGTTGCGGAAGACGAGGTAGAAGCCCCCGATGGACATGAGGTAAAAGCTCGTGGCCAGGTAGATCGGGAGATCCAGGTAGCCAGCCTGCAGGAGCCACCCGCCCACCACCGTGGTGATGCTGTTCGGTAGCCGCCACACGATCGAGTTCACCGCGCTCGCCAGCCCCCGCTGCTCCGGCGAGACAATCCCCATGAGGAACGAGTCCCCGATGGGCGAGGACATGTTCATGAGCGCCGCGCGGACGATGTAGAAGGCCGCGGCCAGAATCGGGCTCGTGAGGAACACGAGGCTGAACATGAAGACGGTCGACAGACCCTGGGCCAAGACGATGGCCTGGACAGGGCCGTACTTCCGCGCCAGGGGCGCGCTCACGACCGCGGCCAGGCCGATCGTGAGGTTCGCCACGGCCAGCACGGGCCCGCTCCACGTGTCCTGGACTTGGAACTTTATGAGCAGCCATGTGGCCACCAGGGGAATGAAGAACCCCGCTCCCAGGCCGATGAGCCCGTTCAGCCCTGAGAACTTCAGAAGGGGATTCCAGTCCACGTTGCGGGGGCGGGCCTCCCGGATGCGGATCTTCTCCGCGTAGTCCCGCAGCAGCACGAAGAAGGCGACGGGCGCCAGGAAGCCGAGGGCGTCCGTTCCCACGAGCACGACGAGGTGGATCGTGGCGCTGTCCATCCCGGTCACCCCTTGGAGCCAGGGGAAGGTCAGGGGCAGCGCGAAGCCGATGCCCGACGCAACGTTGTTCAGGACGAAGGAGAGGGAGAAAGCGGAGTTCCTCTGCTCCTGGGTCGTCTGGTCCGCGATGATCGCGTTCCAGGTGGACAGGAAGCCGCCCTCGCCCACGCCGGAGACCACGGACGCCAGGACGAGCCAGAGGACGTCCCGCGTCAGGGCGAACACGAGGATCGAGGGAGGCAGGATGACGGACGAGACCAGGAGGAGTCCTTTCCGTCCGCGCCGGTCCGAGTACAGGCCGAGCGGGATCGCGGTCAGGACCATGGCTGCGCCCTCGGCTCCGAGGATCAGGCCGACCACGCCGGACTCGACGCCGACTTCCGGCAGGTAGGCCGTGATGAAGACGATCAGATAGCCGAAGCCCACCGCGCCGAACGCGTTCGCGTAGATGATCCAGCGCAGCTTCGAAGGGATGGCAGAGTAGCCGAGGCCCTTGGATGGCTCAGGCTCCTGAGAACTCTCCATGGCGATCCGGTTCCGCGAAGGCTCCGCGCCATCTTGCCCCGCGGCTTGTACTTTCCGGTGGATGATGTAAATGTGTAAGGACGGTCGCGGTCTGTGTCCCTCCCCCCGGAATTCATTCCATGCGTCGCGGGCCCCGACCACTCCTGCGAGGCGTGTGCTTGCACAACATGAAGAGTACTTTCCGAAGGACTATCCGCGCTCGGAGGCTCCCTTGAGGCAGTGCGGGAGGCTCATCCCGTGGACGACTACGTCGCGCGGTTGAAGAAAGCGGTCATCGAGTACGACATGGAAAACATGGGGAAGCTGGCCGCGGAGGCCCTGGACCACGGGATGGACCCGTTGCAGGGAATCGAGCAGGGGCTCGCGGCTGGCATCCGGGAGGTTGGTCAGAAGTTCGGCGCGGGCGAACTGTTCCTCCCCGAGCTCGTCACGGCCGCGGAGACCATGCGCACGGGTGTGGCCGTCTTGGAGCCGCGCGTGCCCAAGGGATCCGCGGCCCGGGTGACCCACAAGGTGGTCCTGGCCACGGTCCAGGACGACATTCACGAGATCGGCAAGAACCTCGTGGCCACCATGCTCACCGCGAACGGCTTCGACG
>CAZJIP010000107.1:0-5922 GCA_964546105.1 uncultured Methanomassiliicoccales archaeon
TGACCTCGTTCGTGCCCTTGCGGACCTTCCCGCTCTCCTTCGCGAGCTCGATGGCTTGGTAGGTCTTGTCCACGAGCTCCTTCGGCATCTCGAAACGAACGTACATTGGCTTGGCCATGTGGGAGACCTCCTTCCATCCCCGCTCCACGCGGGGACTTCATGAGTCACAGGCTCTCCGTAGGAAGAGCGGCCGTCGAAGCGGGGGGAATTATAAAAGGGTTTCGAGGCTCGGCATTCGCGATCAGGCGTCGGTGCACCCCGATGGCTGCGGATTCAGCCGGGCTTCGAACGCCCGAGGAGCACGAGACCCCCGGCCAGCATGACCGCCCCGAGTAGGAGCAACGCTGCGGAGAACGCATAGTCCAGCGTGCTCGGGCACTTGGGGGTGGGCACACATCCGCCTTGGGGGCAGCTTTTGAATCCCGAGGTGCACTGGAAGCCCACGACACCCAGCAGTCCAAGGACTAGGAGGATCGCACCGAGGACCACCAGAAGCGTGCCCTGCTCGCGAGTCCGCGCGAGGTCAACCATGCCGGCGAGCCAAACTCCGGCGGAACCAAAATCCTTTCCGAAGGGTCTCGTCGGCCCTCACGGCTACGATGTTGGGCCCCGTGGTCTTTGCCGACTTGGCCGGCCCTCGGAATCGCTCACGTTGAAGAACCACGGTCGATAGAGAGGGAACCCCGGCCAACCTGGGGATTCGGAGGCGAGGTGTGGCCCTCACGTTTAACATCCCGGAAACGGTCAGTGCCTTGGCCATCCTGGGGCTCCTGCTGATTGGCGCGAAGCTCGGCGAGGAGGCCTTCCGTCGCCTCGGTCTCATCCCATTCGTCGGGGCGATCCTCGTGGGCATCGTCATCGGCCCAGGCGTGCTCGCCCTCGCGCCCAACCCGAGCGCCGACCCGACCATCTCCCTGTTCGTCGGTCTCGGGATTAACTTCCTCCTCTTCGTGAGCGGAGCGCAAGAGTTCGAGGCGACGCGGCTCCGTTCCATGCTGCGGAACCGGAAGACGCTTGTCGTCTCCCTGGTCGAGTTCATCGTGCGGTTCCTCGGAATCACGGCCCTCGCGTTCCTCCTGTTCGAGGACCTCCTCCCCGCGGTGGTCGTGGGTATCGTGGCGGGTATGAGCAGCGCGGGTCCCCTCTCGCGACTCCTAACGGACACGGGGCTGGCCCGCACCCATGAAGGCACCGCGATCTTCTCCCAGGTGGTCATCATCGAGATTGCGGCGGTCGTCCTGTTCTCCTTCGTGTACGACCTCGCCGGGAGCGCGATTACGGTGGTCTCCGTGGCCACCGTCGCCGCGGAGGTCGCCGTGACCGTGGGCGGGATCATCCTCTTCGGCCGCTATGTCCTCGTCCCGCTCCTAGAGAAGGTGGAATCCCACTTCGAGAGCCGGGAACCCGTGTTCGCGATCACGGTCGCCCTCGTGCTCGTAGCGGGGTTCGCGGGGCAGGTCACGGGCTTCAACTCGGCCATCGTGGCCCTGTTCCTAGGGCTCCTGCTCCAGGACTTCTTCGCCGCGCGCCCCGTGCTCACGGAGAAGTTCCACGCGTTCACCTACGGGTTCTTCGAGCCCCTCTTCTTCGTCGGGCTAGGCCTGTACTTCGTCCAGGTGACCCCGAGCCTCCTGATCCTCGGCCTCGCCATCTTCGTGCTGGCCATCTCGCTCGACGCGATTATGGGGGCGGTGAGTGCGCGGTTCTTCCAGGTGGAGGTGTGGAAGAACGCGTTCGGGACGTGCGTGAACGGGGGCGTGGATGCGGCGCTCCTGGTCAGCGCGCTCACCGCGGGCGTCGCTCTGGTCAGCGGCTTCACCTACTCGGCCACGGCCATCGGGATCGCGATCCTATCGCTGACGGCTCCCCTCCTGTTCCGCCTCCGGGCGCCGCCGGTTCCGCTGGACCAGGAGTCGGGTGTGCGGAAGATCGTCCGCCAGGAGCTGAATGCCCTGACCGCGGACGAGATCTCGAAGACCCTCCCTTCCGTCGCGGTGCGGGACACAGAACCCGTGCGGGACGCCGTCCGCAAACTGATCGAGCTGGATGCCCGCGCCGCCTGCGTCGTCAACTCTCGGGGGAAGCCCATTGGCACGCTCATCCTGCGGGACGCGATGGCCCTGGGCCGGCAGGACATGGCCAAACTTCGCGTGAAGGACGTCGACCTGGCCATGCCGCTCCGGGTCCACCAGAAGGAGTCCGCGCTTCCCCTCGCGAACCTGTTCAAGGAGACGAACATCCCCATCGTGGCGGTCATCGACGAGGAAGGCAAGCTCGTCGGCACGATCGTGGAGCGGGAAATCCTGCGGCGGATGGTGGCCTCCCTCGAAGAGGGGACGACCGAGGCCGCGACGAAGTGAAGGAATCGGTCGAGTCGGCTGACCGCCGCCACGAGTCCGATGACTTGGAGAAGGAGGCCGATGCGCGGCCGCATCGGTCGTCGGGGAAGTGTGCTCTTTCCGCTCGCTCACGCGTCTGGTCGGCCGAGCTGTTGCTTTACCATGCGATTGGCGATCTCCAGGAACCGGTCCTCCGTCCCCGCCGGGATCGTGGCTCCTGCGGCGACGTGGTGGCCGCCACCCTGGCCGCCGACCGCCTTGGAGGCCGCCTGCATGATCGCCGCGAGGTCGAGCCCCTTGGCCACGAGCTCCCGCGTCCCGCGGCTCGAGACCTTGATTCCGTCCTCCGCGTTGGCGAAGGCGATCATGGGTAGGTTCCGCGGCGTCCCGTTCTGGTTCAGGGCCATGCTCGCCGCGATCCCGACGACCGTGTCCCGGATCTTGTCGTGCGCGTGGAAGTACTGGATCGCGTCCATCTCGTGGATCCCTGCTTCGAAGATCGTCTCCATGGACTCCATGAGGTACTCGCGGTGGCCCCGGAGGAGCCGCAGCGCCTTGGCCAGGTACTCGTCGCGGTCGCCGCGGCACACGCGGTATCCGACCTCGGGTTCGTCGTAGCGGCCGCAGGCGTTGATCAGGGTCCCGAACTCCTTGGCGTCTCGCGTCGGGCTGCCCACGGGCTCCTTCACCAGGGTGTACGCCTCGCCCACGAGCCGCTCGACCTCCTTCACGCCGCAGCCGCGCTCCAGCATGTGGGTAACGAGCGCGGAGACCACGCGCTGCTTCTCGCCGCGATCCAGGTCGGACCAGGACCGCCAGTGTTCCCCGGACTTCAGGTCGATCCCCTGCTCCAGGAGGAACGCGATGCATGCCTCCTCGTTCCCGCTGAGCCGCGGGATCCAGGGATCCGAGGCGTACTGGAGCATCTTGTAGATCGGTCGGCTTTCGCGGCCAAAGAGCCGGAGGTCCATTTCCGCCTTGAGCACGCCCGCGGCCTCGCCGTCCGCGAGGATCGTGCGGTTGTAGCCGTCCAGCCGCCGGAACTCCGCCTCCTGCATGTCGCCGACCGCGCCCACGACGGCCACCGCGGCGAGGTCCGTGTTCCCCCCATCTAGTGCCTTGGCGACCGCGTACGCACAACCTGCGCCGCTCGCAACGTCGGAGCCCTCGCCCTCGAGGTGCGGGTTGAGCATGAGGACGCGGTCCAGGGACTCCGTGAACCGGAGCAGGTCGCCGCGGAGGGCCTTGGGCACCTCCCGTTCCGTCGGCACGTGGTGGTCCGTGATGACCGCGTCGAGGCCGTGCATCGCGTGGAGCATGCCCGCCCCGAGGTCGACGAACCAGACGAGCGGGTGGCCTTCTCGCTTGATCGCGGTGAGCGTCGCCTCGTCGAGCTGCTTCGCGAATGCGATCTCGTGCTCGATACCCGCGCGGGCCAGCGCCTCGGAGGCGATGGCGCCGCCTGTGATCCCGTCCGTGTCGATGTGGGTGACGATCTTCACGAAGCGCGCCGCACGAAGCCGGTCTGCGATCTCCTGGGCGACCGCCTCCATCGGAGGCTCAAAGGGGGGCGGGTCGATTAATAGGTTGTGGGGAGGCCCCAGAAACCGCGCGACTCAGGTGGGCAGCGGCGCCCAGAACGGGAGGTACGCGGCCGTGTTGTTCCAGCCGTCCGGGCCGCTCGGAATGTCGCGGATGGCCGCGCTTCCCGGTTTATAGTCTAACGCCTGGCTCGTTGCGTCGGCGCCTAAAGGCGGCCAGACTTCAAGCAGGAACATCGCATCGAAGACCAGGTCCGTTGCGGTGTGCGGGAGGATGGAGAGCGGCAGGTCGAAGACGAAGATCGTGCTGTTGCTGAGGACCATGGAGAGCCCGCGTCCGATGGAAGGATCGATGGGCCAACCTCCCGGGGCATATCCGCTCGTGGGCGGAATCGGGGCTTCCTCGATTCCCGAGGAACCCGTGGCGTAGACGGTTTGGTGATCCACCACAATGGGTGAAAGGCCTCCGAAGTCGAAGGCTCCCGTGTTGTTCGCGTAGACGGCTGTGCTGTACGCGTCAGAGAGCGAGGGATCGTAGACCATTACGCCGTTGTGAAAGCTCTGGAGATGAAGGAACCACGTCAGCTGGTACTGCTGCTCGCGGATCAGCATCCCGAACGCGTACGGACTCGTGTGGTTGAGGGAGCATCCGCAGTCGTCCTCGAAGGGGTTCTGGGTGAGGCCGTAGAGGACGGCGTAGACCCACAGGTCCCCGTCGCTTATTTGGAGACGCACCTGGAAGGGGACGACGAGGTACTGCCCTGACGGGTCGAGGCTCAGGTTGTTCGCGGTCAGGTCGAGTCGATCGGGCCAGACGACGGGCAGGTAGAAGATGTCGGTGAACTGCGTTCCGGCCAGCCAGTACCGCCGCGATAGGAGGCGGTAGGTCTGCTCGGAGGGCCACGCCTCACTCCCCAGCCACCACCCGCTGCGGATCGCCGATGACAGGTTGGCGTTGAGGGGCGCCTCTGGGATTGTCATCGCGTAGTCGGGTCGAGGGCTGTCGACGACGGCGTACGGCCGCGGCGCTGCGGTGCTCCAGTAGACGGAAACGACGACTGCGAGCGCCAAGGCGAACGTCCCGACAACGACGTAGAGTCGCTCGCGCGAGGACCACGGACGACGAGGCGGGGATACCTGCCGGGGCGCGTCTGAAGCATCCATCCGCCGTGGACATGGCCGCGGGCCTATTTGTATCTCGCCAGGCCGGGAACGGAATGGCCGTGGGCCGCTCCCCTCGGCCGCCTCAAGTTACCCTTGCATGAAGGTAACTCGCGCGTGGACTTCTCACCCGGCATCTGGCCCGCGCAGCGCAAAAGCCATGGGAGCGGGAGGCATCGTGTCTGCGGTGACTCACTACACCTCGACCGCGCTGGTCGTCCGCGACGGGAAGGTGCTCTTAGGGAAGCGAACAAGCAGGACCCGGTTCGCGAACATGTGGGACGCGTTTGGCGGCCACCGCGAGGAGGGCGAGACGCCCGCTCACACGCTGGTCCGCGAGCTCTACGAGGAGCTCGGGATCCGCGTGACGGCGGCCAAATTCCTGCACGAGTACGAGGATAAGGACCCGACCTCCAAGGAGACGTACCACCACCATCTCTACCTGGTGACGGGCTGGCAAGGCGAGCCGCGGATTGCGAACAAAGAGCACTCGGAGATCCGCTGGTGCACGGCGGAAGAGGCCGGAAAGCTCAAGCTGCAGCCACATCTGAAGAAGGCGATCCGCGAGGTCCTCGCGAAGAACGTTTAAGGCCGACGGCGCCGTGGTCGCCCCCGGATACCCATGGCGGACAACGCAACGCTGTTCAAGATTCTCTCCGAGGCGAAGACGATTGCGGTCGTCGGCGCGTCCAAGAATCCCGAGAAGGACGCCCACAAGATTCCGAAGTATCTGCAGCAGCACGGTTACCGCATCATTCCCGTGAACCCCACCGCCGACGTCATCCTGGGCGAGCGCGCCTACAAGACCCTTTCCGACGTCACGGAACCCTACGACGTCGTGGACATCTTCCGCCCCTCCGAGGACGTCCCGCCGATCGTGG
>CAZJIP010000107.1:6022-7873 GCA_964546105.1 uncultured Methanomassiliicoccales archaeon
CCCTACGACGTCGTGGACATCTTCCGCCCCTCCGAGGACGTCCCGCCGATCGTGGACGAGGCGATCCGCGGGCCGGCCAAGGTGATCTGGATGCAGCTCGGGATCGAGAACCCCGCCGCGGCGAAGAAGGCGGAGGCCGCGGGCAAGATCGTCGTGCAGAACGCGTGCATGATGATCGCGCACCGCAAGCTCGTCGCGTCGTCCTAGTCGAGCACGGACGAGACCAGCACGAGCGCCGCGCTCTCGCTTCCGAGGCGGCGTGCCGCGAGCGCGAGGCGATGCACGTCCTCCAGGATCGTCGCCCCCTCCTTGGTCTTCGGTGCGGCCGGGCGTAGCTCAGAGACCAGCTCGAGAAGGGCTTCCTGGGGGACCACCCCGGAGCGTATCGATCCCGAGGTACCGCATTCTGCCTTGAGGGCCGCGAGGCCACCCACGCCCGCGAGGGGCACGTCAACCCATGAGGGGTGCCGCGCAGGGATCAACTCACCCAATCGCCCGCGGTTCCCTGCGAGGTGCTCCAGCGCCTCGCGCACTCGCTCCGTGTGCCACGTCTTCGCGGGCCCGAGTTCCTTCGCCAGCACGAGGTGGTCGAGCCACGCGAGGTCGTGCACGTCGCGGACCGTGGCGCGCTGCGTGAAGAGGACCTTGGCCAGGAGGTTGAACCCCTCGCGCAGCGTCCGCGCTTCCTCGGAGTCCGTGCCTGCGGATGCCCGCGCACGCTCGAGGGACTCCGCGAGCGTGGCCTGGGCGGTCAGCAGTTCTTGGAAGTCGACCACGCGGAGGAGCGCACGCCACGGCACGAGGTCTCGCAACGGCGCGCGGCACGAAAAGGGTGCCGGCTCAGACCAGGACGACGGACTTGACGCCGTCCACCTGCTTGATCCGCGGCAGGAGGCGCTCGGGGACGGGGGCCTCCGTGACGATGAAGCCCTTGGGCTCGTCGAAGAGATCCGGGTCGTCCATGACCACCTGGCGCACGCTGATGCCCGCCTCCGCGATGATGGCCGCTACGCCGGCGAGGATCCCGGGTTTGGACGCGTTCGTGGGGATGATCTCCACGGCGCCCCAGTTCATGAGCGGCGCCACGTCGCGCAGGTGGCACACGGGGTGCAGCTTGTCGAAGAACGCGCGCAGGTCCGGCGTCTTTTCGATCGTGGCGACGGTCGCGGTCACGACGCGGCGGTCCACGCCGGTCGCGCGAGCCATGGCCGTGTCGGAGACCTTGATGTCGCCGCAGAAGACGTGTCCCTCGTGGACGCGGAGTCCGTAGAGGACCATGATCTGCGCTACCTTTTCCTGCGCGGGGAAGCCCTTGAAGTAGGTGCGGAATCGTGCCCACATTGGGGGAACCTCGATGTTCGTAAGAGTACATGGTAGGTTAATCCTTTGCCCTTACATTGCTCGAACAGATACATCAATACGCATAAACGCTATATAGTGTCCAAGTATTCGCCTCCACCCTCGCGGTGAATCCATGCAGGCGTTGCGGAACGAGACGGCGGCGGGCGATGAGGTCAGGATACAGCTTGGTATGGAAGACGTCCCCCGTGCCTGGTACAACATCCTGCCCGATCTGCCGGCGCCTCTCCCGCCCCCGCTCCACCCGGGCACGAAGGAGCCCGTGGGACCCGAGGCATTCGAGCCCATCTTCCCCAAGGAGATCATCCGTCAGGAGATGAGCGGCAACACCATGGAGCCGATCCCCGAGGAGCTCCGCGAGGCCTACCTCCGCCTGGGCCGGCCCACGCCCATGTACCGCGCGAAGCGCCTCGAGGCGTTCCTGAAGACGCCCGCGAGGATCTACTACAAGCGGGAGGACCTCTCGCCCGTCGGTTCGCACAAGCCGAACAC
>CAZJIP010000108.1:0-7850 GCA_964546105.1 uncultured Methanomassiliicoccales archaeon
GGGCGACGCTGATGGACCCGCTCCTCCTGCTCGTCTACATCTTCCTGTTCCCGGGATTCCTGTTCCTCCTGGCCTACGCCTTCTTCCTGGAGTTCTTGGATCGGAAGATCTACGCGCGGATGCAGAACCGGGTCGGACCACCGCTCCTCCAGCCCTTCGCGGACTTCGTCAAGATGCTCGGCAAGGAGGTCATCAACGTGAAGGGCATGGACCGCAGGGCGTTCGACGCCGCGCCGCTCCTCGCCCTCGCCGCGGTCATGACCGCGTTCCTGTACGTCCCCATCGTGGGGAACAGCCCGCTCGCCTTCGAAGGCGACCTCGTGCTCGTGCTCTACCTCCTGACCATCCCGACGATCGTCCTGTTCGTCTTGGGCTGGCTCAGCCGCAACGTGTACTCGACGATCGGCGGCGTGCGGGCCGTCACGCAGCTATTCATCTACGAGGTGCCGTTCTACCTGGCTATGCTGGCGCCCGCGCTCATGGCAGGCACCTGGTCCATCTCGGGCATCGTGGCGTGGCAGCAGACCCACCTCTGGTTCGCGGTCTTCCAGCCCATCGGGCTCGTCGTCGCACTGATCGGCCTGCAGGCCAAGCTTGAACGGACGCCGTTCGACATCCCCGAGGCGGAGACGGAAATCCTCGCGGGGCCCACGACGGAGCTCACGGGCCGTCGCCTCGCGTTCATGAAGCTGACCATGGACGTGGCCCTCGTGGTCGGCAGCGCCCTCGTGGCCGCGCTCTTCCTGGGCGGACCCCTGCTCCCGTGGAGCTTCAGCCCGAACTGGCTCGGCTGGATCGTCGGGTTCCTCCTCTTCTTGGCGAAGACCCTCGCCGTGCTGCTCGTCCTCTCGAGCATCCGCGCCGCGACCGGGCGCATCCGGATTGACCAGCTCAACGACGTGGGCTGGAAGTACCTCGCGAGCGCGGCGATCATCCAGGTGGCCCTCGTCCTCGTGATCAACTGGTGGGTGACCGCATGAGCGTCCTCAAGGAGATGTTCGAGAACCTGGCGCACAAGCCCGCGACCACGCTCTACCCGAAGGAGAAGGTGCCGATTCCACCGGCGTTCCGCGGGAAGATCGCGATCCGGGACGAGAAGTGCATCGGGTGCTCCAAGTGCGCCGTGGTCTGCCCGACCCAGTGCATCAACATGGTGGCCAACGAGCGGGAAATCGAGGTTAAGGGCAAGAAGATCGTCCGCAAGAAGAAGCCCGAGGTCGAGCTGTTTAGCTGCATCCGCTGCGGCCTCTGCGAGGAATACTGCCCCACGGACCCCAAGGCGATCTACCTGACGAACGAGTTCAGCGGCGCGGGGCCGGATAAGAGCGTCGTGGTGAAGTGACCTACATCTCCCAGAGTGGCTTCGAGACGCACCTCCGGCACCGCCTGCAGGGAGCCAAGCGCGTGGCCTTCGTTGGCGTGGGAGACGAGCTGAACGTCCACGACCGCCTCGGCATGGTCGCGGCTAAGGAGGTAGAGGGGCTTCACCTCGAGGGCATCCGCGTCTTCTACGCGGGGACCGTACCCGAGAGCGTGACGGGGCCCATCCGACGGTATAAGCCGGACGCGGTGGTCCTCCTGGATGCTGCAGACATGGGGGCGCGCCCTGGGACCGTGGCCCTCGTGGAACCCAAGAAGATTCGCGCGAACCTCTTGTCCACCCACTCCCTCCCGCTGTCCGTGGTCATGGACTTCCTGGAGAAGGACACGGGGGCCCACGCCATCCTGATTGGCATCCAGCCCGACCTGGCCGCGAAGGGGTTCGCACCTGCGGGATCGGAACAGGCCGGTCTCACGAGGCTCCTCGTTAGCGTCTACCACATCTTCGGAGAGCCTCGCCCGAAACCGCGCAAGGAGCTACGGAAGGGCCGGCGCGGGTCACGCGCCGCCTGAACGCAAACCGCTTTAGCGGCGTCCGGCCTTCGCGGCGCGGGGCGACGAGATGGCCGATCCCTTTTCCGCCGCGCTGCGCACGCTCGAGTCCGCAGGAGTCACGTTCGGAGATGTCCGCACAGAGGACCGGCGGGCCTTCGCGGTCCGCATGGCAAACGGACAAGTCGAGAACGTGAACGAGATGCGGCGATCGGGCTGGGGCATTCGGGCGTTCGTCCACGGCGCCTGGGGCTACGCGTCGGGGACCTCAGGGAAGTCGTCCGATCTGGTCGCGGCTGCGAAGAAAGCCATGGCGATCGCCAAGGCGAACGCAGCGGCCGGCGTCCCGAAGACGAAGCTGCGTGGCATCCCGAGCGGGAGCAAGACGTACGCGGCCGCCTGCCGCATCGAGCCCGCGGACATCGGCGGCGAAGAGAAGGTCTCCCTCGCGCGGGAACTCTGTGCGGCCATGGCCGGGGAGAGCATCGCGAGCACCCTGGGCTTCTACAACGAGGCGGAACAACGCTGCGAGTTGGCGAACACCGCGGGCGCACGCGTGGCGTGGCGGGAGGTGCGCGTGCGGCTGGGTGCGCAGGCTATCGCCCAAGAGGGGGATCGCCAGGAGATGGCCGTCGAGATCAAGGACGCCAGCGCAGGCTGGGAGTTCATCAAGACGCTCGATCCCGTGGCGTTCGGCCAGGAGATCGGGCGGGAAGCGCGGGAGCGGCTCAAGGCGATCAAACCTCCCGCCGGCCTGCAGACGGTCATCCTGGACCCGGACGCCTCGGGCCTGCTCGCGCACGAGGTTATGGGCCACGCGTCCGAGGGGGACGAGATCGTCAAGCAGCGCTCCTTCCTCAGCAAGGTCGTCGGGAAGCGCGTGGGCAGTCGCCTCGTATCGATGTACGACGACGGCACGCTGCCCGGCGGCCATGGGACCATCCCCGTGGACTCGGAGGGCACGCCGGCGCACAAGACCATGATCATCGACCGCGGCGTCTACCAAGGCTACATGCAGAGCCTGGAGACCGCGGGCTCCCTCAAGGTGAAGCCCACGGGGAACGGCCGCGCACAGGACTTCGGCCGCCGCGTCTGGGTGCGAATGACGAACACGTACTTCGCCCCCGGCCCACACCGGAAGGATGAGATCATCGCGGACACGAAGGACGGAATCCTGACCAAGGGCTGGATCAGCGGCATGGAAGACATCGTCGGTGGCGGATTCCAGGCGGTTACCCAGTCCGGGTTCCTCGTGAAGGACGGCGAGATCCAGGAGCGTGTGCGCGGGATGACCCTCACGGGCAAGGCCCTGGACATCCTGAAGAGCGTGGACCGCGTCTCCAAGGAATTCGCCCTCCAGGGCGGCAGCTGCGGCAAGGGCGAGGCGGACGACTTCGTCCCCGTCGGCACGGGCGGGCCGTACATGCGCGCGAAGGTCGTCGTCGGAGGGGGATGAGATGGACCTCCTAGACCTAGTGCCGGACGCCGTGAAGAAGGCGCTCGCCGCGGGAGCGGAGCAGGCGGAGGCCTACGCCATCCGCTACACGACGCGCCACGTCTACATGGAGGACGACGTCCCCAAGGTCGCGGAGGACCGCGAGGAGACGGGGCTCGGCCTCAAGGTCGCCAAGGGGAAGCGCATAGCGTTCACGTCGACCACGCTCGCGGCCGCGGCGGATATGACGTCCGCGGTGCAGACCGCGATCCGCGGGCTCGCCCAGGTGCCCGAGGATCCGGACTTCGCCGGCTTCGCGACCGCTGCGGGGAAGGGCGAGGTGGCCGGCGTGTACGACGCGGCTACCGCGGATACCGGCGTGGAGGGCCTCCTGGAGGGCGCGAAAGCCTTCGTGGACGCCGCGAAGGAACGGAAGGGGGTCTCCGTGCCCAAGGCCACCTTCCGCCTCCAGGAGTACGCGCAGCGGGTGGCCAACTCGAACGGAATCGAGGCGAGCCACCGCGGCACCTTGGTCTTCAGCTACCTCACCGCGAAGGCCGGATCCGGCTCCGACGTGGGCGAGGGCATCGTGCACGGCGTGCGTCCCGCGCTGCGCGAGCTGGACTTCGCGGAGCTCGGGCGGATCTGCGCCCGGCGCGCCGCACAGAACCGGGAGGCGGAGGCGTACCACGAGAAGCTCACGGGCGTGGCCGTCCTCGACCCCGAGGAGCTCGGGGCCCTGCTCCTTCAATCGGTCGGTGCCGCGGTGAGCGGTCAGAACATCCAGAAGAAGCGCTCGCCATGGATTGGGAAGGTGGGCCAGGAGGTGGGCTCCGCGAGCGTCACGATTCGCGACAAGCCGAGGCTGCCCGGTGGCATGCTGTCGTCCACCTCGGACGACGAGGGCGCCGCGACCAAGGACCGCACGGTGGTCGGCGCGGGCATCCTCAAAGGATATGTGGCAGACACGTACCACGCGCGGCTCATCGGCGCAGAACCGGGCAACGCCCTCCGCCGCGGCGCGGCCTCCCTCGAGGGCGCGTACCTCCGTCCGGCGGAGAACACGGTCTCCAACCTAGTCCTCGAGCCCGGCGTCAAGTCCCTGGAGGATCTGCTCTCGGAGGTCGACCACGGAGTCTACGTGGAGAAGTTCGCCGCACCCGAGCTGAACCCGTTCTCGGGAGCGTTCGCCTGCGAGGCCCGGAACGCCACCTTGGTGGACCACGGGGAGCTCAGGGCCCACGTCAAGTACGCGCTCCTCACGGGGAACTTCTACGACGGCCTGAAGAACATGGATGGGATCGGGCGCGATCTCGCCCCCGTCCCGACCTTCTACGGCTCGCCCGGTTGTGCGTACGTCCCGCCCGTGGCCTTCGCAGGCTTCGAGCTCGTCGGCCAAACGTGATGGACCCCGGGACCTGAGGTGAAGGAACCGCTCAGGTCGTCGTGATCGTGCCTACAATCGTGTTGCTCCCGCTCAGCGGGGTGGCCTGGATGGTCAGGACGATGTTCCTCGTCTGGCCCGCGTTGAAGACCACGGGGGAGCTGGTGGACGGGCTGGGGCTGGCGCTCGACAGTGTGAACTGGAATCCCGTGAGCGAGATATCCGTGACGTTGTGGGCCACGGAGTCCGAGTTGGTCAGGGTGAGCGTGTAGGTGAACGGGCTGTAGATGGTTTCGCGGAGCGGGCAGACGGTACACGAGGTCAGTGGCGACGGGCCGAAGTATTCTACGGAACCCCGGTAGTTGATCGTGAAGCTCACGCCGGTGACCGTGACATTGGACGCATTGTTGATTGGCGCCATGATCGTGGTCACGGCCCACCACGCGATCAGGGCGAGCGCCACGACGACGATCACGACCACCACGACGACGATCAAGGCCGTGTTGGACTTCTTCGGCGGGGGAGCCGCAGGCTGCGTGTAGTAGGGCTGCTGCGGCGGATAGGGTTGCTGGGGAGGGTACTGCGGAAACGGTGGCGGGCTCTGCGGCGGAGGGGAGCCGCCCGGGGGAGGCGCAGACATGCGGTCGCAGTTGGGGCGACAGAGTTTAAGCTTTCGCTACGAAAAGTCGCGACCGAGAAAGGTGAAGGGGATGCGCAGCGGGGTTACGACTCAGGCAAGGCCCTCGAGGGCAAGGAGCCGCTTCCACTTCGCGTCCACCTGAGCCTGGATCTGCGCGATCTCCGCCGGGATCAGGTGGGCGAAGCGCCCCTGAGTCTTCAGGTATTCAGACACGGGCTTCGCGATGCCGAGCTTCCGCGTGATGCGGTAGACGCCGTTCTCGATTTCGTAAAGCGGGAACACGTTCGTGTCCGTCGCGAGGCGGCCCACCTCGATCGTCTTCTCCGAGGAGTACCGCCATCCGGGCGGGCACGGCGCGAACGCGTGGATGAACCGAGGTCCCTTGATCGCCTTGGCCTTCTCGATCTTCTTCACGAAGTCCTCCGGGAAGGCCACGTTCACCGTGGCTGCGTACGCGGGCGAATGGGCCGCGATGATCGCCATGATGTCCTTCTTGGGTTCCGGCTTCCCGCGGGAGAACTCGTCCACGGGGGTCGTCGTAGTCCAGGCGCCCTCGGGCGTCGCGCCGCTGCGCTGCACGCCCGTGTTCATGTACGCCTCGTTGTCGTACATCACGTAGATGCCATCCGTGCGGCGCTCGAGCATGCCGCTGAGCGCCTGGAGCCCAATGTCCGCGGTGCCGCCGTCCCCGGCGAAGCCCACGACGGTCAGGTCCTTGAGGCCCATCTGGTCAGCAGCGGCCTTGAGGCCCGAGATGGAGGCCCCCGTGGCCTCGAAGGCGCAGTCGAGCATGGGCACGTCGAGCGCGGTCGTGGGGAAGGGCGTGCCGATGACGGTCCAGCAGCACGCGGGCACGGTCACGATGGTCCGCTCGCCGAGGCCCTTGAGCAGGTACCGCATGACGAGCGTCGCGCCGCAGCCAGGGCACGCGCTGTGCCCGGACCGCATGAGTTCCACGGCGGGGATCGTAAGGCGCGCCATGTCAGGGCGCCTCCTGCCGCGTCTTGAGTTCGACCCATTCGGACTCCGGCGCATCCCGCGTGAGGAGATCCAGGAAGGCCTCGCGGACCGTGGCCGCGGTCACGTCGCGGCCGCCCAGGCCGGCGACGAAGTCCCGGAGCAGCGGGCGGTGCGGCGTGGAGTACAACGCGCCCGCGACCTCCGTGAAGGCCGCGCCCGCGGCGCCGAACGTGAAGGAGCGGTCCAGCACGCCGATCCGCTCTACTCGGGACGCGAGGTCCCGCAGCTCCTGGACCGGGAAGGGACGGAAGGTGCGAAGCTTGGCGAGACCGACCCGGTGGCCTTCCGCGCGCATGGCGTCCACGACGCCGCGGGCCGTGGTCGTCGCGGTGCCCATGGTCACGAGGACCGTGTCCGCGTCGTCCACCTTGTACGTCGGCAGGAGGCCCCCGTGGTTCCGGCCCGTCATCCGCGCGTAGTCGTCCTCCACCTCAAGGAACACGTCCCGCGCACGTTCCATGGCGCGGGCGATCTTGTGACGGAACTCCATGTAGAGGTCGGGCCCGGTAAAGGAGCCGAGCCGCATGCCCGTCCCGACTTGAAGGGTCGAGCTCCGCTCCCGCGGCGGCAGGAAGCCGTCCACCTCCTCCTGGCTCGGGATGTCCACGGGCTCCACGGTGTGGGAGAGGTAGAACGCGTCCTCCGTGACCATGGCGGGAAGGCGCACCTCAGGGTGCTCCGCGAGGCGGAAGGCCATCAGGGTAGTGTCCAGGACCTCCTGGTTGCTCTCCCCGTAGAACTGAATCCAGCCCGTGTCCCGCTGGGCCATCGTGTCTGTGTGGTCCGTCCAGATGGACCACGGCGGCGCCACGGCGCGGTTGACGACGCCCATGACGACGGGCGTGCGCGCGCCCGCGGCCCAATGCAGGAGCTCGTGCATGAGGAGCAGGCCCTGGCTCGAGGTCGCCGTGTACGTCCGCGCGCCGAGGGCGGAGGCGGAGATGCACGCCTGGAGCGCGGAGTGCTCCGACTCGACCTTGATGAATTCGGCCTTCAGTTCACCCGATGCGACGAACTCCGCGATCTTCTCCACGATGGAGGTCTGCGGTGTGATCGGGTAGGCCGAGGCGACCTGCACGCGGGCGAGCTTCGCAGCGTAGGACTGCGCGTAGTTCCCGCTGATGACGAGTTCGACCACGATCTCACTCCTCCTTGACCATGGTGATCGCCTTGGGTTTGCATTCCTCGGCGCAGATCGCGCAGCCCTTGCAGTAGTCCAGGCGGATGACCGGATAGCCGTCGCCGTCGAAGGCAATCGCGTTGTCCGGGCAGAACTTCCAGCAGACGTTGCACTTCGTGCAGTGCTTCAGGTCGATGACGGGGCGGAAGGTGCGCCACGACGCCGTGTGGATCGTGTCACTGGGCCGGCGGGCGATCGGGGCCTCCGGCAGGTCTTCCTCCACCTCGTACGCGTGCTCGATCTCGTAGGCCGTCACGGAACCACCGCCGCGAGCGTGAGCACGTGTTGGTAGGCGTCGTCCACCGCCATGACGTTGGCC
>CAZJIP010000109.1:0-3610 GCA_964546105.1 uncultured Methanomassiliicoccales archaeon
GCGTTGTAGTCAGGCTCTCACAGTGCTCGAACCGCACCCACAGGACATAGTACCCGTCGCTCGGAACCACGGCCCCCCATGCCCATGCGCTGGGGTCGCGCCAGTTCAGGATTTCCGACGGGCCCGTAAACCAGACCGAAGCGAGGTCGTCGCGTTCCACCAGGGCTCCGGACCGGACGTCCGTGACGATCAGGGTGAACACGGGCAACAGCCACTCACCCGCGTGGAGCACGAAGGGCCACGACACGAAGTACACCTCGTACGGCAGGTTCCAGAGTGAGGGCGTCAGGAGGAAGTCGTGAGACCCGAAGTCCACCGTGCGTTGGGGCGGCGGAACCCACGGCAGGGCGGCGGCAATCAGGATGAGCGCGAGGGCGGCGCCAAGGACGGCGATCCGACGAGCCGATGCAGGCGGAACCCGAAGCCCCCTCGCGCGTCGGTTCGCTCGCGCCGCAACCAGTCCGCCAATGAGGGCGACCGCCCCAAATAACGCGAGGGCAAGCCCCTCCTCAATCCGGAGACTCATCGCCTGGATGGCAGAGGGCGGTCCTAGGATGGCCCCCGGCGGCTGGAGCTGGGCCCAACTCAGGGACGTAAACCCGGCGAGGAGTGCCCCGTAGAGGAGCACCAGGATTCCGATCCAAGTGGCCAGCCGCCGAGGGTCGATACCCAATCGACCGGTCGTGGACGCATCGGCTGCCGTCGTGGTGGAGTTCATGCCGCGAACACCCCTCCCCGGGCTGCGCCCGAACTCGAGGACACAATCCCGCGTCAGGAGCAAATAACCTGCGTCTCCGTGCTTGCCCATCCACCGCCGCCCGAAAAGGATTTCCGGCCCTCCGGATTTCCGCCCCACGTTGCCCGGCATCACGGACGTCCACGTTCACCTGGAGCCGTACCAGAACCTCAAGCCGACCGTTTTCGAGACGATGCACCGCACGATGCCCGACTTCGACGCCGTGGCGAAGCGGCTGGAGGATCCCCGCCATTTCCTTGACCACCTGGATCAGGTCGGTGTGGAGCGCGCCTGCCTGATCAACTACGCCGCGCCGGAGGTCATGGGCCTCGGCTTGGATGTGAATGCCTTCGTCTCCAAGTACGCGTCCGAGGACCCGAAGCGGCTCCTCGCCTTCGGCGGCGTCCATCCGCGGTACACGAAGAATCCGGAATCGGAGATCGAGCACCTCGCCTCCAAGCTTGAGATCCGGGGTCTCAAGATACACTCGCCCCACCAGCTCTTCGCCCCGAATGCGTACGTGGACGGGGGCATGCCGAACCTCTGGAGGATCTACCGCGCCGCGGAGCGGTTGCACCTCCCCGTCATGTTCCACACGGGGACCTCCGTGTTCCCGGCGGCGCGCTCCAAGTTCGGCGACCCGATGGCCCTCGATGACGTGGCCACGGACTTCCCCGACCTGACCATCCTCATGGCCCACGGCGGCCGGCCCATGTGGTGCGAGACCGCCTTCTTCCTGCTCCGTGCGCACCCGAACATCTACTTAGACACCTCCTCCATCCCGCCCAAGCGGCTGCTGGAGTGGTTTCCGCAGATCGAGAAGATCGCGGACCGGGTTCTGTTCGGCTCCGACTGGCCGGGTCCCGGAATCCCCGGCATCCGCGAGGAACTCGAAGGGATGCGGGCGCTGCCCTTGTCCGATTCGTTCAAGGAGAAGTTCTTCATCGCGAACGCACGTCGCGTATTCCCGTAGGAGCTCAGAGCTCGAAGAGCGCCTCGATGATCAGGAGTACGCCGGCGACGACGAACAGGACCGTGGAGATCAGGCGGAGCCACTTCTCGGACAGAACGCGGGCCAGCCCGGCGCCAATCACGACGCTGGAGACCGCGATGAGGCTGAGCCCCGCGCTCCCCCCGAGAAACACGGAGACGGGCGCATCGTAGCTGGCTGCGAGGACGATGACGGCGATCTGTGTCTTGTCCCCGAACTCCGCGAGGAAGTTGAAGCTGGCTGCCGTGGCGAAGGCGCTCCGCCTCTCCTTTGCGGCTTCCTCGGGTTCCTCCTGGACGTGGTGGCGCAGGGCCTGGATAATCGTCCATGCGCCCATCAGGATGAACAGGATTCCGCCGCCGATCTTGATGTAGGTGAGCCAGGAGCCCAGGGTCGCCGCGAGGATGCCGCCGACCGCGGCCCCGATGGCCGTGGCGGCCACGAGGCCCACGACCGCGCCCGCGAGCACCCCGGCCCACGGATGCCGCGTGGCCAGGGAGATGGTCACGAGCTGGGTCTTGTCGCCCAGTTCGAGGAGCGCCACGAGGCCGAGGGCGGCCGCGAATGCGACGACGCTTTCCATGGTCGGCGGGCCAAGGCGCCGCCGGATATCACGCCTTCGGTGGAGGAAGTCTTAAGGAGAACGCCCGGGTCGCGCGTGCGGGAAGCCGATGGCGGTCGCACGCGTGGCGTACTGGAAGTTCAAACCGGGGCAAAGAGAGCGAGGGAAGCAGCTACGGGACGCGATCGGCGACATGTTCGCGTACCCCGGCGTCGTCGGAGCCATCTGGTTGGATTCCGTGGAAGACCCCAACGCGAGCCTGAGCTTCGTGATCTTCGAGAGCCGCGAGGCCATGGAGGCGAACAACAAGGACCCGCGGTTCCGGAACGGGCTCGCGCCGATGGCCGAGGTCGCGGAGAAGATTCCGCCCGACCTCCATCTGTACGACGTGGACCTCGCCAGGCTCACCGCATCAGTCGGCGAAACGCCTTAACCCGGCGCCCCGTTACATTCTCATTCCCATGCCCAGGAAGACGAACCGGCTCGCCCAGGAGACCTCCACGTACCTGCGGAGCGCCGCCCACCAACCGGTGGACTGGCATCCGTGGGGCGAGGAGGCGTTCCGCGCGGCGAAGGAGCAGGACCGGCCGATTCTCTTGGACATCGGCGCATCGTGGTGCCACTGGTGCCACGTGATCGACCGAGAATCCTACGAGGACCCGAAGCTCGCGAAGGTCATCAACGAGCACTTCGTCGCGGTCAAGGTGGACCGGGACGAGCGGCCCGATGTGGACGCACGGTACCAGCAGGCCGTGGGCTCGCTCACGGGCTCCGGGGGCTGGCCCCTCACCGCGTTCCTGACGCCGGAGGGCAAGGTGTTCTACGGAGGCACGTACTTCCCGCCGCGCGACTCGTACAACCGCCCAAGCTTCGAGCGCGTGCTCCTCGCCGTGGCCAAGCACTATCGGGAGAACAAAGGCGACGCGATGCGGGATGCGGAGGACTTGCACCGGGCGCTCGCCGAGCCACGCACCTCGGTGATGGACGCCGCGGTCGTCAACGAGGCCTTCCTGAAGGACGGGCTCGATGCGCTCCGCGGGGAGGCGGACCCCGTGAACGGCGGGTTCGGCGGCGCGCCCAAGTTCCCCCATCCGGGTGCGATCGAGTTCCTCCTTGCGACGGTCCATCGCACGGGCGGGACCGGGTTGCGGGATATCGCCTTGCGCACCCTGACCGCGATGGCCCAAGGCGGAGTGTACGACCAGATCGGCGGCGGCTTCCACCGGTATTCCACGGATGGCCAATGGATCGTGCCGCACTTCGAGAAGATGCTCTACGACAACGCGGGCCTCCTGGCAAACTACGTGCACGCGTGGCAGCT
>CAZJIP010000109.1:3710-7706 GCA_964546105.1 uncultured Methanomassiliicoccales archaeon
CTCCTCGCGAGCGGCAGGGCGCGCCTGAAAGCGGCCAGGGATCGACGGGAAGCTCCCGCGGTGGACCGCACGATCTACGCCTCCTGGAACGGCATGATGGCCTCCGCGGCGCTGGAGGCGGCCATGGCGTTTCGGTGCGAGGAGGTGCAGGCCTTCGCCCTCAAGACGCTGGAGCGCATCTGGAAGCGGCTGTGGACACCGGACCGGGGGATGTGGCACGCGCTCGCGGACGGCAAACGCAAGGTGCGCGGGCTCCTGGAGGACCACATCTTCCTGGTGGACGCGTTCCTCGCGGCACAGACCGCCACGGGCGATCCGGCTTGGCTGAAGAAAGCGGAGGAGGTCATGGCCTTCGCCCTGCGCGAGTTCTGGAATTCCGAGCACCCCGGGTTCAGCGACCTCGCCCAAGATGTGCGCCGGGAGGGCGAGCTGAGCTTGCGGGAAATTCCCCGCCGACCTCTCGAGGACTCGCTCTACGCTGGCGCGAACGCCGTCGCCGCCTTGTGCCTCCAGCGGCTCCACGCGCTCACGGGGAACGATGACTACCGGCTCCACCACGATGAGATCCTGATGGGCTTCGCGGGAGAGGCGGCCCGCCACGGCGCGCTCTTCTGCGGCACCTACTTCCTCGCGGCGGAGCTCTGGCTCCATCCCCGGGCGGAGGTCGTCCTCCTGGGGCCGCGCAAAGACCCACGATTGCGGCAACTGGAGGCCGTGGCTCGAACGACCTATGCCCCGGGCAAGACCATCCTGGTCGCCGACCGCGAGGAAGCCTACGTGCCGGACGCGGTGGAGCACATGCGGAAGACCGCCGAGGCCGCGGCGGGCCCCGTCGCTTTCGTCTGCCAGGGCTCCGTGTGTTCCCCTCCCACGGGGGAGCCGGAACGCCTCCGCGACCTCCTTCGAGGGAGCCGCTAGGCCTCCAGGTTCTCCTCGAGCATCTTCCGGAATCCAGCGGGAATGGGCTTCGTCTTCTTCTTGTCGTAGTCGTACGAGACGAGGACACTGGACGAGGTGGCCAAGAGCCGGTTCGACGTCTTGTCGCGCAGTTCGTAGCTGAGCGTGAAGGACGACTCGCCGATTTTCGAGGGCCACACGGAAACCTCGATGCGATCCCCCCACTCCGCCGCGGAGACGTAGTCAATATCCACATGGGCCAAGATGAACTCGATGTCGTGCAGGGAGCGCTTGAAGGCGTGCTTCAGGTAGAACTGAGTGCGGGCGAGTTCGCAGTAGGACAGGTAGACTGCGTTGTTCACGTGCCCCATCGCGTCCAGGTCACGGAACCGCATCTGGATCTCCATCGTGAAGCGCGCCATCGTGCGCGCCGATGCGGCCGACTGCGAAAAACGTTTGGGTGGGCCTCAACCCTTTCGCACGAGGCGCGTGAACTCCTCGGACATCTCGAAGGGAATCTGCTTGCTCGGGTCCGCGGCCATCTCGGGCCTCGGCGGGAGGCTGATCTTGGCCAAGTCGCGATAGATCTTCCAAGACAGTTCGATTCGCTTCCAGAGCGTCTCGTCGACCTTCCGGAGGACCTTGGCGGGGACGCCGCCCACCACGCTCTGCTCCGGGAACACGGCGTTCTCCCGCGTGACGGCTCCTGCCGCAAGGAGACAACCGCGACCGATGACCGATCCGCTGTTGATCGTGGCGTTCATGCCGATGAGGCAATCCTCGACCACCTTGGAACCGTGGACGACGGCCGCGTGGCCCACGGTGACCCGATCCCCGATTTCGCAGGGCATGCGCCGGTCCACGTGGAGGACGGCGTTGTCCTGGACGTTGGAGTCCTTGCCCACGACGACTGCGTCGAAGTCGCCCCGGAGGACCGCCCCGTGCCAGACGCTCGATCCCTCGGCCAGTGAGACATCTCCGATGAGGGTCGCGGTCGGCGCGACGTAGATCATCGCGGCCGCCAACGCGTCCGCCCTCTCAAGCCTTTCGACGATTCCTTCGCGGAGACCGCACTGCCCCCGGATTACCCATGGCCCGCAAGGCCGCCACCGTCCACGACGAGGGCTGTCCCCGTCACGTAGGAGGACGCGTCGCTCACGAGGAACACGACGGCCTGCGCGATCTCCTCGGGCCGGCCCATCCGTCCCATCGGCCGCTGGGCGGAGCCTACCAGGAAGTGCTTCTCATTCTCCCCCAACTGCCGAGCCTCCTCACGGAGCATCGGGGTGTCCGTGTCCCCCGGGCACACGCAGTTCACGCGGATGTTCTGACCCGCGTGATCCAGGGCCATGGCACGCGTCAGGTTCACGATTGCGGCCTTGGACGCGCAGTACGACGCGGCTTTCCGACCGCCGACCAAACCCCAGCCCGACGCGGTGTTTACGATGACGCCCCCACCGGTCCGAGCCATGACGGGGATCGCGACCTTCGAGAGGAGAAAAACGGACTTCACGTTCACGGCCATGACCCGGTCCCACTCTTCCTCCGTCGTGTCCACGACGGACGCACGACGGATGATCCCCGCATTGTTGAAGAGGATGTCGAGTCGACCGAACTCGGAGACGGTCTTCTGCACGGCAGCCTCGCAGTCCGCGGCCCGGGTCACGTCTCCCTGAACGAAAGTCGCGCGGCCACCGGCCTCGACAACGTTCTCCGCCACGCCTCGGCCCTCCTCCTTCAGGTCGAAGACCACCACGGCTGCACCTTCTTCGGCGAACCGGACCGCGGTTGCCTTGCCGATCCCCGAGGCACCTCCCGTGATCAAGGCCACCTTGTCGCGCAACACCCGGCCCTTGCTGTCCGACTCCGTCGTCATGACGTCTTCCCTCCCGCATCCGCAGCCTGTCGCACCCTCCTCCGGTAGGCCCGCCAGGTCATCGCCCATTGCTCGGGATCGTCGAGGGGGCCGTGGTCGATCCGGTGGACCGTGCTGTTGTGGGGCGCCGTCCTCACTCGCCCCGGGTCCGTCCTCGCTTCCTCCGCCACGTGCCGCAGGATGGCCACGTACTCATCCAGGTCGGCCTTGGAGTACGACTCCGTGGGTTCGAGCGTGCACGGCTCGCCGACAATCCAGGGATGATGGCTCGTCCAGTAGTGGACGCCGAAATCCGCGGCCCGCAGACCGAGATCCTCGGAGTGGACGCCCGTCTCCCGGTACAGCTCCTCCCAACTGTACCGCACCTGCTCGATGCGCCGCCTCCCCCGGGCATAGGGAGCTTGGACGCCGCGAATCTCGAGCATCTTCTTGAGCAGGTAGTTGTTGTTCAGCACCGCGACCTTGGCAACCTCGCGCAGGCCCTCGGAACCGAGGCTCAGGACCCACGCGTAGGCCCGCAGGATCACGGGAGCCACGCCGTACCAGGGTCGGATCTTCCCGATGCTGTCCGGACGGTCGTAGTCCAGGTGATACCGCTTCCCGTCGAACGTGACCACGGGGACGGGCAGGAACCGTGCGAGCGGCTGCCGCACCCCGATGGCGGCTCCCGCGGGACCGCCGCAGCCGTGCGGTGTGGAGAAGGTCTTGTGCAGGTTGAAGTGGCAGAGGTCGAATCCGGCCTCGCGGGCGCGGGTGATCCCCAGGATCCCGTTCGCGTTCGCCTGGTCGTATGCGCACAGGCCTCCGACCTCGTGCACCGCATCGACGAACTCCCGGATTCGCGGGTTGAAGATGCCCGTGTCCTCCGGGTTCGTGATCATGAGCCCTGCGGTCCGTTCGGACACTGCGGCCCGCAGAGCCTTCAGGTCGGGATACCCGTCCGAACCGGGGTAGAGGGTCACGACGTCGAACCCGGCCGTCTTGGCACACGCAGCGTTCGAGGGATGCGAGAAGATCGTCGTGATGATCTCCCGTCGCTGGGCCGACTCGCCGCGCGAGGCGTGGTAGGCGCGGATGATCGAGGCGTTCGCGTAGATGGCGGGCGAACCCGCTCCGGGCTGCAGCGAGAACGCGTCCATCCCCGAGATTGCGCGGAGGAACCTTTCGAAACGGTACATGATCTCCAAGATCCCCTGGACGGTCTCCTCGGGTTGGAGCGGGTG
>CAZJIP010000110.1:0-7623 GCA_964546105.1 uncultured Methanomassiliicoccales archaeon
ATCCTTGGCGCCCTGCTCTCTATCGAGACGACCGAGCGGGTGCCCGTCCTACCCACTGCGGACAAGGACCAGACCGCGCTCCTGCTGAGCGTGCTCTGGAAACGGCAGGAGAAGGGCGCGGCGGAGTACGGGCTGCGGCACAAGCCCAAGGGGTTGACTTTGGACCAGCGCCAGCGGTTCCTCCTCGAGGGCCTCCCGAGCGTGGGCGAGACGCTGGCGCGGAACCTCCTGGAGCACTTCGGCAGCGTCCATGCGGTCTTCAACGCCTCGGAGGACGAGCTGAAGAGGGTCGCCAAGATCGGCGACCGCAAGGCCGCGGAAATCGTGCGGCTTGTGCGCGCGAAGTATGCGGCCGAGCAGACGCGACTCGAGGACTCCGCAGAGGAAGACCGAGACCTTTGACAATTCCTTTATGACGGCTTCCCTCGCTTGACATCGCGGGATGCACCCCACGGAGTCGACCCGCTGGGGCCGCGCGGAGCGTTCAGTGCCGCCCTCCGGGTTCCGCGCCCAGCTCGCGCGCGGCCTCCACCTCACCTGGATCAGCCTGCGCGTCCTCGTGCGCGACCCGCAGCTCCTCGCCCTGCCCTTCCTGGCCCTGGTCTTCAGCGGGTTCGTGTGGCTCTTGGTCTTCATCAGCTTCTGGGCCGTCGGCTACTCGCCCGCGTCGCCCTCGAGCGAGATCCTGTACCAGGAGATGTTCGTGGCCTACCTTCTGACGTACTTCCTGTGCACCTACTTCATGGCGGCCATCATCGGCGCGGCGGACGCACGGCTCCAGGGACGACGACCGACCGTCTCCGACGGCTTCCGGGCGGCCAACGGCTGTTTCTTCCGTCTCGTCGCGTGGAGCCTCTTCGCGGCGACCTTCGGGGTCCTCCTGCGGCTCGCCTCCCTCCGCTGGGAGCAGGCCGGCCACATCCAGGCGCGGATCCTGGGTAACCCGTGGCCTATCGCGAGCGTGTTCGTCCTCCCCGCGATGACCGTGGAGGACCTGGGTCCGATCCGGGGCTTCCGCCGCAGCCGACACCTGGTCCGGGAGCGGTGGGGTTCCCACCCCAGCGGCGTCCTGGGCACCGGCGTGGTGTTCCTCCTCCTGTGGCTCCTGGGATTCGTCCCGCTCCTCTGGGGGATCCTGGGCGACGGCGGCTACCTCGGCGTGGGTCTCGCGGTGCTCCTCTGGCTCGTCCTCATGGCCCTCTGGTCCGTGGTCCACGGCATCCTGGTGACGAGCCTGTACCACTACGCCACGGAGAGCAGCGCGGCCTTCGGGTTCAGCTGGAAGGCGCTGAACCACCCGTGGATCCGCTAGGCGCGGTCGCCACGAAAGCCCGCAGGATCTCGTCGTGAGGCGCGTCCGTCTTCACGCCGCGCGGGTGAAAGTGCGTTCGCTCGGCGCGGAAGCCCGCAGCCCGCAGGGCCTGCAGGAACCGGTCGAGCTTCGGCGGCGATCCGCAGAGGCGCTTCGCCATCTCGTCCGTGGTCACGAAGAACGGCGGCAAGTCGATTTCCCGTCGGAGGGCGTCCAAGAGCCGGCCTCCCGCGGCCGACGTCCACTCGGAGGGTGCGAGAGTTCGAACGAAGGCGGGATCGCCGAGCGGTCCCGTCCAGAGCGGGCCGACGGCCTCGGGTTCCCGCGGGTCCACGCGGTGGAACGTGCCCTCGCGATCCCGCAGATAGTAGCCGAGCTCCGGCGCAGGCTCGCGAAGACCGTCCTGGACCAGGAGATGAAGGCGGAAGAAGTGTTCTGCCGCGAACGCTAGGAGAGGCTTGGTCACCTTGCCGTGGGCCTGCGCGACCCGCTCCACGTAGCCCAGGAGGATCCGGAGGCCGATCTCGTGGCCCTGCTCGCACCGGAGCGGCCGCGCCACGTAGCGACGCTGGCACGCCTTGGCGTACGTGCCCGCAAGGGGGGCGGTGTCCGTGGCCGTGATCCCGAGACCCGACGGCGTCTTCGCGGCATGGAGCGCGTGCCCGAGGAACGGGGTCGGCGGCCCGAACGGGTCGATGTCGATGTAGTCGTACGTCCTCTCGGCGAGATGGCGGCGGAGGTCCCCGTGGAAGACCTCGCCCTTCAGACCGTTGCGCTCCAGGTTCGTGCGGATGAGCGCCGCGGCATCGAGAGACATGTCCACGAAGCCGAGTTCCGGGATGTCCACCTCGAGGCCCATGCGGATGCCCCAGGCTCCCGTGGCCGCGAGGCCGTCCAAAATCCTCGTCGGCTTGCCCGGCCACTTCGCCAGCGCGACCGCGCTCAGGTCGCGGTTCACCGCCATCGTGGGATTGTAGAACGGGTACGGGCCCTTGGCCCCGGGTCCCTTGCGCCGCGGCACGTCGGGGACGAGCAGCCGCGCGCGGCCTTCGACGACCTCCTTCAGGGGAAACGGGAAGTCCACGGGCGCGGAATTGCGGTCGGCCAGATAGGTCTTCGGGTCAGAGGACCTCGCCCTTCATGAGCTTCACGATCTTGTAGGGCAGCAGGTTCCGGTTGACCATGGTCACCTCGAGGATCCGCACGTCGTCGCGGCGGCGGATGTCCTGGAGGAGCGGGTTGCGGGACTTCTTGTGCAAGGTGAGGAGGAGCGGCTTGTCCGCGTCCAGCGCGTCCTTGACCGCCTGGACGAAGTTGGGCGACTCGACCTCCATCTTCCCGACCTCGTCGATCACGATGACGTCCGCGCCGTCCGTCGCGCGGCGCAGCGCGTTCACGCCGACCTCCTCGAGCGCACTGATGTCGATGCCGTAGCGGCCGACCATGATCTTGGACTCGATCTCCCGCGACGCGAAGACGCGCTTCTCCTTTGTCGTCCAGTCGAGGACGTAGAAGCCCTCACGGCGGTTCCGCTTGACGATGGGCTCCGTGATCATGCCGCCGACCTTCTTGCCGTCGGCCTCGAGCATCTCGATGACCTTGAGAAGGCAGTACGTCTTGCCCGCCCCGGGGAGGCCCGTGATGCCAATCTTCAACGCCTCACCCATCGGGCAACACTCCGAGGCCACCCATAGAGCGGGGTCCTATAAAAACCGTCACCGGGTCGCCGCGAGGGCAGGTCCTTCAGGAGGCTTGCGCGGGAGCGCGGTCCGTTGCGGGGGACGCGGGCCGCGGCGGGCCCGGCGCCTCGGGCCGGCGGACCTTCCGGACCATGAGAATCGGGGTGGTCGTCTTGCGCGCGATCTGGTCCTGCATGGGGCCGAACGCGAACTGGGTGAGGCGCCACTCGCTGCTCGCCCCGAGGACCAGGAGGTCGCAGCCTGCGGCCTCCGCCACGACCGTGTCCACGACGTTGCGGATGCGAACCATCTTCTCCTCGAACGGCACTCCGTGCGTGCGGCACATCTCCGCGAGGCGGGCCGAGTACACCTTTTCCTTCTCCGCTTCGAGGTCCGTCTGAACCACGCTCAGAATCGAGATCTTCGCCTTGTGCTTCTTCGCGAGCAAGATCGCGTACCCGGTCGCGTACGACACGTGCCACTCGGGCGCGTTCATGATCAGGATCCGTTCGAGCTTCTCCTTCATGCCCGCAGCCTTGAACACGACCACGTCGCACGGGGCCTCCTGGACGAAGCGGTCCACGTTGGATCCGAGGATGCGGCCGCGCCGCCACCCGCCCTTCCATCCCGCGACCAGGAGGTCGATGTCCTCCTCCCGGATGTTGTCCAGGATCGCGTCGTACACGCGGTGGCTCACCTCGACCCGCGCCTTCACGTTGACCCCCAGTTCCTCGGCGCGGCGCCGCAGGCGGCCGAGGGACCAGCGCACCTCGCTCAGGTACAGCCGGTCGATCGCGTCGATGGGCAGGGTCTCGGGCACCTCGACCACATGGAGGAGGGTGAGCTCCCCGTCCTCCACCTGGGCCACGAGGGATGCGAAGTCCACGAGCTCCGTGCGCTCGAAGTCGTCGATGGGCAGGAGGATGCGGTAGTGCGGCCGGGCCACGGGGAGCACGGAGCCAACGACCCGCGTGACGCCCGCGACGACCTCCCTCCTCTGGTACAGGTAATGGATCCCGAAGCCCAGGGCGATCCAGCCCAAGGCGATGAACCAAGCCTGCGGTTCGATGGTCCACAGGCTCGTCGCGAGCATGAACTTCGTGACGATTCCGAAGATCGGGATGAGGGGGAAGAGGGGTATCAGGTAATACCGCTTCACGTCGGGCATCGTCCGCCGGAGCACGATGACGGCCCAGTTGACCAAGAGGAAGAGGAGCAGGAACATGATGTCGGCGCTCGCCGCCACGCGGGTGATGTCGAGGCTCAGGGTCACCAAGATGATGATGGCACCGCTGAGGGCGATGGCGACGTGCGGCGTGCGCTTCTTCGGATGCAGGTCGCTCAGGAAATGGGGCAGGGTGCCGTCCCGTCCCATGGCGAACGCAACGCGGCTGGAGGAGAAGATCAGAGAGTTCAGCGCGGCGAGCGCGCCCAGAGCGACGCCGAAGGCGATGAGGGGCAGGCCGAAGGGCATCACGGTCCCGGCGAGCTCGGCGATCGCGTTCGGGTTCCCTTCGACGCCGCTCGCGGTGCCCGGGGCGGCTTGGAGGAGGCAGGCCCCCGCCCCGTTCGCGGGTGCGACGCATCCCTTCGTGTTCAGGCCGACGGCCACGAACGCGGTCAGGACGAAAATGACCGTCGCGAGGCCGATCACGATGAAGTGGGCCCGCGGGATGTTCTTCTCCGGATTGCGGACCTCCTCCCCCGTCTGCGCGATGATCTCGTAGCCCTCGAAGACGATGAACGTGAAGCCCATGGCCGCGAAGAGGGACACGAACTGGCTCCACCCGTCGCTCCCCGTGAAGAAGGGCTCGAAGTTCTGCCCAGGGACCCCGCCCCGGAGGACGAAGTGCACGAGCCCGGCGGCGATGAAGAGGCAGACGAGGACGATCAACGCCACGGTGACCGCGGTCTCGGAACGGCCCGTCAACTTCGTCCCGCGATAGTTCAGGAAGATGAAGACGCCGGCCACGGCGACGGCGAGCAGCTTGATCAGGAGGTCCTCGCCGAGTTCGAAGGGGCCGAGGACCACCGTGATGGTCTGGACGTTGAGGATGACCTTGATCAGGGTCAACGCGCCGAGCCCGAACCCGAAGATGTAGAACGAGGCCACGACCATGTGGCCGAACCACGAGAGCCACCCGCCCAGGAACCCCCAGGGGTCGCGCATGGACCGGCGGATCCAGAGATACCCGCCGCCCGTCTCGGGGAAGGCGGAGCCCAGCTCCATGTAGGCCATCGCGGTGAACATGGTCACCACGAAGTTCAGCCCGAAGGCCAGGAGCAGAGACGGCCCCGTGATCGCGAAGCCCGGGCCGACGAGGAGGAAGATGGTCGAGCCAATCGTGGGCCCAAGCCCGATCATTACGATCTCGAGGAGACCGAGGTCCCGTCGGAGCTTGACCTCGACCTCAGTGCCCCGGCCCCGCGCCATCGAAGCGCGGCCAACCCGGGGCCGCGTAATTAAGGCTTTGTTGACCCGCCGCGGACGTCCTTCAGGTACATGAGGGGATAGTCGAGCTCGGGGACGTACCGCAGGACCGCGGTCACGCGGGCGCCGCCCACCTTGACCGTCACTTCCGCGTTCAGCATCTCGTCGGAGAGGCTCACGTACTTGTACGGCCCCCGAGCGCGGAGCCGCTTCCGGTCAATCCGCACCCGGACGTCCTCCACCATGGGCTGGACCCGGGTCGCGGATTCGATGGCCCGCTCGAGGTCGCCCGCGGTCGCCCGGGTGAGCGGCGCGCCGACGTACTGATGATAGATGGAACCGAGCTTGATGCCCGCCTCGAAGACCGCTCGGTCCCGGTCGCCGCCCGCGAAATACGCCCTCGTCGGATCCCGCGCCACGTGCCAACCCCCGCGGGGCGAACGCGCTGGGACGATAAAGCACTCCCGCCGCGCGGCAAGGCTTTTTCGCGGGGCACGGTGATGGCGGTACCGTGCCCGGGGGAGGCCACAAGTTCGACGTTGCGCACCGCGCGCACCTCGACAGCGACGAGCGGCGCTCCTACCTGGACCCCGACCGCACCCTGACCGCCTTCGGGCTGACGAAGGGGATGCGGGTCGCGGACGTCGGGACGGGCACGGGATTCTTCGCTATCCCCATGGCCCGCATGGTGGGGCCCTCCGGGAAGGTCTATGCCGTCGATCTCGTCCCCGAGATGCTGGAGGAGCTCCAGGCCAAGCTCGCGCGGCAGCCGATCCCGAACCTGGAGGCCTTGCGGTCTACGGAGGACCGCATTCCGCTTGCGGACGCGAGCGTGGACTTCGCGTTCCTCGCGTGCGTGCTGCACGAGCTAGACGGCCCGGGGACGCTGTTCGAATGCCGCCGCATCCTGACGCGCGAGGGCCGTCTGGGCGTCGTGGACTGGAAGAAGGAGGACATGGAGTTCGGTCCTCCGAAGGCCCACCGCTTGGACGAGGACGAGGCGAGATCCATCCTGCGCGACACGGGTTTCCATCCCGTGAGGACCTTCGAGGTGGGGCGATACCACTATGGCATCGAGGCCCGCGTCCGGCACGCGTGACGAGGCCCTGCGGGACGTCACCCACGTCTTCTTCGATGCGGGCGGCACGCTCCTGGCCGCGACGCCGCCGCCCGCGGAGATCTTCCGCCAGGCCCTGGAGAGGAAGGGCAAGGTGCTGGACCGCGCCACGCTAGCGAGCGCGCTGCGGTCCCCCGACCTCATCGTGACCCTGATCCGGCCGCTCACGTCGACCCTGGAACCCGAGTTCTTCCGCACCGTGAACGCGCGGCTTCTGGAGTACCTGGGCCTCCGGGCGGAGGACGCGGATTTGGACGACATCCACGCGGCATTCGAGCGGGAGGTCGTCTACCGCTCGTACCCCGAGGCCCTGCGCGCGCTCAAGGACCTCCGGGCCGCAGGCTATCGGACGGGCGTGATCTCGAACTTCTCCCATCGCCTCCCGCGGATCCTCAAGGAGGCGGGACTCGCGCCCTACCTGGACACGGTCACGTACTCCTTCGAGGTCGGCGCCGAGAAGCCGCACCCTCGGATCTTCCGGACCGCCATTGCCCGGGCCAACGTGCCGCCGGAGCGCGTCCTCATGGTGGGGGACAGCTACGAGGCGGACTACCTGGGCGCGCGGAACGTAGGATTCCACGCCCTCCTGCTGTGCCGCCAGGGCGATCCAAGGACCCCATGCCCCGCCATCCGCTCGCTGGGGGAGCTTCCGCCGCTCCTCGGGGCGGCTGGTTCTCGGGATTGACAAATACGCACGAAGGTCTTTTATCGCGCCGTGTCGTGGTGAGGGATTCCCTATGCCGCGAAAACTCATGATCGGAGTCATCGGGGGAGGCAACCAGGCCTCCGGAGAAGGCCTCCGCCTAGCTGAGGAGGTCGGCTTCCTCATCGCGCGCGCGGACGCCGTCCTGATTTGCGGCGGCCTCAACGGCGTCATGCAGGCGGCCGCCAAGGGCGCCAAGCGGGGCGGCGGCCTCACGCTGGGCATCCTCCCCACGGGGAACAAGGCGGACGCCAACCCCTACATCGACCTCCCCGTGGCCACGGCGATGAGCACGGCCCGCAACCTGGTCATCGTGCGCACCGCGGACGCCCTGATCGCGATCAACGGCTCCTACGGGACCATGAGCGAGATGGCCCACGC
>CAZJIP010000111.1:0-7583 GCA_964546105.1 uncultured Methanomassiliicoccales archaeon
ATCAGGATTCCACCGATCAGTCCGAGCACGAAGCCAGCCGTTGGTTTTTCGCCAGCCAAGGCAAACCTCCTATCTTGGATTCGTGAATCTTCCGGCCATTATATATAAGTTCCGATAAAAGCCAGATAGGAGGAAAACGACCGAGAGCCATGCAAATCTCCGACTACGCCGTCGGACGCTGAGAGCGACGCGTCGAGGGGGCGCGAGCCCCTACGTCACCGGAAGTGTTGGCGGACGAGCACGAGGTAGATGAGGAGGATGAGCGGGATCACGAGACCGACCGGGTCCGTGATGCTCCCGATGATCAGGAGCACAAGGACGATGATCGCGAGCCACCATGCCCAGCTCCGCAGATGCCACAGGCCGAGCCCGACGCCGATGATGATCAGCGCGAATACCAGGAGGACCGCGCCCAGGATTGCGCCTCCAAGACCGAAGAATGTGGGAAGTCCCCGGAAGGCGGCGAAGCCCGCAAGCAGGAAGAGACCGAAGGCGCCGAGGAGGAACAACACACCGACGAGGATAATGAGGATGGCCAAGATTGCGACGCCGATGGGGCGACTCGGACGCGGAGCGTAGCCCGGGGCGGTCATGGTATCTTGCCATGCATCTCCGGTGGGAGTTATATAACCGCTGGCGGGGAGGACCCGGGCGGCAACCGGGCCCTTTCGCGCATCGCGGCTGATTTTCGCGCGTCGGCTTTCTCCCCCATATCTTTATGCGCCCCGCGACTTTCGGGCGCCCCGGTGGATCTCATGGTCCAGGCCTATTGCGTGAAGTGCAAAGCGAAGCGCGAGATGAAGGACGCCGCCGCGGTCACGCTGAAGAACGGGAAGCCCGCGACCAAGGGCCAGTGTCCCGTGTGCGGAACGACGATCATGCGGATCGGCGCCGCCAAGTAGTCCGCCTCGTGCGCGACCCGGCATTGTTTATCATTTCATACCATAGCTTAAAGGGAGACCCGAGCTTAGGCCGCCACCAGGTGATTCCGTGAAGGTCCCGGACATCAAAGTCACCCCTCCCGGCCCCAAGGCGCGAGAGGTGATCGAGCGCGACAAGAAATACATGGCCACGACGACGAAGTCGGCCCCCGTCGTGATCAAGCGGGGCCACGGCTCCATCGTCGAGGATGTCGACGGGAACCTGCTCATCGACTTCGCGTCGGGCATCTCCGTGCTCAACGTGGGCCTCTCCCACCCCAAGGTAGTCGAGGCGATCCGCAAGCAGGCCGGGGACTTCACGCACTTCGCGGGCACGGACTACTACTACGACATCCAGACGCAGCTCGCCAAGAAGCTCGCCGAGATCACGCCCGGCAAGCACGCGAAGAAGACCTTCTTCGCGAACTCGGGCGCGGAGGGCAACGAGGCGGCGATCAAGATCGCGAAGTACTACAAGAAGCGGCAGATGTTCCTCGCGTTCCTCGGCGCATTCCACGGACGGTCCCAGGGCGCGCTCGCCCTGACCGCAAGCAAGGCGAAGCAGAAGTCCGGGTTCTTCCCGACCATGCCGGGCGTCATCCACGTGCCCTACGCCTACTGCTTCCGCTGCCCGTACAAGATGACGTACCCCTCGTGCGACCTGTACTGCGCGAACATCATCGAGGACCTCTACCTGAAGACGATTGCGCCGCCGGAGGACCTCGCGGGCATCTTCGTGGAGCCCGTGCAGGGCGAGGGCGGCTTCATCGTGCCTCCCCCGGGCTGGCTCGACCGGATCGGCAAGATCGCGAAGGACAACGACTTCCTCTTCATCGACGACGAGGTCCAGGCGGGATTCGGCCGCACGGGCAAGATGTGGGGCATCGACCACTCCAAGGTCATCCCCGACATCATGGTCCTCGCGAAATCCCTGGGTGGCGGCATCCCCATCGGCGTCGCGGTCTTCGACGCGAAGATGGACTTCCCCATGTCGGGCAAGCACTCGAACACCTACGGTGGAAACCCGGTCGCGGCCGCCTCGTCCCTCGCCGTAATCGACGTGATCGAATCCGAGGGCCTCGTGGAGCGCTCCGCGAAGCTCGGCGCCTACATGGCCAAGCGGCTCGACGAGATGAAGGACGAGTTCGAGTTCATCGGGAACCGCCGCGGCCTCGGCATGATGCAGGCCACGGAGTTCGTGACGGACAAGAAGACGAACCGGCCCAACGTGAAGGTGCGCGACACGATCGACAAGGACGCGTACCAGCACGGGCTCGTCCTGCTCACGTGCGGCGACGCGGGAATCCGGTACATCCCCGCGCTGAACATCGAGGAGGAAATCCTCGACGCCGGTCTCGACGTCCTCGAGGGCTGCTTCAAGCGCGCCGCAAAGTGAACGATTCTAGGAGGGCGTCGAGCGCGCCCTCCTTTCCGAGTTTCTTCGAAATTTGTCCTAGCGGAGCCATTTCGAGTGAGATTCAAATAGACACATCCAGATGCCCCCGCCATGGCGCAAGGAGGAGGTGCCGCACCGCCGACCGAAGCGGTGCGCAAAGGAATGAGCAAGACGCTGCTGGCCGTTATTGTGGTCGTGGTGGCCATCCTTGCCTTCGTCGGCGGAATCGGCGTGGGCAATCTGTTGTATGCGCCCAAGGCGGCATCGCCGTTCCTCGTGGTGGGCACGAACATTCCGTTCCCGCCGTTCGAGGACTACAACTACACGACCGGTCAGTACGTCGGGTTCGACATCGACCTCGCGAAGCTGATTGCGAACGCAACGGGACGCCAACTGGTCATTCAGAACTTTGCCGACTTCACGGTGCTACTTACCACCGTGGGTAAGGGAGGCGTCGACATGGCCGCCTCGGCGATCACCGAGTCGGGAACAACGGGTGCCAAGCGGAACCAGACCATGTCGTTCTCCAACCCGTACTACGACGCGAACCAGGCCGTGGTTGTGAAGAGTTCCAGTACGCTGACCTGTGCCGCAGGCACCACCTGCGTGGCGAATGACTTGAAGACCCTAACCATTGGCGTGCAGACCGGGACGACGAGCGAGTCCTGGGTGGACGACAACCTCGCAGATATTATGCCGAACAATGCGACCCAAATCAAGCGGTTCACAACAGTCGACCTCGAAATTGCGGCACTCAACGCAGGGAGCATCGACGCGATGATCATCGACTCGGGGCCCGCGACCGCCATCGCGGCGGGCTCCGGAGGAGCCCTGAAGGTTGCCGGGACCATCATCACCGGCGAGCTGTACGGCTTCGCCGTGGCGAAAGGAGACCCGCAGGGCCTTCTACCGATCATCAACAACGTGATCAAGACGGCGAAGAGCGACGGGACGTACGCCAAACTGATCGCCAAGTGGTTCGGCTAAACGAGGAAAACGTGGGGTCGCCTCGACCCCACCCCTTTTCTATCAGTTCACCGTTCCCACGATGGATACCCGCCACGCGTGCGTAGACAGGGCGGCTACACTAGGGGGCTAGGTCGTCTCCCAGGATAGAGACCAGATGCCCATGCGAGCGCCGTCGGATCGACCGGATTCGCTCCCGCTTCGATACTTGAAACGGACTTTCCCGCGGATGCGCCTCGTCCGCATCGGAATCGGGATCGTCGCCCTCATTGCCGTCGGGTACTTCCTCATCTGGCTGGGACAGCGTGGGTTGTACGACCTCGCCTACACGCTGGGCGTGTTACCGAACCTCCTGGTCGGCCTGCCTGTGACCCTCGAGCTCATCGCGACGGTCATCCCCGTTGGGTTCTGTCTCGGCCTGTTCTTCGGGTGGGCGCGCACCACCCGATCGGCATTTCTCCGAGGGCTAGGAGCCACGTACGTCGAGTTCTTCCGAGGCATGCCGCCCCTCGCGCTCATCTTCTTCACTTTCCTGGTCGCCACGATCGCCTTGAAACAATTAACGAACGATCCCTCCCTGACCCGGACGGCAGCACTCTGGATGGGCACTCTGGCTCTCGCGCTCCATTCCGGAGCCTATCAGACCGAGATTATCCGGGCTGGCCTCCTCTCGGTGCCCACGGGCCAGCTCGAAGCTGCGGATGCCATCGGAATGAGCCGCTTCCAATCCACGTTCCGTGTCGTGCTTCCTCAAGCTTTCCGGGTGTCCCTCCCCGCAATCGGCAACGAGTTCTCGTCGGCCATCAAGGACACCTCCCTCCTGAACGTCATCGGCTGGTACGACCTCGTCCAGTTAGCCTTCGTGAACGTATATGCCGGGATCAAGGTCTACCTCTATGCGCCCCTCATCATCTGGATCTGGATTGCCCTCATCTACTTTGTAATCACATTCGTCGTGATTCGCTCGGTTCGTGCCATCGAGAACACATTCAAGGTGCCGGGATTGGAGGCGGCGGAACTATGACCGTCATACGCATCCGTGGTCTGCACAAATACTTCGGCGACCTGCACGTCCTGCAGGGCATCGACCTAGACGTGAACAAAGGCGACGTCCTCTGCATTATCGGACCCTCCGGGTCCGGGAAGTCCACCCTGCTGCGCTGCGTGAACCTGCTCATCCGACCCGACGCGGGTGACATCTTTCTGGACGAGGTCCGCGTGAACAGCCCCGAGATCCGCCCGGAGTGGGTACGTCAGCAAATCGGCATGGTGTTCCAGTCGTTCAATCTGTTCACGCATCTGACAGCCCTCAAGAACGTCATGATGGGGCTCGTCCGGGTGAAGAAGATGGACGCCAAAGAGGCCCGCAAGAAGGCAGTTGAAGAACTCCAGCGGGTGGGTCTTGGTGACAAGCTGGATGCGTACCCCGCTCAACTCTCGGGCGGGCAGCAGCAGCGGGTCGCCATCGCCCGAGCCCTCGCGATGGACCCCAAGGTGATGCTCTTTGACGAGCCGACGTCAGCCCTCGACCCGGAGTTCATCCATGAGGTCCTCGACGTGATGACCGAACTCGCGCGGGACGGGATGACCATGATGGTCGTGACGCACGAGATGGGGTTCGCCAAAGAAGTCGCGAACGGGCTCGTGTTCGTCGACCACGGACAAATCATGGAACGCGGGAGTGTCGAGGACATCTTCGAACGGCCTGGGCATGAGCGGACGAAAGCGTTCGTCGGCAAGATCCTCAGGTGAGCCATGACAAGCGAACCACCGAACGGTGAGCCGGAAGTGGCTCAGGCGCCCTCCACTCTCACAATCCTCGCAGAGGGCGTCCGGGCCAATCTCTGGTCCATCCTCGCGGTGGCCGGGCTCCTCGTCGGCGCGCTCGTTCTGTTCCTACTGTTGGGCTTACTCAGGGTCTATGATCTCGAGTTTGTGATTAAGAATTTGCCCTCGGGTCTCGAATTCTTCGCAATTTCCATGATATTCACCAACGTCTCGTTCGTGATCGGTCTCCTAGCCGCCCTCCCCCTCGGATTGATTCGCGCCTATGGGCCAGGTCTCCTGCGGCGCAGGAAGGCTGCGGCCTCAAGCCTCCTCCCTTACGCGCGCGCCAAGGAACTGTATGGAACCGGCAAGGCCGTGCGCGTGGTGCTCGTACAAAACCTGAAGCGCGCCCTTGTCGCACCGGCGTACGGGTTCGCGACCGGGTTCGTGGAGGCCATGCGCGGCACCCCGTTCCTCGTGCAGCTCTTCATCGTGCTCAGTGCGATGCTCCCCGCTTTCCCCAAGATGGAGTTCCTGGGCTGGAACGTCTTCTACTGGGCCGGTCTGATCGCTTTGACCCTCAACACGGCGGGCTACCAGGCCGAAGTGTTCCGTGCGGGATTTCAGTCTGTGGGCCAGGGGCAGATCGAGGCCGCGAAAGCAATCGGTCTGAAGGGCCGCCAGATCTTTTCCCGGATCACCCTCCCGCAAAGCCTCCGGCTCATCATCTTACCCCTTACGAACGAGTGGATCAGCCTCTTCAAAGCGAGCACGATCCTGAGCTACGCCACAATTGTCGAACTGTTCTTCTGGGCAAGGAAAATCGCATACAGCGGTCCGGGGATCGAGGCGTTCATCATGCTTTCCATATTCTTCCTCGCCATCAACGTCCCGCTGGGTCGGGCAATCTCCTACATCGAGCACCGGCGCCGCATCCCGGGACTCGGGACCCAAATCCGCGAAGATAGGAGACCCAGACGCAGGTCGATCTTGGCGTCCTAGGACGGAACGTGTGCGCACGGAGGAACGGTTGGCAAGCCGCCTTCAGCCAGGGAGTCCCCGCTTGAGGGGTTTGCTGAGATGGCGGCGAGAGCCGGCCGGGGGCTCGTACCACCTCGCCCGGATTCCGCGCCGTAGGATGCGGTACCGCGCCTGCGACCGGTCAACGTGAGTGCGGCACCGGGGACAACGGAACGGGGCTCCGCTCCCCATCGACTTCGTTCGGTCCCCGCACCGCGGGCAGCGGGGGTTTGCAACTTTCTCGCGCACATGCTCTAGTGCAACAATGTGAAGCTTCTCGGCATTAATCGTCCGGGGCTCTTCGCGGACCGAGCCGATGACCTCCACCGTGTCGCCAGGAACCAATGCACGTGAAATCCGGCGGAACTGCTTCGCCGGCTCGTACACCGTGACGTCCCAACCATCGAGCCCGAAGACCACGTGTCCGCCCGGAAGCGACCAGGGCCCGCGGCTGACTGCCCCGTAGAAACGACCGGCCGTCCACGGCGCGGGACTCGGATTGGGACCGACGTGGTCATCCGTTCCCTGATTCGTGAGGAACACGAGCCATCGATCTGCGGTCTCGCCGCGAATCCGCCGGAAGGCAGGCGCCAGCTCCTGCGGGCGGTCTCCCCGGATTCCGAGCAAGACGGGGCAGGGTGTGCGCGGCGCGATGACCACTCGCTCGTTGTCGAAATCGTAGTTGTTGAACGTGCTCGGGAAGTCGCGGTCCATGGACCGCACGGATTCCGGATCTACGTCGCGCAACGTGCCCCAGCGGGATTGCTCTCTATAGGCAAGGACTTCCCAGGTTCGATCCCGCGGCCTCCAGGCACATGCTGCGGACGCCCCGATGATCCCGCGGCCCCCTTTCCACGCACGCGAGATTCCGAGACCGCGGATGGCTTCGGTGGCTTCCGTCCTGGAGACGATTCCCCGCACGGCATGCCAGTAGAGCGACGCCGGAGGTTTCCGGGACAAGACCACGAGCCCGGGATCGGTGCCATCCTGACCCAGATCGGACCAGTGCTCCACCAAGGGCGAGAGCCTCTCCAAGACCGCCTCGGGCTCGCCGCCCGCATCGCCCCGCGGATAGATGGAGATGTCCCTCCCATCAATCTGACCTACGACTTGAGGGACGCCGCGACCACGCCCGACGGCCATCGCAATGGCCCCGTTCCCGCGCGTTTTCCAAGGAATGTTGGGATTCAAACGGACGAGGCGTGGATAGCCAATCAAATCGAGGTCGCGCGTCAGCTCACGCACAAATTCCGTCGCGAGGAACGTCGTGCACATCCCGCGCAGGCTGTCCGTGTCGTCGACACCGATCCAGAGGACCATGCTCGGGCGGACATGGACCGCTTCAGGATAAAACTCCTGCCACCCGGGAAAGTTCATATCGAGGGCGCTGCATGGTGCGCCCGACGACCATGACCGTGCGCTCCTTCGATTTCACGAACCTCGACGCGCGCCGCCTCACGAAGGTCGGGGCGGGTTGGGTCAACATACGCGTCGACCACAACAGCACCGTGACC
>CAZJIP010000112.1:0-7545 GCA_964546105.1 uncultured Methanomassiliicoccales archaeon
GAATCACGTACGCCGCGATCGCGGACAGAGCCACGATCACCACGACGATCACCGTAATCAGCTTCCACGGGCGGCGCTTCGGGGCCGGCGGGGGCGTCGGCGCAGGGGCGGGCTCGGGAGACACGCTCGATTCAGGAGTCGCCATGTCAACCTCTCCTCCATGACTCAGTCCCGTTTGGGGGGGAACATCGACGGCCATCGCCGAATCGGGTAATAACGATTCTGGCCCGCGCCCGCGGGCGCCTCACAGGTTCGCGGACATTCGTCGACGACTATTCTCGATTCGACGAGCGTTAAAGAACCCTTAACTCCGACCAAGCGGTCCGCCGCGGCAAGGAGGTCTGCAAGGAAATGGCACATGCCGCATTGGTCCTCGTCGCGCTCGCCCTCGTGGGTAGCGCGGGCGTGGCGGGCGTCGTGCTGCACGCCTCGGACGCGCCGGCGAGCCTCGTGACGGTGTCAGGCAAGGTCACCGCGGTGGACTGGAACCCGCACTTCAACGCGAGCGTGGAATTCGACCTGAAGAACGCGACCTCGACGTTCCACGTTGAGCTCGCTCCGCCTTGGTACTGGGCAGAACAGAAGTACCCGGTCATCAAGGTGAACGACACGGTGAGCGTCAAGGGCGTGTTTGACGACAACAGCACGACCGACCTCGAGGCCTGGTCCATCTCCATCAACGGAGGTGCCTGGATCACCCTGCGTACGGGCGACATGCCCGCGTGGGCCCAGGAGAAGTCGGGACAGAGCCCCGAGATCGACCACGAGAACGAGACATCGAACAACTGAGCTCGCGGTCGAATCGAACCATGGACGGCCCGTCTTGCGGGACGGGCAATCCCCCTTCTTTTCCCATTGTTCGTTCGAACGAGCGAACGCGCCACCGCACGCAGCCGAGCGACCCGCGCGTTGGGTCTCGCGACTGCGGGCGTTCCCCAGCAAGGTTCAATACACCGGGAGAAGGTCGGCCGGCCGGTGGAGTGATGCAGCGGAACGGACCCCCCACGTGTCCCGAGTGCGGCCGACCCATGGCGCACGGCTTCCTGCGGGCGGAGAGCTTCATCGGGGGTGCCAAGTGGACCGCGAAACGGACCCGACTCGGATCCCGCGGCGATCCCCTGGTCAATCCCGACGCGTTGGGCTACGTGTACCTCGAAGGGCATCGCTGCCCGCGATGCCGGTTTCTGGCCCTTCACTACTAATGCCGCGGACGGGTCGCTCAGGACTCCATGGCGTTGCGTGTAAGGGCCGGGACAGGGCGTGGACTGCAGGCCACCCAGGTCATCGTAGCCGCCACCGCGAAGACGAGGGCGAAGAGGTGGGCGACCACGTTGACCCCGGGTCGGATCGAGAGGAACTCGACCGGGAACTGCGTGGACACGAGGATGAGCCCGGCGGCGAGGAGTCCGTTGGTCATGGACCAGACCAGGTTCAGGGGGTCCCGGTAGTACGGCACGAGATCCCGACGCCGCCGAATCCTCGGGAAGACGTTCACGACGCAGAAAGCCAGAGTGATGCCCAGCGCGGCGAAATCCAGCCCGGAGGCTCCCACGGTAGGAATGGGCCCGTAGAAGAAGAGCGACGCGAAATTGGCTGCAATACCGGAGAGAAACATCACGTCAATGAAGACCCGCTGTCGGAATCGCTTCTCGCTACGAGAGAGTGGGGCGTTCATCACGCAGAACACGAACACCGCGACGAACAACAGCACCATGTTCGGGAGGTAGTGCTGGGCGAAGGACGTGTGGACGAAGAAGGCGGTGAAGATCCCCCACGGGGTGCGGGTCGAGTCGCCCAGGAAGCATTGCGTCCAGGGAAACGAGAAGCCGTTGACGGTGCATGCAATGCCCGGATACGCAGCTTGAATCTGGAGCACCGCCCAGCTCACTCCGGCGATGCCGAAGCAGACGAGCCAGAGCTTCCAGAAGGGCGCGAACATCTCCTTCAAGCTGCGGATTAGCGGCGAAGGCGCGCGACGCATAACTCTCTCTTTGAACGTGATAGGCTTGAACTAGTCCCGTTTCGCACGCCCATTGGCTTAAGGGAAACCGTTTTCGCGGGATCGGGGTCCCGCCCGTCCCCTCACCGACGTGCGGCCGGGAGCGCAATCAGTCCTTTCCATGGGTGATGAGCCACGATTCGATTTCCTGGAGCAACTCGTCCTGCTTGGCGAAGGCGGAATCCCTGAACAAGGACGGCTGGTGGCGTCGGAACAGGTCGCTGAGTTTCCTTGAAACCGTCGCCACGGCTTGGACCCACTCCCGCACACGAACGGTCCCGACCGGCCGCTGCCCCTTCTGCTGCCAGTTGACGAACACTTCGAGATCCCCGTTCGAGGGGGTCACGTAGACCTCGTTGAGGGTGCCGTAGAGCGGGTAGTGGTACTCCCATTGGGGAATGCCACGATCCAGATGGCGGACGAGGTCCGCGGTCTCTCGCAGCCACACTTCACGGGACGCCATGATGACCACGGGGAGGCTCCGGCGACCGAAAGGCTCGAACGCGTTCTTCCCCCCAACCTCCAACGCTACGTCTGGCTCGAACAAGTTGAAGGCGTACTCGTCGCGGAGTTCAGCTTCCTGGATGTTGGCCACGACGAACCGACAGGCGGGAACAGCCACGGATGCGAATGTGCCCCTAGATTCTTGAAAGTGCTCCCCCCGGGCCCCCGTCTCGCCAAGCCGACGGGCCGCCGTCACCGCGTCCCGCCTTGGTCGTACTCCCGCTGTCCGGGCCACCAGTAGAGTCGCCGCCCCATGGCGGCAGCGACGAGCATCCGATAGCCGAGAACCAAGGCGAGCAAGCCCAAGACGAGCCCGAACAGGCCGAATGCAGGGTCGCCCGCCAGGGACGACAGCAGAAGGAGCCCGAACCCCGCAAGGGCCACGAGGAGCAGGATGGTACCCACGGCTGCATAGGCGATCCGCTCGGTGGGACCCGTAGTCCGCGGGGAGAGCCACGCCCGCGTGGTGGTCTTCGGTACCGTGTCACGCGAGGCCGCGGGAGCCCGCAACCTTTCCTCCGCACCCTAACTGAGCGGACATACTCAAGCATTCCCACCAGTCACGTACGCTCGGGTGGTTCAACATTCCATGGGGGTGGCTGCGCCCGCGTCCGAAGCGCCGCACCAGGGTACCCGGGCGTGAGGAGTGGCATCGACTACGAGGGCGGACCTTGGGCGGGAGCCAAGTCCGCTGTTGGACGGGAGTTCCCGGAGTTTCCCGTCCCGTTGTCGGCGAACCGAGAGAAGTGGTCGCCGTCCGCGCGGAGGCCGGTCGTTCCGGGATTCCGAAACCCGTTTCACCCCGTTTCAGGACATCCTGAAGGGCCTTTTCAGCCCATAGGCAGACCCAGAGGTTGCAACAATGGCAACAGGCGTCTTGGTGGCCCTGACCGTCCTGTCCCTCGCCGGGGCGGGCGTCGTCGGCATGACGATGGCCGCGCCCCACGCGACGACGGGCGGGATGCAGGGCGGCTACAACGGCGGCGGGATGATGAACGGCGGGTACGGCGGCGGGATGATGGGCGGAGGCGGCCCGTGCCCGTACCAGGGCAACTACCAGTACTGCCAACAGTACATGGAACAGCATAACTACACGAATGGCGAGTGCCCGATGATGGCGTGAGCTGTCGTGATGGCGGGGCTGCGCCCGTTCCCTTGCTGTGGATCGCGAAGTCCGCACCTGCGCGGAATCCAGACGCGTCCCCAAACGGTCGTTGCCCGTCAGGTCGCGCCGCCGGCGGCGAACGAGACGAGAGTCCCAACCTTCCCGAGAAGGCCGGCCAACCGCTAGATTGGGCGTCTCCGCTGCCACATAGCCAAAGAAAAAAGGAAAAGGTTGGACCTGGCTGGGTTGGCTCTAGCCGACGGTGTTGATGACGATTTGGGCGTTGTGTATTAGGAGAACAGGCGCATAAACGCCAGGCCCTACCCCCAACCAGCCCACAACGTTCTGAACGCTGGTCCCTTGTGCGTAGTTAAAGGTGACTCTCAACGGCAGCGTCTGTCCGACGAGACTTGGCTCGTCTATGGAATACACTACGGTTCCCAGCGCATCGATGGCGAATGTGTTCGTGCCGGCAGGCACGGACTCCCCAGTTAGTTGGTCATTGAAGCTCCCATACGCATACGTGCCCGGACCTCCTCCGGTTACGATGAACCGGAGAAGAGTGTGTGCACCGGGGTATGGCGGCGGCTTTGGTTGGTCCATGCTGGTACCACACAATGATCCGCCCCCGCTCCATTGACCGGCGACATTCGCTCCACTAATCCAGATGGGCACGTCCCCGCTCACAACGACCGTATATCCCGTTCCCGCGGCAGCAGCGGACTTCGTTGCCATGACGGCAAGAAATAGAAACGCCACCGCGAGCAACCATACCACAGCTTTCCTCATTTTCCCCTCCCCGCGCCTCCTACGCGCGTAGTGGCTCGATTTCCACACGAGGATTTAATGGTATGCTACGTATTAGCGTGATTTAACCTAGCACGGGCAGTCCAGGACTCCGGCGCCACAAGGTTTCGTCCCGCTACGTCTGCGTTCCCGACGGGCTTCCCAGGCATTGGCCTGCGGCCCACGTCCCCCGAGCCCAATGGCGGCCTCAACATCCCGTGGCTCACATCATCGAGGTCTTCACCGCCGGTCGCCCCCTCTGCCGTTCCACTCTCGCGGCGGTCGAGGTCGGGAAGTGCGCGTCCTGTGTCCTCATCGAACGAGACCTCACGAGCCGGACCCCCGACGTGGCACGCCTCGTCGAGGAGTACGACATCCGCGCCGCCCCCACCATCGTCATCGACGGGAAGGTCAAGGTCGATGGCAAGCCGGACTTCCTCTGGATGTGCGGGGACGAGTTCTATGCGAGACTGGAGAGGGAGTTCCCGCTCCGCCGGAACCGGTGAAGAACTGGCCGCCCATCGCGGATCTGAGCCGACGGCGCGGCCGGAAACTCCGGTCACGTCACAACCGTTAACGAATCCGACCTATGAGCAGTTCCCACGACTCGATTTCACGGACCTGTAGGATTCCGGATTGTATCCAAGGGTCCTCGGCCAGTCGTCGGCGGACCGTGGCCTCGTCGGGTGCGTCGAAGACCAGCATCGCTCGATGACCGGAAGGGTGGTGCAGCGGACCACCGAGGACAACCACGCGCTGGGCTTCGAGTGCGTCGATGAACCGTGCGTGCTCCTGCCACCCTGGCTGGCTTCGCATGGAGGAGCCCGACTTCCAGTTCGGACCCTGTTCCTCGACCACCACGAACAGCGGCATCGGAGGACGGAAGGCCATGTTCTGGGTAAAGGTTCCGGCCGGCGTCCCCCCGAGCCCGACCGCGGCCGAAGGGGCCATTCTTCGGGCGCAAGATCGAGGCCCCGTAAACGTCTTCGTGAGACCATCGGGGCAAGGCATGGTGTCGAACCTCAGGGCCGAAGTCTGCGTGGGCGGCGCGATTTTCCGTGGAGGTCGCCTTCTGTTGCTCCGCCGCAATAACAACCTCGTGTCGTTTCCGGGGATTTGGGACTCGCCGGGAGGCCGCGTGAAGACGGGAGAGGACCTGACCACGGCGTTAAGGAGGGAACTCATGGAAGAGACGGGATTCTCCGCGAAGGTCGGCAGCCCGTTCTATGCCGCCACGTTCGACCGCCGTGGCAGAGGTGCGAAGCGAATCAGGAGCGTCGTCGTTGAGTTCCTTTGCACAGGCCCTTCGAGGGAACCTCCGCGGGTCAACCCCTCTGAAGCCTCCGAGTTCGCGTGGGTCAGATTCAAGGACGTGCCGAAGTACCGAACGACACCCTTGGTGAACAAGATTCGGCGTGCAGCGTTTGCGTCGCAGCGGAGGGGCCGACGCGGAACCGAGACGTGACCCCCATCACCGAGCCCATGGGCGGCCGTGAAAACGGGAAAGTGTCCGCCCTTGCAGGCGGGCGTGATGGGACAAGAGCCGGATTTTGCACCTACATGAGCCTTGCTGGAAATTCCAACTGAGGTCATGAAGAAAATGGGTCCGTCCGTTTTTGTACCAAATTGGGTTCAAATCTAAGGGTCCGGGGTTTGGCGTCAAGTCCGGAAGAAGTCGTATGCGCGTGCGAGCCTGAAGCCGTGCTTGGCGTAGAAAATGACAGCCGGTGCATTCGTTGCCCAGTAGTCCGCGACGACGGTCTCGACTCGTTTGTTCAAGAAATATCGCATGCCCTGGGCTAGAAGCATAGTCCCTAGTCCCTTTCCTCGATGGCCCTCCTCAATAGCTATATTGAAATCACCAATCTTCCCACCGCGACGCACTTCTGCGATAAGGAGACCGACGACCCGACCATCCTTGGCCGTGGCCGCGAAAGACTCGTGCCTAGGACCGTTTGCCCAGTCTCGCATCTCATCCACCGTGAGGCTCGCCCCAAAACAACGATTGTGAATCATTGTGAATGCCGCCTCGTCTCCTTTGGCATATGGTCGGACACCATACCCGCCACCTGGTCTCGGAATTTCCAGGCGACCAGGCGACCGAGTGGACAAGAGGAACGATGTCTCGAGCGGCAGACGGAATCGGATCGCGAGAAGACGACCAAACGCGTTGTCCGAAGGGATCCGCACGTATGTGGGCACACCCGCCCTCGCCTGAATCCAACGTACGAGCTCCCATGCCTCATCGAGGCGGCGGATATCCTCCAGGTCGGTATGCTTAACGTTCCAATCGGCCCGACCCGTGCTCTCGCACCACAGCTCCTGAATCACAACCTTGTCCTGTGCACGAGAGACTAGGGCGAACCCGTCGATGCGCCCCTTAGACCGGTGGATCCAAGCGCGGTAGCGACTGGCTGGAATATCATCATCGCGCAGGAGCGAGTACTGGTCAGCGAGTTCATAGAACCCTGCGTTCCAGCGTCGCTGGAGTCGAACGACCAGCACTATGTCACGAGTAGGGCGCCATCGGCCACCCATGTCCGCCGACTGAAAGCTCGTTCGCATAGTCTACTCTTGCTGTGTGAACACTTAAAGGGGCACCCTCTCGAACACACGCGGAGACGCCGAGGGTGAGATAAGAACGGAGCATAGCAGCCCACGCGGGCTGACCAATCCGAGCAGAGTGTTGCGGGGGGAAGCTGATACTCGGCTAGGGTCAGCTTGAGTAGACAACTGATCTCCATGAACCCGGAAGCCATGGACTTGAACGCAATTGAGTATGGGTTAATGGCCGGCGAAAGCACAGCCCAACCAGGGTGGCATCATTTGAACTCGGATGAGGACAAATCCAGTTCCGTGCCGATGGAGAAGACATGGGTCCGTCCGGACGCATTCCCATTCGGAATGAATCCGGAAAACTCAACACTCAATGGTTGCCGGTCATCTCTCCGCCCCGATGTCCCCTGTACACGTCGTCTGCCAAGTGGCCGGACAAGTGGCGCCCCAAGTAGCATACTACGTGGATAGCATGTTGAACACGTCCCTCCCGTGCGCGAGGCGTGTACGCCCGAGCGGGTTGCGCGGTTGTCCGCGTGAGGGCTGGCGACTCCATGCTCGGCCTACTCGCGCGTCATGGCACCTTCCGGTAACT
>CAZJIP010000113.1:0-7535 GCA_964546105.1 uncultured Methanomassiliicoccales archaeon
AGGCCCCCCGCTTGCACGGGGCCACCTCTCGTAAGGAGGGGGGACGTTCCTCAGCCGCCCTTGCGGGCTACCGTCGGCCGTCCGCGGTCTCGTGGCCGCCGTGCCCATCGGGGCAGGCCTATATGGAGTTTGTCTCCTTGCTCTCGCAATCAGCGAGGCGCTGAAGAGTCGCGGGGGTATTCGGCGACCACAGGCGAAGCGCGAAGCGCGGACGACCTTGGCCGTAACCCTTTATCACCGCGAGCCATCGCCCCGCGCGTGGCCGGAGACCGCCGCGTCCTCCTGGTGAACAGCGTCTACCACCTGACGAACGACGGCGCGGTGCAGGTCCTCTCCGGCCAGATCGCGATCCTGACCGGCGTCTTTACCTTCGGCCCGTTCGAGACGGGCATCCTGGGCGGCACTGCGCTCCTGGTAAACGCAATCGTGCAGGTCCTCACGGGCGTCATGAGCGACCGACGGGACCCCTCGCGGTTCCTGCCCATCGGCATCCTGATCGTCGGCGCCTCGTGCCTCCTGGTCGCCGCGGCCACCTCCTTCTGGTCCCTCCTCCTGTTCGTCTCCCTCCTGCGCGTGGGCGCCAGCTTCTACCACCCCGTGGGCATGTCTTGGATCGGCCGGGAATTCGCACCCCACGAACTCGACCGCTCCCTGGGTTTCCAGAGCGGCTTCGGCGACTTCGGGGAGGTCCTGGGCACCGCGACCGGCGCTGGCGCGGGCCTCCTCTGGGGCTGGCAGTGGGCCTTCCTGATCTGGGGCGCGGCCAACCTGCTCGCGGTGGCCGTGGGACTCCTTCTCGTGCGCGGGCATCCGTCGCCGCCGGTCACGCAGGCAGCGACGACGTGGCGGGACCTCTGGAGCTCCCTGAGCGACGTGAAGTTCTGGCTCCTGCCCCTCGCCATCGGGAGCGTCAGCTACAACGTGGTCGCGCTCTTCGGACCCCAGCTCCTCCACGAGGTGTACGGCGTGAATGCCGGCGTCGCGGGACTGGCCGTGGCGCTCTGGCTCCTGGTCGGCACGGTGGTGGCCCTCACGTTCGGACGGACCAGCCGCCGGTTCGGCCGCTTCTCCCTCACCGTGTTCGCCTACGTGGCCATCGGCGTCGCCTGCCTCGCCGCAGCGGTCCTCTCGGATGCCGGGCTGATCCTCGTGATCCTCTGGACGCTGGGCGCGGGGCTCTTCCTCACCTACCCCGCTCTCTTCGCCTTCGTCTCCGAGGCGAGCCATCGGCGCCTCCAGGGAGCGGCATTCGGCCTCGTGTTCTTCTTTCAGCTGCTCGGCGGAGCGGTCGGGTCCTTCATCGCGGGAGTCCTTTCGGACGTCTACGCGGCCGATCCCCTGCTGACCTATACGGCTCCGTTCTGGTTCGCCGCGGCCGTCTCCCTGGCCACGGCGGTCTACCTGGTTGCGTTCCGCGGCCGGGGCCTGCCTCGCCCGTCGACGACCGCCGCGGTGCCGCCGTCCTCCTGAGCGGTCAGGGCAGGATCGGCGCGGGCTTTGCCCACCACTGCGCTGCGATGCCGAACGCCACGCCGATGACTGCGGGGAGCACTGCCAGCAGGTAGGAGAAATCCTCCCTGACCAGATTCCGCGCGAGGAACAGGAGCAACGTGATGAGTCCCGCCCCCGAGCCGAGGACGATGAGGATCCGCCCCGTCCGCACGCGGTCCGTTGAGAGGAAGTACGCTCCGATGAGGACCGCGACGCCGCCGAGCGCCGCGATGCCGCCGAAGATCCGCGAAAGGACCAACAACGCAGGCTGCGGCCCGAACCAGCTCTCGAGCAGGTCGAAGAAGTGGTCGACCCCCGCGACGCCGGTGTAGCCCACGACGAGCAGGAGGATGCCGGCGATGACCGCCAGGAGGGCGGCCTGGGTGTTCACCTTCATCGTTCACCGCTTGGCCGTAAGGGAGCGCATGGCCTCCAGGTTCTCCGGATGGGCCGCGAAGTACCTGCGCACGGGCTCGAGCTCCCCATTGAGTCCTGCCGCGACGCCTGCCTTGAGGTCCTTGGGATGCAGGTCGCCCGTGCCGAACGCGCCCGCGAGCTCCGCATACGTCCGGTACGTGACGTCCCCGCCGAACTTGGGCTCGCGCACGATCGTGAGCGAACCGCGCCGCGGGAACAGGATGAGCTTCGCGATCCCTAGTACGGGATTGCCCTCCGTCTCCTTGGGCGGGCAGTAGGCCTTGCCGATCTTCCGCTCCACGTCGGCGGGCGTGTCGTTGATCAGGAGGCTCGCGTCGGGCTTGGACTTGGACATCTTCCCTGCGATGGGGTCCATGCGGCCGCCGCCCTCCAGGCTCGGGAGAAGCGGCGTGTGCAGCGCGACCACCTGCTTCCAGCCCAGCTTGGGCGCCACGTCGCGATACAGCATGTGCGCATGCCGCTGGTCCATGCCGCCGTACGCGAGGTCGAGGTCCATCCATGCGATGTCCGCGACCTGCATGGCGGGGTAGATGAGCTTGGACGCGTCCAGGTCCGCCTCCTCCTCCTTGCGGCCCATGATCGTGAGCGCGCGGCGGATGCGCGCGACGCTGGAGGCCTTGGAGACCGCGATGACCTTCTGCCAGTATTCCGGGTGGGTCACGAACTCGTTCGCGTACAGGAGCTCCACGGATTCCGGAAGGCCGAGGGCGCGGAAGCTGTCCCGGAAGTACTCCGCGCAGCGCTGGATCGCCTCCAGGCTGCCGCCGAGCTTGTCGTTGATGTATGCATGCCAGTCCGCGAGGAAGACGATCGCGTGGAAGCCGGCCTTCGCCAGATCGGCAATCTTCTGGCCGACAATGAAGCCCGTGCCGATGTGCATGAGCCCGGAGGGCTCGAGCCCGACGTAGGCGCGGGGCGTGCCGCCCTTCTCCAAAAGAGACCGCAGCTCCTCGCGGGTGACGACCTCCTCGGCGCCGCGCAGCACGAGCTCCAAGCGGTCCTCGACGACCATCGGGGCCGCAACCCGCGGAACCGGGATAAACCTTTCAGCGGACGCGAGGCGGCCCGAGGGGCGAGCCGCCCCTGGTCGGGGCGGTTCGCGAGAGTCGAGGGCGGCTCACAGGGCCCGCTGGACCTCGTAGACTACGTGGGTCGTCGGCGGGTTGACCTGGGCGACGAGCTGCTCCAGGGCCTGCTTGCTCGGCGCCTGCCACGTGCAGAAGGCGCGGCGGTCTCCTGACACCACGTTCACGGACTTCAGGGCGTAACCCGCGGGCAGCTTGCCCGAATGGGCCATCCCGATGATGCTCTTGACGGTTGCAAAGGCGGCTTCCGAATTCTCTTCCTTCCAGGTGTGTTGGACGATCAGGTCGGCCATGGGTTTCACCGCGAGGCTCATCAGGCCGGTCGTCGATAGCCTTGGAGCCGGTCTGGACCGGGCGGGGTTCATGGACGAAATTGCCCTGCGCATGGAGCACGGCCTGCCCTTCAACAACGTGGCCAAGGCCTTCCCGGACGTGCGGGTTTTCCGCTGGTGCGATTCCATGGTGGACTACCTGGAATTCCTCGCAGAGGACCGCGCGGCCCTCGACCGGCTGGACATCATGGTTCGCTGCCGGTGCTCGCCCCAGAACTCCACGGTCCGAATGACGGAGGGCAGGAACTACCTCTGGAAGCCTCCCGTGGTCTACGAAGGCGGGCGGGAGCGGCTCACGGTCCTCGCGCCGGAGCCTGCGCGGGTCCGGTCGTTGTACCGGGACCTGAAGGAGGCCGCGTCCGTGAAGATCCTGGAGAAGGTGTCCGTCTCGCCCGACGTGCTTCGTGATTCGTACACCCTCTCCTTGTCCGAGCTCTTCGGGGACCTGACGGCGAAGCAGCTTCAGGTCTTCCTTCGGGCCGTGGAACGCGGCTACTTCGATCTCCCCAAGGCCGTTTCCCTGGAGCGCCTCGCGCGGGAGGCGTCCTTCGGCGAGTCGACGCTCCAGGAACACCTGAGCAAGGCGGAGTCCCGTCTGGTCCGCGCGCTCGCGCCCTACCTACGCCTCTACGGCAGCTCGATCCGGCGATGATCGGAGAGACTACGAGGACTTCCGGCGCTGGGCTTTCTCCCGCACGTTCCGGGCTGCGCGTTCCGTCGCTCCGGCGACCTTCTCTACGGCCGGGGTGACGGCCTTCACGGTCTTGTCCGCGGCCTCCTTGGTCACCTGGACCACCTTCTCCGCCGCAGGCTTCACGGACTTCGCGACGTCCCGGGCCGCGCGGCCCACGTCGTCGGCTACGGGCTTCAGGGCGCGCGAAGTCTCCTCGACCGCGGGACGGACCGCCGCCACGGTCTTGTCCACAGTCGGACCGACCGCCTTCGCGGCGCGGTCCAGCGCGTTGCCCGTGGTCTTCAGCACGTTCTTCGTGACGCGGCCCACCGTCTTCACGACGTGGTCCACGGGGTTGACGACGGCAGCGCACTGGGTACAGTAGGTGGCTCCTTCGGGGAGCGGGGAGCCGCACTGGGGGCAGTACATGGGCTTCACGGGGTACCTCTATCGCGTTCCCGGGATAGGTCTTTCGTCCTCCGATGCCGTTCGGAGGGCATCCGGGCGCCTATTTGAGCGCCTTCAAGGCTTCATCGAACTTGTTTGCGTGGGCGTGCTCCGCCTTCGTGAGGACGTCGAAGTACTTCGCGATCTCCTCGAAGCCCTCCTCGCGGGCCACCTGGGCGAACGTCGGGTACATCGTGGTGTACTCGTACGTCTCGCCCTGGACGGACGACGCGAGCATGTCCTTCACATTCGCCACGCTCGCCCCGGTTACCGGATCGCCCATCTCCTTCATGGAGTCGAAGTGGTGGAACGCGTGTGCGGTCTCGCCCTCCGCAATCCCCTTGAACAGGGCGGCCACCTCGGGGTAGCCCTCCTCGTCCGCCTTGCGCGAGAAGTACAGGTAGCGGCGGTTCGCCTGGGCCTCCCCGGCGAAGGCGGTCTTTAGGTTCTCCAGCGTCTTGGTTCCCTTGAGATTCGCCATGGTCTCGGATTCCCTCCCTATCTGCGGCGGATGCAGAATTCGCATCCCCCGTCCCCTTCGGAGGCTGCGCCTTATGGGGATATTGCAAATAGAATACAAAGGCGGGGCCGCGGTGACTCAACGGGCCATGGGCGTCTTGGGCCGCCGCCGTACGCGTGCCTCGAGGACGGCATGTACGATCCCGGGCGCGTAGGACTTCAGGATCTTCGAGTGGACGGATTCCACGTCGTACCACCGGTCCTTCGCCGCCGCCACGACATGGGAGAGCGGCGCCTGGGGGAACTGCTCCTTGGAGCACAGCTCGTGGTAGACGACGAGGCCTGCGCCGCGGAGGGTGTCGAAGGCCACGTCGAGGTAGTCCGCCGCGGAGAAGTGGCCCATGAGGACCACGTCCGCGACGCTCCGCGGCGCGGTATCGCGGCAGTCGCCCAGGAGCGGGATCACGTTCGTGGCGCGGTTGAGCCGGAGGTTCTCGAGGAGGTAGTGGAAGGCCACGGGGTTCAGTTCGCACGCGTAGATGCGCTCGGGGCGCGCATGCACCGCAATCGGGAGCGTGAAGTAGCCGATGCCCGCGAAGAGGTCGACGACCGCGGCGCCGTCGTGGACCTTCGACGCGATGGACGTCCGCTCCGAGAGATTCCCGGACGAGAACATGATTCGGGCCACGTCCAGCTTGTACCGAACGCCGCCCTCGAGATGGACGGTCTCCGTGCCGTCCCCCCAGAGGACGCGGACCTCAGGGGTCCTGAGGATTCCGTGGACGCCCGAGACGTCTTCGACCACCGTGCGGCACCTGAGGGTCTCCCCGTACACCCGACCGACGTCCTGCGCATAGGGTCGCGCGGCGTTCGACAGCCGCAGCACGAGCACGTCGCCGATCCGCTCCCATTTCCGTGGCCCGGCCTCTTCCGGGATGCCCGCCAAGGCGAGGGCCTGGCGCAGGGAAGCATGCGGGTCCTGCGGCACGAGTCGGGAGCTCAGGACTTCCGACTCCAGGCGGGCGCCGAAGCGCGCGAGGTCCTTGGGCGGCTCCCCCGCGAGGGGGATGAGCACCTCGGCGCCCCGCTTCGCCATGCGCACCGACCGGTCCACGAGGCCACGCGCCTGGAGCTCCTGGCGAAGCCGCTCGGCCTCTTGGGCTGCGACGACCGCGACGAGATGCCTTTTCATTCGATCCATCGCGCGACCTTCGAGTCCGTGCCGAGGACCTCGGGCAGCTCTACGATCCGGTCGATCACCGCATCCATCGTCGCCACATCCTGGCCCTCCACGAGAGGGATCGCGTCGGGCGTGCCGAACAGCCCGTCGGCCCTCACGACTCCGACAATCTTCCGCAGGGCCTGCACGACTCGCCTCGGTTGCTTCGTGGTGATGAAGACGTAGGCGCTGACGGACGGTGAACGCTGGGACGCGGGCATGGTCCCAGGGAAGCGGTTGCCCCATCTAAAGCCTCGTTGGTCGGCGCAGGCCGTCCTTCGCCTCCCGTCGCGTCGCCGCCATCCACCACGATACCTATATGAGGCTCCTTCCGCTTCGCGACGCATGATGCGGGCGCCTGCCCTGGCCGTCGCCCTCCTCCTAGTTCTCGTCGTTTTCGCAACGCCCGCCCGTGCCGCGGAGGACTTCGGCGCCATCAGCAACGTGAACAAGCTCATCGATATCGTCTCGACGCCCCAGCTCGAACCCGGCCAGAGCGGCGACTTCGTGTTCCAGTTCAACTCGACGTATCCCGCGGGCATGGTCCTGTGGAACGTTTCCCTCGAGGCGACGATCTACGAGTACGCGACGATCGACCAGGCGATCCCGGTGGACCGGAACTGGACGTACCCCTATCCGATCCTCGAGAGTACGATCGGCCAGGCGTCCGGGCGATCCTGGTGGTGGAACGTGTCCTCCGTCGCCCCGGGCAGTGTGACGAACCTCTCGTTCACCGTGTTGACCTCGTCCAACGAGGACCTCATGCCGTACGGCTCCGTGTTCTCCCAGGCGAGCTACTTCCTCTGGTTCTCCCTGACCTTCGAGGGCAACGTGAGCGGGACGATGACCCCCTTCCAAATGGCCTCCCGAGGCTACTTCGACCCGCAGCTCTGGAACGAGGCCACGAGCGAAGCGAACACGACGCCCTGCACGCCCCCGTTGTGCATCGGCAACGTGAACGTCTCCCTGCTCCATGTCAACGGCACCCTCTCCGACTCCTCCTTCGGCGTCAAGCCGCCGATCCCCCGGTGGCCGTTCTACGTCCTGATTGCCCTAGCCGTGTTCTTTGCCGGCCTCGCCTTCCTGTTCTGGGTCGAGGAGAACCCGGGTACCTATCCGCGCGTCGAGGCGTGGTGGGCGCGGCAACGGGGTCGGCTGGCGCGCGTCCGGCCGCGGCGCCGGCGATCCCACGCCCCGACCGAGAAACCGGGCCCGCCCGGTGGTGGCGTCTGACCCCTTCCCTTGACCCAGGGCCTCCGAAGGGTCCGGAATCGCTGGGATAGCCTGCGGCAGGATTATCCCCGGCGGGTTCGATGAGGACCTGTGGAGACATTCCGGGCATGCGCGGTCCCGTCCTGCTGATCGTTGTATCCCTCGGGCTCGGTCTGGGA
>CAZJIP010000114.1:0-7370 GCA_964546105.1 uncultured Methanomassiliicoccales archaeon
GGAACGGGCGCCTTGGTAGGCATCCCCCCAAACGAGGACTCGCATCCCCTTGGATTCCTACCGGGTCTCCCCGAGGCGTGACCCGGTACTTAAGCCATTGTTACCAAATCCTTACCATGACGGCCCTGTCTACGGGAGCCGCCGGGGGTCACCATTCGAGCACGTAGCCGCAATACGGATCGCCCTTCAGGATGCAGGCGACCTTCTTCACCGTGACGTGCTTGTAGCCGGCTCCCTGGAGCGAGCCCTCGTAAGTCCCGAGCCACGCCATGCACCGGGACGGGCTGCTGATCCAGTCGTAGTTCTTGACCAGGGCCCGGCGACCGTGGACCTCCACCTCGAGGCGGCCGTGGTTGAACTCCCGGTGGTACGCCGCGGGCATCATCTCGGCGAGGTACTTGAACGGCAGGACGATCGAGGCGTACCGTCGGATCGAGGTGAAGTTGAGCGCCTCCTCGCGGAGCATCCGCCGCACGGTCTCTCCGCTCCCATCGCCAAAGGTGGCCTCGATCATGTCGGAGAGGTGAACGATCGTCCGCAGGGGGTACCACCCGCCCGCGTCGATCTTCCGCGGATCGATGCCCAGCCGGGCGAAGAAGTCGTCCGCGGTGTTCTTCCCGTAGTTCTTGGCGAGCCAGTGATGGTAGTTCCGGAAGTGGCTCCCGCGGGCCAGGGGAGCCACGAGGCGGTCGCCGCGGGTGTTCGCGAGCTCGTCGTACACGGATTGCCCCAGCGGCGTAACGGCGTACAGCCGCCCGCGGCCGTTCGGGCTCAGCGGCGAGACGAGACCCGCCCGTGCGAGCTGGCTGAGTGCGCGGCTCACGTGGGGCAGGTGGAGGCTTGTGTCCTTGGCGATCTGGGCCGGACTCTTGGGATTCGCCAGAATTGCGCCCAGGACCTTCTCCCGCTGGCTGCTCGACAAGACGTAGGAGAGTTTCTCGAGCGTGTCGGGCTCTGGCGGGACCAAGGTGGACATGGCAGGGGGGACAGGGAATGAATCCGGGAGGGGGCTACTTAAAGCCTTTCTCGTGACAAGATGTGTTCGCACGGTTTCGGAGGCCCCGTGGGAAGGTCGGAAGGGGGCTGGTTCCGGATCTCTAGACGCTCAGCCAGCGAGGTATCCAGCGAGGACGGGCACGAGGAGCGACGCCATCAGGTGCACGCGCCGCACACCCGCCCGGACAGGCACCAGCCCGACCAAGCAGGCGAGGGTCGCAACGGCCAGACCAATCGGCCCGGACGCCACCGCGATCAGGATGCCCAGACCCGCGAGCGTGGCGCCCGCGAGGAGACGCGGGTCGACCCGGGACCAGCGGGACGCGAGGAGACGAGCCACCGCACACGCGAGAGGTGCCGCGAGGACGCCCGCGAGGACTGAAGCGAGTGCGAGCCACACTACCGCGGTTGGAGGAAGGAAGGGATCCGTCCACCCGCCGTAGGACCCCAGGAGCTCGCGCACCGCCGCGGCGGTCCCGCTCCTCGCCTTGCCGATTATGAAGAGCACGGACACGCTCAGGATGGCCGTCGATGTAGACACGGCGCCCAGGATGACCATGAACGCCGCGGGAGCCAGCTTCTTCCGACCGCCCACCGCGGCCAGGGTCGCCGCGGCCCCGCCGCTGAGGCCGGGCAGCCAGGACACCGCGGCCCCTGCGAGGGCCCCCCGCACCGCGTGCGCGGCCTCGGGGAGGGAGAGGGGCTCCAGCGCGTCCGTGCTCTGCTCGGGAATCGCACCCGGCCGCGTGCGGAGCGAGAGGATCAGGTTGGGCATGCCGAAAAGACCCGAGAACAGGGGGAAGAGGGCGACGTTCGAATCGAGCCTGGACGGGCCTTCGAGGACGGCCAGGCCGAGGAGTCCCGCGAGGAGTTGGACCCACGCCGCGCGAAGCAGGCGCCGACCCCGGCGGCGACCCGCCTGGATCTCGGCCGCGAGGAGGGCCGCGAGCATCCCGACAAGGAACAAGGCCGTCCACGGCCGGAACGCGGCCGCCAGGCCCACGGGATCCCCGATCAGCCAGCGCAGAGGGACCAGGAGGGCCACGGCCATCGCGGATCCCAGGACGCATCCGCGCGCCGCAAGCCCGACCGCTCGGGCCCCCTCCCCGTCTAGGAGCATCCGGTGTCCGGGGAGGATGGAGAGCGCGGTCTCCTCCGTGGGCGCACCGAAGAACACGGAGGGCACGAAGTCGAACACGCCGTGGCTCACCGCGGTCGCGAGCAGATAGCAGGAAAGCAGGAGCCCCAGGCTCCCGGGCTCCTCCGCAGCGAAGGGGGCGAGGATGAACGCCGCCCAGGAGGCTCGGGTCGCGAGGACGACCGCGGCCACGTTGTTCACGTGCAGCCCGGGCGAGAGACCCGTGACCGCTCCGGTCCCGAGGCCGAGGAGGACCACGGCTCCGAAGGCGAGGCCGAAGCCCAGCGGTTCCACGCGTGCCCCGAGCGCGCCAGCAGGGTTGAATCCGGACCGTGCAGGTAACGTACCCTCACGGATTCCGCGGCGGGCTCCCCCAGCCGCCGCCTCCCGGGGTCTCGACCACGAGGAGGTCGCCGCGCCGCACGGGGAGCGTGACCTTCCCGGGAATCGTCTCCTCCTCCCCTCGCCGCACCAAGAGGTTCCGGCCCTTCCGACCGTCGGTGCCACCGGCCAATCCCGCAGGCGCGTGCCGGCGCCGCTCAGAAATCAAGGACACCACGCCCCCGGGCGCGAGCATCCGCACGGACCGCCGCACGCCGTCTCCGCCGCGATGGAGGCCATCCCCACCCGATCCGGGGATGAGACGGTACTCCTCCACCCGTAGGGGATACGCCAGCTCGAGCGCCTCCACGGGCGTGTTCCGGGTGTTCGTCATGTGCGTGTGGACGCCGTCCATTCCGTCGCGGTACGGTAGAGCGCCCTCCCCGCCCGCGACCGTTTCGTAGTAGGAGAAATGGCTGCGACCCGCCGCACCGATGGTCACGTTGTTCATGGTCCCCTGGCTCTGGGCGGGCACGCGGTCGCGGAGGGGCTCCGCAAGGGCCCTCAGGAGGACGTCCACGATCCGCTGGGACGTTTCCACGTTCCCCGCGGCCACCGCCGCCGGTGGCCTCGCCCGGACAATCGTGCCTTCGGGCGCCAGGATGCGCATGGCCCGGTACGCGCCGGCATTCGGCGGCGCGCCAGGATCCGTGAGACACCGCAGGGCGTAGTAGGCGGCGCTCAGCGTGACCGCGAAGGGCGCGTTCAGATTCCCGTGGACCTGGCGGTCCGTCCCTTCGAAGTTCACGGTGAACCCAGAGCCTCCGATGGAGACCTCGCCACGGATGCGGAGATCGCGGCCCTCGTCCTCTCCGGTCCCCTCCAAGACATCCTCCGCGGACCATGTGCCGCGCGGGAGAGGCTGGATCGCCGCACGCACGCGGCGCTCGCTGTAGTCCATGACCTCCGCCGCGAAGGACCGGAACCGGGTGACCCCGTGGCGCTCCGCCAGCTCCCGGAGCCGCCGCGCACCCAGCTCGTTCGCGGCCACCTGGGCGCGGAGGTCGCCCAATCGCTCCGCAGGTTCGCGCATCTCGCGGCGAATCCGCGTGACAAGGGCACGCCGTTCTTGGCCTCGATCTAGGAACTTCTGAGGCTCGAGCACGACGCCCTCCTCCTCCAGGCGGGTGGCGTCAGCGGGCATGGAGCCCGGAGCGGACCCGCCCACGTCGGCATGGTGGGCTCGGTTCACGGCAAAGCCGAGGAGGCTCCCGCGGTGGAACACGGGGCGGATTAGGGTGATATCCGGGAGGTGCGTGCCGCCGCGGTACGGATCATTGAGGATGACCTGGTCCCCCTCGCGGAGCGTGCCGGGGAAGTCCCGCAGGACCTCCGCGACGGCCAGGGGCATAGAGCCCAGGTGGACGGGGATGTGCTCCGCCTGGGCGATCATCTGCCCCTCCGCGTCGAAGATGGCGCAACTCGCGTCCATGCGCTCCTTGATGTTCGGCGAGTATGCGGTCCGCCGTAGGGAGACGCCCATCTCCTCGGGAACGAAGGTGCTGGCGGTCCGTAGGATTTCCAGCTCGACCGGGTTCATCGCCCCACCTCGATGTCCAAGAGGCCGAGCGAGTCGACGCGGAGAGTCGCGCCCGGCGGGACCAGCGTGGTCGCGTGCTCCTCCTCGACGACCAGGGGACCGTCTGCCGTGAATCCGACCGGAAGCGTCGGGCGGGAGAGGACGTGCGCCTCCTCCCAGCCGTTCTCGAACAAGACTGCACGCGTGTCCGCCCGGGGAACCACATCCCGCGGAGGTCGGGGGACGTGGGTCTTGCGCGCGACACGGGCAACCAGTCGCACGGTGACCGCCTCGATGGCTTCCGTGGCGGATGCGTAGCCGTACCGGGCACGGTGTGCGCGGCGGAACGCTGCGGCAAGGTCGCCTCGGAGGGGGACGTTGATCTCGTAGCTCTGGCCGCGGAAGCGCAGGTCCACGCTGGCCTCAAGGACCGCGCGAGCCGGACTCAAGCCCTGGGCCTCGAGATCACGCCGAGCCTGCGCGCGGAAGTCGTCGAGCGCCTCGCGGGTTGCCGCTTGCGCCCTCTCCAATGGGCGGACCACGCTCCGGCTGTATTCCAGCCGCACGTCGGAGATCAGGATGCCGTAGGCGGAGAAGGCGCCGGGAAGGTAGGGGACCAGGACGCGGGGGACGCCGATTTCGCGTGCCAGGGCGCAGGCGTGCATGGGGCCCGCGCCGCCGAACGCTAGGAGGGCGAAGCCGCGGGGGTCGAGTCCTCGTTTCGCAAGGATGAGACGCATGGCCTTGGACATCGTGGCCTGCACGACCCGCTGAACGCCCAGCACGGCCTCGTCCAGGGACACGCGGGCGTCTGATGCGAGGGACTCCAGGCCCGCGCGGGAGCGTGAGGCGTCGAGAGGCAGCTTCCCACCCAAAAGCGAGGGACCGAGGACGCCGCCGACGAGGTTCGCGTCCGTGACCGTGGGCCGCTGCCCGCCCTTTCCGTAGGCCATGGGGCCCGGATCCGCGCCCGCGCTCTCGGGTCCCACCCGGAGCGCACCGCCCTGGTCGAGGGAGGCCAGGCTGCCGCCCCCCGCACCGACGGACTCGATGTCCACCACGGGCAGCGCGAGGGGGAACGTCTCGATCGTTGCCTCGGTCGTCCACTGCGGCCGGCCGTCGACGACCGTGGAGAAGTCCGCGCTCGTGCCTCCCATGTCGAAGGTCACCAAGTTCCTGCGTCGCGACGCACGGGCGAGGGCCACGGCCGCCGCCACGCCGCCGGCGGGACCGCTCAGGACCAGATCGACGGGACGCCGCTGCACCTCCTCGTGGGAAGCGACGCCACCACCCGATTTCATGACGAAGAAATCCCTTCCCACGGAAGCGCGGAGCTCTGCGAGGTAGCGGGAGACCAGGGGCTTGATGTACGCGTCGAGCACCGTTGTCGATGCACGCTCGAACTCGCGGAACTCTGCGAGCACCTCGTGGCTCGTCGACACGGGAAGATCGCCCAAGGCCTCCTTCAGCCGCCGTTCATGAGCGGGTCGCAGGAAGGAGAAGAGCAGGCAGACCGCGACGGACTCCGCACCTCGGTCCCGGATTTCGCGCACGACCCGCCGCACCTCCCGATCCGTGAGAGGTCGGATTGCGCGTCCGCGAGCGTCGATCCGCTCCTGGACTCCGAGACACAGGCTCCGCGTCACGGCAGGCGATGGCCGGGCGATGCGGAAGTCGTAGAGGCTGGGTCGATTCTGCCGGCCGATGGTCAGCAGATCCTCGAACCCTGCGGTGGTCACGAAGGCCGTGCGGGCGCCCTTTCGTTCGAGGATGGCGTTCGTGGCCACGGTGGTACCGTGGGCCATGCCGTCCGCGCCGAGCTCGCGCATGCCCGCGAGGACCGCAAGGGAGGGATCGGCGGTCGAGGGGACCTTCGTGGTGACGACCTCGCGGCCGCGGAACCCGACGAAATCGGTGAAGGTCCCGCCTACGTCCACGCCGACGTCCACGCGGGTGGTAATGAGGTCCGGCTCATGGCCTTTGCCGCGACTCGGGTGCCGATGTGGAGACCTAGTGGCCCATCAAGCTCAGCAGGAGGAGGACAAGCACGATGAACCCCAGAGCAATCAATACAGCGAGCCAGTGGTTCCGCATCCGAGGGACGCCGTTCTCGTCGGTCTCCTGCCAGACGCGCGGCGACCTGGGGAGGGGATGGCCTGGCCCGGGGACGAACGATGTGAGGATCCAGCGGCGCAAGGAGGCGGGTCGCATGGTGTTCCCGAGGATCTCGAACGTCCCTCGAGGGGATGAAGCCTTGCGGGGGAATCCCACCGCCAGCTTGGCCCGATCGGGTTTGTCAGTGGCCGTTGCCTCCGTTCTGGCCATTGTTGCCCAGGTTGCCCGCGAGGTACTGCGCGTAGCCCTCCATGTCGAGGAGCCCATGGCCGCTGTAGTTGAACGCGATGACCGTCTCCTCGTTCCGCTTCTTCGCCTCGAGCGCGAGGTCGATCGCGCCGCGGATTGCGTGGGCAGTCTCCGGAGCCGGAATCAGGCCCTCCGTCTTCGCAAAGATCTCCGCGGCCTGGAACGTGTTCAGCTGCTCCACGGCGCGCGGCTCGACAATCCCCGCGTCCAAGAGCACGCTGAGGGTGGGTGCGGTCCCATGGTACCGCAGGCCGCCCGCGTGGATAGGGGAGGGCATGAAATCGTGGCCCAGGGTGTGCATCTTGATCAGCGGCGTCATCCCGGCCGTGTCACCGAAATCATACTCGTATTTCCCGCGGGTCATAGACGGGACGGATTCGGGCTCGATCGCGATGAACCGCGTCTCCGAGCGGCCGTGCAGGCGCTCCCCGATCATGGGGTACGCGAAGCCGCCGAAGTTGGAACCACCGCCGACGGACCCGACCATGTAGTCCGGCTCCACATCGGCCAGCTCGAACTGCTTGAGCGCCTCGAGGCCGATCACGGTCTGATGCATGAGCACGTGGTTCAGCACAGAGCCGATGGAGTACTTCGTGTTCGGGGTGGTCACCGTGGTCTCCAGGGCCTCGGAAATCGCGATGCCCAGGGAGCCCGGGTTCTTCGGGTTCTGCTCGAGCAACTTCCTACCGAACGAGGTCTGGTCGCTCGGGCTCGCGTAGATGTCCGCGCCGAAGAGACGCATGAGGTACTTCCGGTAGGGTTTCTGGTCGTACGAGACGCGGACCATGAACACCTTGGCCTTCATGCCGAAGTAGTTCGTCGCGAGGGCGACCGCGGAGCCCCATTGGCCCGCGCCCGTCTCCGTCGCGTAGTTCTCCACGCCCTCCTTGCGCGCGAAGTACGCCTGGGCGATCGCCGTGTTCGGCTTGTGCGAACCGACGGGCGAGAGGTCCTCCCGCTTGTAGTAGATCC
>CAZJIP010000115.1:0-7323 GCA_964546105.1 uncultured Methanomassiliicoccales archaeon
CTACGAGGCGTTCTGGGTCATGCGGCAAACCCGCGCCGCGGACGAGCCCACCACCCGCATCTACCGCTGCGTCAAGTGCGGTCACACGTGGCGCGAATACTGACGGCGAGGCGCGTGGCCGAACTCCTCCCGGGAACCTTTATTATGGGTGATAGGATTGTCGGCCGGACTTTCCGGGGGAGACGGATGTTCGAGGCGAAACTGAAAGCAGATGTTCTCAAGGAACTGGTCGACGTGGTCTCGACCTTGGTCGATGAAGCCAAGCTCAACGTCGGCAAGGACTCCGTCGGCGTGAAGGCGGTGGACCCGGCCCACGTGGCCATGGTGGACCTCTCCCTCGACCGCGGCGCCTTCGAGGCCTTCAAGGCCGAGGAGACGGAGCTCGGCCTCGACATGGACAAGATGAAGGAAATCCTGCGCCTCGCGAAGGCGGGCGAGGTGATCTCGGTTACCCACGACGAGGACAAGAACCGCCTCGTGGTCACGGTCGGCAACACGACGCGCCGCATGTCCCTCGTAGACACCGCGGGCATGAGCGACCCCAAGGTCCCGAGCCTGAACCTCCCCGCGAAGCTCGTGGTCCGCACGGACGAGTTGCGCCAGGCAATCCGCGCGTCCGAGAGCGTGAGCGATCATATCGCCCTGAAGGCGTCGCCCGAGGGGTTCGAAGTCGTGTCGGAGGGCGACACAGACACGGTGTCCCACATGGTCCCCAAGGATCTGCTCGAGGAGCTGCAGGCCAAGGACGCGGTGCGGTCCCTGTTCCCGCTCGACTACTTTTCCAACATGGTCAAGGCGATCAGCACGGCGCCGACCGTCGCGCTGTACCTGGGCACGGACTACCCTGTGCGTATGGAGTTCAAAATCGCCGCAGGCAAGGGAGAAGTGAAGTATCTTCTCGCACCTCGGATCGAATCCGACTAAAATGTATATGGCTGCATAATAATCACCAGCCTCCATAGGCCATCTACCTGCTCCTGGACACGGACTTCGTTCCTCAAGCTCACATCCCTCCCTCCCGGATCGACCTGATCGTAAGAAGCGTACGCTACCTGTACTCGGGAAGCCCATGCCGTAACGCGCTTATTCCACGGCATGCGCGTTGGCGAAGTTCTTGCCTACCTCGCGGGCATCGTTGACGGTGACGGATACCTCAAGATGACCAAGAGCCGCCCGTGTTCTACGCGGGGTTATCCATACTATGGAATCACCATCGGAGTACAGCAGCTCGAGCCCGGGGAGGCGATCAAGCTTTCCGCTGCCACTTTCGGAGGGACGGTCATGCCACCGATGGTTGTCCCGGGAAGGAGACAAATGGCGCGATGCGAAGTCCACTGTCTGAAGGCTGAGTCGGCGGCCCGACGAATGCTTCCATACTTGCTCGTGAAGCGGGAGCAAGCCCTTCTTCTCCTTCAGGTTCGCGAGATTCGTGCGCGAACTAGTCGGAGATTTCGCGAGCGCTTCGAAAGTCTCGAGGCTCTTCGACGGACGCTTCTCTCGATGCATGAGGGACGGTCCCAGAGCCTGGACTCACCCCCTCTCTCGCGGGATTCGCTCAGGGGATACAGCGGGCTCGGGCCAACCGAGCTAGGCTGGACACGAGATCAGGTCCATGCATACTTGGCAGGAATCATGGACAGCGATGGCAGTTTCCGGATTGAGACAAGGCAAGTTCGAAGGATGCTTCACCCCCACTACCGCATCAATATCCGGTGCGCCCAAGTTGCCCCTTCACCGGCAGTCGAGCTCCTAGCGAGGACGTTCGGTGGAAACGTGGGCATTCGGCAGGACTACCGTTCCAATCACAGGGCCCTTGCTACATGGAGCCTTCACGATAGGGCTGCGGTTCCGGCCATAGAGGCGCTTCTGCCGTACCTCGTTGTGAAGCAGACGGAAGCTTGGCTGTTGCTTCAGCTGCGAGGTCTGAAGGCCAACGGAAAGGAAGGCACGACGGAATGGGTGCACGCAAACAGGTGGCATGAGCGGGTGAACATGACGAAACGGTGCTATTCATCCGATGAAGTCGCCACCTTCGAGCGAATCTGTCAGATGCTTCAAAGCATTCACTCCAGCCCGCAGCCCGAAGACCTTCCGGTGTTGACGGTGACGGGTGAGTCTCGGCCGCGGCGGCCTAGCGACCCTGCAGCGCCAAGCTCAGCAGCGTGTCCGACGAGTGCTTGCAATAGTCCGTCGCGTTCTCGATCCCTTCGAGGAGATCGTTCAGGATGACCACAATCCCCGGGTTCGTGTGGATCTTCACGAGGATCTTGCGGTTCGTGAAGTACAGGTCGTCCACCACGTTCTCCAGGCGCTTGACCTCCTCGCGGGCTTTGATCATCCGATCGTAATTGACGCCGTAGACGTCAATCATGGCCTTGAGCGCCCGGGCGCAATCCAGCGTGTTCTTCGTCATTTCCTTGAACGAACTCCAGACCTCGGGCGGGATCGTGACCCCCGTCTCCTGGAGCAAATCCACGTTTTTGCCGCTCACCTTGAGCCAGTCGGCGATCAGGTCCACGGAGGACACGAGGCGCATGAGGTCCTCCCGATCCTTCGCCGGCAGCTCGCCGCGGCTCAGCTCCTCGACCAGGTTGATCTCCACGTTGTCCGCGGATTTCTCGTTCATCAGGAGCCGCTTGAACGCCGCGGCCAGCTCGTCCTTGCGGCTGCGCACCGCGGCGTCGAGGACGTTGTCCAGTTCCTCCGCCGCGTCGACCGTCTTCGTCACGTGCTCGCGCACCATGGCCAGCGCGCGGGACTCTCGCCGGTTCCGGAACCACTCGAGCTGGGACTTCTCACTCAAGTTTCAACGCCTCCTGGAGACCCTCGTAGGGACGGGGGTAGACCAGGATGTTCGCCTCGTGGAACGAGACCATAACATCCCGGGCCGTATTAAGACTTTGAGAGGCGGCCACGTCGACCGACACCAGGTCGTACGTGAACAAACGCACCTGGAGGCGCTGGGTCGCGCCGAGGAAGAGGCGGTTCTCCACGCGGCCGGGGATCACGTTGCCGAACGCCTCGGGGGAGATGGATAGCCACTCGGGGCGCGCGGCGACGACGACGGGATCGCCCTCCAAGAGGCCGCGGGCGGGAACGCGCAGGATGTAGCCGCTGCGGAACTCCACGAAGGCCCAGTCCGCACGGATGCGGCGGACCGCGCCTTCGAGGAAGTTGCTCTCCCCGATGAAGTTCGCGGTGAACACACCGCCCGGGTGGTCGTACAGCTCCTCGGGCCGCCCCGACTCGACCACGCGTCCCTTCCGCATGACAATCACGCGGTCCGCGACGGACATGGCCTCCTCCTGGTCGTGGGTCACGTGGATTGCGGTGAGGCCGAGGTCCTTGACGACGCGTCGCAGCGCGTACCGAAGATCGAGCCGCACGCGCGCATCGAGGCCAGACAGCGGCTCGTCCAGCATGAGGAGCTTCGCGTGGTTCGCGAGCGCTCGCGCCAAGGCGACCTTCTGCTGGGAGCCCGTGCTGAGCTCGGAGGGGAAGAGCCCGCGGTCGTCGAGCATGTCCACGAGTTCGAGGACCTCCTGGCCCACGTGGTCCACATCCTCGCGCCGATGGTCGTGGACCCAGGGGCCGTACGTCGCGTTGTGCCACACGTCCATGTGCGGGAAGAGGACGATGTTCTGGAACACGTAGCCGAGATCACGGTCCTCCACGGGGAGGGACGTCACGTCGCGGCCGTCCACGAGGATGTGGCCTTCCGACGGTTGCCAGATCCCGGAGAGCAGCTTGATGAGCGTGGTCTTACCGCATCCGCTGGGCCCCAGGATTGCGAGGTACTCCCCGTCCCCAATGGTCAGGCTCGTCTTGTCCAGGGCCGCGATGCGCCCGAAGCGCTTGGCCACGTCGACGGCCTCGATCCGCGGCACGTCACTCGACCTCCAGGGCGGCGGCCACGCCGCCCTTGGGCACGGGGAAGAGCAGCATGTGCTCCGCGGGCAGGGTCATGAAGACGGGGTCGCCCTCCTTGGCCCACCGCGCGTTCGCGGTCAGGGGCTTCGCCTTCAGGAGGCCCATCCCGGGGACGCCAATCTCCAGGGAGATCCGGCGGCCCATGAAGAGGCGGCGGCGGACGCTGCCCTCCAGCCCCTGCCCCGCCCCCCACTCCAGAGGCTGGACGCCGCAGACCTCCGCGCGGATGCCGGCGAGCACACGGCCTGACAGGCCCTCGCGCGGCGGGGCCATCAGGTTCGTCCCGCCCGCGACGAGGCGGACCATGCCGTCCTCCGCGGGGAACGAGTCCGCCTCGAAGAAGTTCATCTCCCCCAGGAAGTTCGCCACGAACGGCGACGACGGTTTCGAGTACACGTACTCGGACGGGCCAACCTCGACGAGCTCCCCGTTTCGGAGGACCGCAATCCGGTCCGCGACTACGAGGGCCTCCTCCTGGTCGTGGGTCACGTGGATCGTCGTCGTGCCGACGTGGCGGATCAGGGAACGCAGCTCGGACCGCAGCTCGATCCGGAGGCGCGCGTCGAGCGCCCGCAGCGGTTCGTCAAGGAGCAGGACCTCGGCGTCCGCGGCGAGGGCGCGCGCGAGCGCGCACCGCTGCTGCATCCCGCCGCTCAGCTCGCGGGGATAGGAGCCTGTGCGCTCGATGAGATGGACCATGGAGAGCATCTCGCGCGCCAGGAGGTCCCGGTCCGACTCGGGCCAGCCCTTGACCGTGGGCGAGAACGCGGTGTTCTCCCAGACCGTCATCTGGGGAAACAGGGAGTAGGTCTGGGGCATGAACGCGGCCTGGCGGACGTCCGCGGGGAGTCGGGTGACGTCCTTCCCATCCATGACGATGCGTCCGCCGTCCGGGTCCAACAGGCCCGCGATGGTCCGCAGGAGCGTCGTCTTGCCTGCGCCGCTCGGCCCCAGGACCACGAGGTACTCGCCGTCGCGGATCGTGAGGTCGATGTCGCGGAGAGCGCGTTTCTTCCCGAATGCCTTGGAGACCTTCTCGAGGACCACCTCAGCCATGGCTGCGCCTCCGCTCGATGACGAGCCGCATGGCTAGGATCGCGGCGAAGGAGACGCCGAGCAGGGCGAGCTGGGCGAGGGCCGCCTCGTAGTACTCCGGCGTCGTCGACGTGATGATGTTCACGATCAGGAGGGGGATGGTCTCCAGGCTGGTCCCCGCCACGGCCTGGGTGGCGCCCGTCTCGCCGAGGGAGCGGGTGAAGGCCATGATGGCTCCCGCGAGAACCGCGGGGCGAATCGCGGGCAGGAGGACGCGGCGGAACACCTGAATGGGCTTGGCGCCGAGGGTACGTGCGGTCTCCTCCGTCGCAGGATCGAGCTGCTCGAGCGCACCGACCACGTTCCGTACGACGAAGGGGAACGTGAACGCAACGTGGGCCAGCATCACGAGTACGAGGAGCGACGGCACGATGGTCTTCTGCGCGCTCCAGAAGAGGCTCAGGGAGATTCCGAGGGCGGCGCTCGGCACGATGTAGGGGATGTTGACCATGGCGTCCAGGATCCGACCGAGCCAGCGCATCTTGCCGCGGGTGATCAGGATGGCCAGGGGGACGCCCGTGACCAGGTCGATTCCCGTGGCCACGCCGCCGATCAGGAACGAGATGCCCACCGCGCTCCAGAAACGCCCCCAGTCCAGGGCCACCGTGGGCGTGGCCACGATCAGAAACGCGAGGAAGAAGAAGGAAGGGATCAGGATGAAGACGACGAGGGCCGCGAGCGCACCCAAGTCGCGGAGCCGCGAATAGCGTCGCGTGCTGAGGCGCCGCTCGGCCACGGGCCAGACGCGGCGGAGGGGGAACTTGAGGCGCACGGCCACATACTTGACCACGACGAGGAGGATGAGCGCGAGGACGATCATGAAGGCGCTCACCAGGGCGAGACCCCCATTGAGCTCGGTCGCCACGGCAGCGGGCGTCCCCGAATGGGTAGCGAAGCTCTTCCAGATGCCGATGAGCGCCGTCCCGTTGCCCGTGAACGGGGCGTACAGGTTGGCCAGGTTGCTCGTGTTCGCGTTGACCGCGCCGATCAGGGTGAGTGCGGTCAGCGCACCGCCCGTATCGCTGAGCGCCTTCGCGAGAACCAGGAGGAGGCCCGTGGCCATCCCCGAGCGGAACATGGGGAGCGTGATCGTCCGTGCGGCGGTGAGACGGCTCGCGCCCGCGGCCCGCGCCGCGTTCTCGTACTCGATGTCGATCTCCTGGAGGATCGCCGCGAGGGAGCGGACCATGTAGGGGAATGTGGTGGTGAGGTGGAGCAGCACGAGGATCAGGAACGCGTTCCCCGTGAGGCCCAGAGCGCCCGGAGGATGTTGGGCGATAGTCGGGGAGACGCCCCAGAACAGGACCACGCTGAAGCCCAGCCCCGCGGTGGTGACGGCCAGGGGGGAATCGATCAGCGTGTCGAACCAGCTCTTCCCGCGGAAGTCGTGCCGCACGAGGAGCCACGCCAGCGGCAGTCCGGCCACCAAATCGAAGAGGGCCACCATGCCCGCGACGCCGAACGAGTACGCGATCGCGGGGACGATGCGGCCCGCGAGCACGGGGTCTTGGAAGATGGTCTGCACCCCGCTCCAGTCGGCGACCACATAGCCGAGGACGTAGAGCGTCGGCAGGAGGACGAAGACGAGGAAGAAGGCGACAATCCCCCCGTGCCAGAGCCAGACGGCCCACCGCGTCGAGACGAAGGCGAGAGACTTGGATCTCCACACGTGCTCGGGGGCTCTTGTCGCCGCGGGTTGCGCCGCCACCTCGGAGGGTCCCTCCGCCGCTCCCATTCCGATCCTCCGAGGATCAACGGCCCTTCACGACGATGTCCTCGAGGATATTGGCCACGTCTTCGCAACGGTCCGTGACGATCTCCAGGTACTCGTAGATGTCCTTGAACTTGATGATCTGCATGGGGTCGCCCGACTGGAATACCTCGGCAAGGGAGGTCATGAGGAGGTCGTCCGCCACGTTCTCGAGGCGGTTCACCTCGATCGTGCAGGCCATGACCGCGTCCTTCGCCTTGTGATCCCGCACGGCGGTCATGCCCGCCCGCAGCTGCTCCGCGGCCTTGAGGATCAGGTCCGCGAAATCGACCATGGCCTTCGTGGGCTTGTCGATCCCGTACACCGCGAGCCTCGTGGCGGCGCCGTTGATGTAGTCCAGCACGTCGTCGAGCTTGGACGCGAGGCCGGCCAAGTCCTCCTTCGCGAGCGGGGTGACGAACGCGCGGTTGAGCGACTCGTACAGATGGTGGACGATCTCGTCGCCCCGGTGCTCGATATCCTTGATCCGCCGGCGGTGGTCCGCGAGGCGGGAGAAATCGTCGAAGATCGCGCGGAACGCCCGCGCC
>CAZJIP010000116.1:0-7310 GCA_964546105.1 uncultured Methanomassiliicoccales archaeon
GCCCAGAACGTCCACCAGTTCGCGATGCTGCGGTCCGTGACCGCGGCCTTGAACCGCGTCGTCTGCCCGATGACCCAGTTCGTCATGAAGCCGCCGTAGGAGCCGCCGGCCACCGCAAGGCGCCCGCCGTCCAGGGAGGAGTCGTGAGCGAGCGCGTGGTCCACCGCCTCCATGAGATCCTGGTAGTCCCGCTCCCCGTAGTGCTTCCGGATGTCCGCGAACGCCTCCGTGTAGCCGTCGCTTCCGCGCGGGTTGACGGATAGGACGGCGTAGCCCTTGGCCGCGAAGACCTGGAACTCGTGCATGAAGGTGTGGCCGAATGCGGTCTTCGGGCCTCCGTGGACGTAGAGGACCAGGGGAACCCTCCCGTCCTTCCGAGGCTTCCACAGGAATCCTTCCACGGTGGCCCCGTCGCTTGCGCGGAACTCGAGGGGTTTCGGGACGACCAGGTCGAGGTCCTGGCCTGCCTTCGCGTTGAACGAGGTGAGGGCCCGCACGCCGCCCTGGAAGGCAAAGAGTTCGGGCAGCCCCGAGCGCTCCATCGCGGTGAAGACAACCGTTTCCCCATGGACCTGATAAGCCTCGACGCTCCGCGCTCCTCCGACGACGAGGCCCGCCTTGCGGTCCGGCATGTGCATCGAGTACAGATGGACCGACCGGCCCTCCGCCACGCCGAAGTAGATGCGGTCACCGACCCACCGCGGCTCCAGGTTCACGCCGCCCATCCGCACGTCGCAGTTCAGGCTGTTGTCCAGATTGCGGTCCAGAGCGTCGAGCCGCTCGGGCTTGCCGCCTGCGGCGTCGATTGACCACAGGTGCAGGTGCGAGGCGAAGCCGCGGGGCAAGTTATCCCCGAGGAACAGGAGCTTGCCGTCGTCCGGAGACCAGGAAACGGTGCCGATCTCCATGGTGTGGTCGGTCAGCTGCCTTGGAGCACCGCCGGCGGCATCGACCACGAAGAGGTCGGCCAGATAGGGCCGCAGGTCGTCCGTCGTCGCAAGGTACGCGATCCGCTTCCCGTCGTGGGACCAGGCCGCCTTGGTCACGTCGAACTCGCCTTGGGTGACCTGCTTCGCCTCGCCCGCCGCGAGGTCGAGGACGAACACGTGCTTGCGGAGGTTGTAGATGAAGCCCTTCTCGTTGTACCAGAAGTTGAACCGGCGGATGGACCGCACGTCCTCGTCGTCCGCGCCCACGTTGGACAGGAAGAGGATGCGCCCGCCGTCGGGGGACCATGCGGGTGCCTCGATCCCCTCCTTCCGCCGGAGGAGGAGCCGCGCCTCTCCCCCGTCGACCGGGATGACGTAGAGGCCATTCCCCTTGTCCTCCTTAGCCATCTCCCGCTTCGAGGTGAACACGATCCGCTCCCCATCCGGGGAGAACTTCGGCGCGGAGTCCTTCCCCGAGGTCGTGAGCTGTCGCGGCGCGCCGCCGGTGACGGGCACGAGCCAGAGGTTTCCCTCGTACTCGTCCTTCTCCAGGAGCGCGCGGTGCACGGAGAGCGCCGCGAGCGTGCCATCCGGCGACAGGGACGGCTCGGAGAGGAACGCGTAGGCGGTCAGGTCTTCGGGTTCGACGGCGCGGGGCATGGCCGTCGGCACTGCGGGGCCGGGTTTAAACCTCGCGCGCCCCGGGACCGAGCGTAGGTTTCAAGCCCGAGACGGAATGCGGGGAACCATGGTCGCCGTCTTCGGCGTGGACATCCCGGAGGAGGAGCTCGTGATGGTCGCGAAGGTCGTCGTCATCGCGGCCAGTACGGTCCTCATCGCGGGCTTGATCCGCAGGCTGTTCAACCGCCTCTTGGGCAAGGCGCCCGAGCGCGCCGTCAAGGGCGTGAGCCGGGTCTTGCAGCTGGTCGTCTACACGGTCGGCATCTTCGCGATCCTGGCCGTGTTCGGCATGGATGTGTCGTCCGCGGTCATCAGCCTCGGCGCCGCGAGCATCGCCGTCTCCTTCGCGCTCAGCACCCTGATCAACAACCTGGTCGCCGGGTTCCTGATCCAGGCGGACGGCTCCGTCCGGGTGGGAGACAACATCTCGTTCGGCGGCATCGATGGGCGCGTTGTCCGTATGCGGACGCGCGCCATGATGGTCGTGACGAAAGAGGGCTCGATCGTCTTCGTCCCGAACGCCTACTTCATGTCGAACCCGGTGATCAACCACGGACGGGACGTGAAGCGCTAGATGAGGTCCGGCGATGCGATACGCCGCACGACGGCGAGGGACATCTGCCCAAAGATGGGGTTCACGTTCTCCCCCGTCTTCGCGGACGCCCAGAGCGCGAAGCCCCCGTGCGGTTCCGCCTTCTCCTGGGGCTCGTGCTCGTCGTACAGGCACATGATCTCGCCCTTCAGGTCCACCTTGTTGACCACGATGGCGAGGGGCACGGCTCCCGCGACCTTGAACGCCGCGGAGATCCATTCGTCCAGGGCCTCGAAGGTCGAGTACCGCGTGACGTCGCAGACCGCGATGATCCCCTGCGCCCCTTTGAGGTACTCCTGGTGAAGCGTGTCCAGGTACGACCGCTCGCCGATGAGGTCCCAGATGGACAGCTGGACCTCGATGTTCCTGGACGGATCGCTGCGCGACGTGAGCCAGAGTTTCTTCAGGCTGACCTTGCTGCCGAGGGTGGAGATGTACCGGTCGTCGAAGGAGTCCTCCACGTAGCGGCGGATGAGGGAGGTCTTGCCCACCGCGGCCTCGCCGATGAGGCAGATCTTTGCCTTCAGCACCCCGCTGACGTCCAAGTGCCCGCGAGTCCGCCCTGGGCGCGTATCAAGACTCCGCCCCCGTTATCACATGTGAGATAGCCCGCGGACGGTCAGCGGTGGCGGAGCACGCGGCCCCCGAGGGCCCCCGTCGGCCGGCCATCCTGGACCGCGACCTGGCCGTTCACGAGTACCGCGTCGATGCCCTCCGGGAACTCGTGGGGATAGTGTTCGAACGGCGCCGTGTGGGGCCAGAGGTTCGATGCGCGGTCCCGGACCCGGGGCAGGTCGAAGACCACGAGGTCCGCCCAGAACCCGGGCCGCACGAGGCCGCGGTCCGTGAGGCCCAACCTGGCAGCGGGCATCCCCGTGCTCTTCCAGACGGCCTCCTCGAGGCGCAGGACGGGCTCGTTCACGACGAAGCGCTCGAGCACGCCCGGGTACTCGCCGTAGGTGCACGGTACGTAGGGAGCGAGCTCCGCGGTGCGCTGCTCCTTGGCCAGGATCCAGCCGTCGGAGCAGATCATCGTGAGCGGGTGCCGCAGGGTGGCCTTGATCTCCTCGATGTCGATGTAGTCGAACAGGCCCACGGCCTCGTCGTGCTCTTCGACGATCACGTCGAAGTAGGCGGTCCAAGGGTCCACCCCGCGCTTCTCCGCGAGCTGCGCGATGCTCAGCCCTTCCTTGGACTTGTCGTGAGGGCAGCGGAGGAGGAAGATCCGGTCGAAGCGATCGTGCACGAGCAGGCCGACGTAGCCCGCCGCGGGTTTGCGGTCCTCCTGGATTTCGCGCCTAAGTGCCTCCCGCTTCGCAGGGTCGCGGAGCATCGCGACGAGCTCGTCCGTCGGGAGCTTCTGGGTCCACTGGGGCAGGCCGTGGCTCAGGTTCGGGCCGAAGTCCGTGTGCATGTCGTTGTCCGCGGTCACGTCGACGCCCCGCGCCCGCGCGGCCTCCCAGAGCTTCTGGGCGTCCGCCGCGTGGACCGTCGCGCCGTACTTCGGCGCGTTGTGGCTGATCTGGACGGGGCAGCCGGCCCGCTCGCCCACGGAGATGCACTCGGCCACCGCGTCCAGGATCGTCTCCCGCTCGCCGCGAATGTGGGACGCGTAGAAGCCGCCGTGGCGGGCCACGACCTTGGCCAGCTCGACGATCTCGTCCGTCGCGGCGAAGCACCCGGGCGGGTATACGAGGCCCGTGCTCATCCCGAAGGCGCCGGCGCGCATGGCCTCGTCCACATAGGCCTTCATCTGCCGCAGCTCCGCCTTCGTCGGGGGACGCTCCTCGAAGCCCAAGGTCGCGAGCCGCACGGACCCGTGGCCGACCAGGCTCGCCACGTTGATTCCCAGCCCGGGCTTCTCCAGAAAGGCTAGGTATTCGGCGAACGTGGACCAGTTCCATTCGGCGGCCTTCGCATAGTACGTGAAGCGGCGGACCGCGAGCTCGCGGTACCGGTCGCTGATGGGCGCGGGCGAGTCGCCGCAGTTCCCGATGACCTGGGTCGTGACGCCCTGCCGCACCGCGGCCTCCGCCGTGTTCTCCACGAGGAGCCCGATGTCGCTGTGCGTGTGGATGTCGATGAATCCGGGGGCCACGTACTTCCCCGCTGCGTCGATCTCGAGGGCGGCCTTCGCCCGCCCGAGGCGGCCCACCTTGATGATCTTGCCGCGGCGGACTGCGATATCCTGCAGGGCCCACGGCATGCCCGTCCCGTCCAGCAGTCGGCCATTGCGCACGATGACGTCGGGGGCCATGGGGAGCGGGAATCCGCGGGCCACGTTAAACCCGACGTGTCGGCCGCGGGGAGCGGGACCGTACGGCCCAGGTCAGCTTCGGCGCAAATGCAACCTTATTCAAGGTTAACCCCGCAAACCGCCGCTGCGAGGCCCCCTGGCCTCCCGCGAGGCGCAGGGCCTCTTCCGTTCGCCAAAACCTCTTAGAGCCTCGTGGTCTGTGATTCGCGTGAACCTAGCCCGGGTCCGCAAAGTGTTGCGCGAGATCTCCGTGATCGCGGTCCTCCTCCTCCTGGGTGCCGCGATCTACTACGTCCTTTCCGCCCTCCGGCTCATCCCCCTCTCCCTCACCGCGGCCGCCCAGCTCATCGCGGTCCTGGTTCTGGGTGCCCTGCTGGTTGAGCTCCTCGCGCGCGGGCTCCGGGGGATGACGTCCCGCGCGTTCGATGTGCGCCGCGGCGGAGAGGTCTCCGTGGCCTTCCGGTTCCTGGGTTACATTGCGCTCGCCCTAGTCGCCCTCGCTCTGCTGGGCGTCACCGGGACGACCCTCCTCGCGGGCGGCACCTTCGCCGGGCTTGTCCTCGGCCTCGCGGGGACCACCGTGCTGTCGAACATCATCGGCGGCGTGCTGCTCCTGATCGCCCATCCGTACGAGATCGGGGATCGCGTGACCATCACGACGTGGCAGTACGGGATGATCGTACCTGCACACCCAGGGAAGTTCTTCTCGGACGACCGGCTCGTCGTGGGCTACACCGGGGTGATCCAGGACCTCAGCCTGACGTACACTTCGCTCAGTCTGGACGAGGGTCCGCTGATGAAGATCCCCAACAACGTCATGGTCCAGGCCGCGGTCCTCAAGCATTCCACGCCGCGGTGGGTGCGGACGCGCTACGAGGTCCCCGGCCACCCGGACCCCGAGCGTCTCATCGAGACGGTCGAGGCCGCGGTCCGCCGCAACCCCTGGATCGTCGAGCCGTATCGCGTCCAGGTGACCGTGCAGGCCATCACGCCGACGTCCACGATCCTCGCCATCGATGCCCTCTGCAAGAGCGCGTTCGAGGACCCGCCCCGGAGCTCCATCCTGATCGACATCGCCCACGCCGTCCGCCAGGTGCCCGGCGACTCCTGACCTCGGCGCCCGGAGATCCCCGGCTTCGGTTTGCGGACATCCGTCCGCGGGATGGCCAACGCAGGGGCGTGTCCGGGGTCGATCCCGGTCAATCCTTCCTTCCCGCTGAGTGTTCGGTTTCGAAAAGCGTCAAATCCGCTTTAAGTGCCCCGGGTCCCACGTGCGACGCCAACGAAAAGGGGAAGCTGCCATGGCCGACGAATCCTCGCGTCCGTCCCCGGGCCGCCGCGCCCGATGGGCGTCGCTTGTCGCGTGCTTGCTGGCCCTCTCCTTGGTCGCCTCCGCTCTGCTGACCCCGCGGGCCGCTGCTTTCGGGCAACCCGCAGTCGGGTTCGCGGAAGCGGGCTCCACCTCCGCGGAGGCGTTCCAGGTGATGGGAGCGGACTACACGGTGCGGACGAACCTCACGTTTGGTGTGACGGAGACGATTCGGGTGAATGTGTCATCCTCCACCGTGGATTGGACGGGGAACGCGGCCGGGGGCGGATCCCGCGACCTCGTGCTCGCCCGGTTCGACGGAACGCCGGTGGCCACGGTTCTCTTCACCCAGGCGGCCGGCGGCCCGCCCTTCGCCTACAGCGCATCCATCGACCTCTCCGCACTCACGTTCGCCCCGGATTGGTATTACCTGCACATCCTGATCGACGACACGGTCAACACGTTCCAGGCGGCGTCTCCCGTCCGGCTGGGCGCCTCCGCGGCTCCCCATCTCCTGGAAACGTACGCCGACGCCGCGATGTCGCACCCCTCCGACGTGTTCACACCCACGAGCACGGTGTGGGTGAAGGTCGTGGGGCTCGCGGCGGCCGACACGGACCAGTGGGATGTGGCCGCCTACCTCAACGGCGACTCCGTCGTCAACGGCCCGAACACGAACTTCGACAACTTCCAGCGCACGGGGACGACGTACGCGTTCTCCATCGACCTCTCCCCGTTCGCGGGCAATCTTGCGCAGGGCTGGTCCTACAGCCTGAACGTCCGCCTCGCGGGCGGCGCGTTCGACGCGGGCAAGCAAATCCAGATCGTCTCTCCCACCGTTTCCGTGAGCGCCGCGAGCCTCGCTCCCGCCACCGCGCGGCAAGGCCAGATGGGTGTCCCGGTGCTGGGCGTCACCTTGTCCCTGGACCCTGCGTGGAGCACGCTCCTGGCTCCCGCTGCCTTCAACCTGGACCGGATCCGAGTCACCCGGATCGGCACGGGGACGAACGCGGACATGGCGGGCGTCCATCTCTACGACGACGTGAATGGGAACGGTGTGGTCGATGGGGGTGACGTCCTCCTTGCGTCCGCCACGTCCGTGTCCGGCGTGGCGTTCCCGGTGTGGCTCGGCTCCGCCGGGGTGCCCCTCGTGGACGTGACATCCGCGGGCCCCCTCCACCTCATCCTGACGTACGACATCTCCCCGGGCGCGACCGTCGGGGACTCGGTCGGTGCGGAGATCGCGACCTCCGCCGACCTCGCATTCGAAGGGACCTTCGCGGGCTTCACGGGCCTGCCCGTCTCGTCGAACACGGTCCAGATTGCGGCTTCGCCGGTTCTCACGGTCACGGATGACCCCGGAATCGCACCCGGTTCCGCCATCCAGGGGCAGTCCAACGTGGCCATCGACCTGCTCCAGCTGTCGACGAACGGCGCTGCCATGGTGGTCTCCTCCATCGGCGTGACGTTTGCGGGGACGGGGACCCCGGGGGACCTGGCCTCCGTGTCCCTGCACCTCGACAACGGCAACGGCGTCTACGA
>CAZJIP010000117.1:0-7301 GCA_964546105.1 uncultured Methanomassiliicoccales archaeon
CGTGGGGGATGTTGGGGACGCTCTTGCCCGCGTGGAGCACGTAGCGCTCGATCGTATGGCCCGTCAGGTTCCGGATGGGCTTGTAGCCGTTGGCCTCGATCGCGCGGCGGATGCCCTCGCCCAGGAGGCGGGTTTCCACACCGGGTCGTACGGCCTCGATGGCCGTCTGCAGGGCCAGCTCGGACGCCTGGATGAGCCGCGACCAGTTGCGCGTGCCCACCTCGACGGTGACCGCGGTATCCGCGATCCAGCCGTCCCGCTGCGCGCCCAGGTCGAGCTTCACCACATTGCCGCGGCGGAACCGCAAGGTGTCGTCATGGGTCGGCGAATAGTGGGCCGCGACGTTGTCGATGGAGATGCAGGTCGGAAAGGCGGGCCGGAGGTCACGCTTCCGCATGAGCCCCTCGATCTCCTCCGCCACGTCGAGGAGGAGCACGCCGTCGCCGACCAGGTCCATGGCCCGCTCCTTGGCCTCCTTGGAGACGCGGCCCGCCTCGAGCAGCCAAGCGCGGACGTCGGAATCCATGCTCACTCCTTCGACCGAACCGCGCCCTGTCTAAGGACCTTTGCCTCGGTACCCGACAGGTCGATGACGCTGGATTCCGCACCGAGGGGCGTCGGTCCGGCGTCGATGTACAGGTCGACCCCGTCGCCGAGCTGGGCCCTCGCCTCGTCGCAGGACGCGGGCGAGGGTTGCCCGTGGCGGTTCGCGCTCGTGGTCGTGATGGGGCCGAAGATCTTGGTCACGAGCCGAGGAATCGGGTGGTCCGGGACGCGGAGGCCCACCATGCCCTCGCGGTTCACGAGGGCCGGCGGAGCCGCGGGCGTGGCGCGCAGGACCACCGTGTAGGGGCCGGGGAGGTTCTTGCGGCAGAAGTTCTCCGCCAAGGGCGTCCTCACCCCGAACCGGAACACGTCCTCCACCTCGGGGACGGCCATGGAGAGGGTGAGTTCCCGCGGCCGTTCCTTGACCGCGTACACGCGGTCCACGGCCTTTGGCTGGAAGGGGTCCGCCGCGAGACCGTAAACCGTGTCCGTGGGATGGACCACGAGACCGCCCTTCCCGAGGCACTCCCGAATCCGCTCGACGGCGGACGCGTCCAGCACGTACTTCGTTCCGATGCAGACCGCGGGGATCGTGACGGCCACGGCGTCGACAAAGGGAGCGGGGCTAAAGGCCTTTCCGGGCTCCGTGGAACAGGAGGTAGTGCTCGCCCTCCTTGAGCGGGACCGGGGGACGATACGAATCCAAGTACATCCCGTCCGCGCCGAGGAACCGTTCGATCGCGGCCCGTGTGAACGGCGCCGACTCGGGCGATATCATGAGCTCGTCGAGCGGGACGAACGCGGCCGCGCTCACCTCTTGGGCATCGGCCCGCGGCTCCCCGGATACGTACTCCATGCGGAAGATGAGGAAGGTGTCGTTGACGTCCGCAGAAACCCGGTTCCTCACGCCGAGGAGGGCGCCCGCGCGCCCCGCGATTCCCGTCTCCTCCCGGACCTCGCGCTCCAGGGTCATCAGGACGGACTCGTGGGGTTCCACGTAGCCCGAGGGGATGGACCAAAGGCCCTTGATCGAGCCGTACGTGCGCTTCACGACGAGGAGGCGGCCCTCGTGCTCCAGGAAGGCGCCCACGCCCACGGTGATCGGCAGGGTCGCCACGTTCACGGCCATGGCGGGCCCAATGCGGGCCGCCGAGATGGCTTTTATCCCCGCAACGGTTCTCCGAGGCGTTGGGTGGGCCCATGGGTCGCAAGGTCACCTTCTCGCCGCGACGCTTCCTGCACAAGATCTGGCAGCTCGGCAACTTCGATGTATCCCCGGACGGGCGGCAGATCGCGTACTCCGCGAACAAGGGCGAGCAGTGGACGGTCTACCTCCGGGATCTGAAGGCGAAACGGGAGCGCGTCCTCGTCAAGTCGGACCAGTCCGTATTGAACCCGGAATTCTCCCCGGACGGACGATGGGTTGCGGTGCAGTCGGACTTCGAGGGCGACGAGAACTTCAACATCTCCCTCGTGCCGACGACGGGCGGTGCGGCCCGCAAGCTCACGGACACGCCCGCGGACAGCGCCAACCCGCGATGGTCCCCGGATGGCACGAAGATCGCCTTCATCTCGAACCGCGACCGGGACCGCGAGAACGTGTTCGTCATGGACGTGGGGGGAGGCGAAGCCAGGCAGCTCACCCATGTGGACGACATCGTGAACGACATCGCCTGGAGACCCGACGGACGCTCCCTAGCGTTCTCCGCGGGCTTCGGCATCGGGGACTGGATCGGCCTCGTGGAGCTGGACGGGCGCATGGAGCGGCTGACCAACCTCCCGGATTCGGAGAGCTACCTCTCCGCGGACGTGGGACGACCGGCCCCATGGTCTCCTGATGGGAGTCAACTCGCTTTCGTGTCCAACGTCCATGACCACATGGACATCGGAGTCATCGATCTTGGCACCCGGCTGGTCCGGTGGCCCGCGCAGAACCGCTGGGACAAGAGCCTTCCCCTTTGGTCCCCCGATGGGAAACGCATCGCGTACCTGGAGAACCACGATGGCAACGTGCAGCTGCGGAGCGTCGGGGCCGCGGGACGCGGCGCCCGGACCCACTCCCCCGCGGAAGGCACCGCGGCGCGGCCCGTCTGGGATCCAGACTCCGACGGCTTGTTCTACGAGCACTCCACCTTCCTCAAACCCTACGAGCTCGTCCACCAACATGGGTCACGGGCCACCCGTATCGTGTCGGGGACCGCGACGAAGCTCCCACGCCAGGAGATGGCCATGGGGAAGCTCGTGCGGTATCCCTCCTTCGACGGCCGTCGGATCCCCGCGTGGCTGTTCCTGCCGCCGGGCTCGCGGTCCCGCCAGGCGGCCATCGTCGACCCCCACGGAGGCCCGGAGGCCCAGGTCCTGAACGAGTGGGATGCGGGCTACCAGTTCCTTGTGAGCCAGGGGTACACGGTCCTGGCGCCGAACTACCGAGGGGGTACCGGCTACGGCAGGGCCTGGCGGCGGATCAGCGACCACGACCTGGGTGGCGGGGACATGAAGGACATCATCGAGGGCGGACGCTGGCTCCTCGCGAAGAAGCACTGCCACCCCGGGCGGCTAGGCATCGTGGGCGTGAGCTACGGCGGGTACAGCGTGGCGCACTGCCTCGAGCAGGCGCCGGACCTCTGGACCGTCGGCGTGAGCATCGTGGGCTACTTCAACTGGTTCACCGCCACGAAGAACGAGCGGGGCAACCTCCAGATGTACGACCACGCCAAGATGGGCACCGCGGAGACGGACGCGGATCGGTTCCGGAAGTATTCCCCGATCTTCTACCTGGACCGTATCCGCGTGCCCGTGCTGTTCACGGGCGGGGCGCACGATCCGCGCTGCCCGGTCACGGAGGCGCGGAAGATGGTCGAGGACATGAAGGCCGCGGGGAAGACCGTCGATTACCTCGAGTTCCCTGACGAAGGACACGTGCCCCGCAAGACCTCGAACCAGATTCGGCTCTACGAGCGCACCCTGGCGTGGCTGGACACGTACCTGCCCGACGCCTGACCGTCAGACCAAGGTCTTCATCGCCTCGAGGAGCCGGTCGACGACCTCGGGCTCCGCCTGGGTGCCCATGGTCCCCATCCGGATTGTCTTGCCGCGCAGGGGGCCGAGGCCGCCGGAGATGAAGATATTGTGCTTCTCCTCGAGGCCCCGCACGAGCGCCGCGGCGTCGACCCCGGCAGGCGGCCGCACGCACGTGACCGTGGGCGAGCATAGGTCGGGCGAGGCCACGGGTTCGAAACCGAGCTCCCCGAGGCCGTCGCGGAGGCGGGACGCAGCGCGGGCATGGCGGGCGAAGCGCGGCTCCAGGCCCTCTTCCTTCACGAGCACGAGAGCGCGGTGGACCGCGTAGAACAGGTTCGAGGAGATCGTCGTGGGCGTCGGGTGCCAGTCGCCCCACTCCCGCTGGTACTTGTCCCACGTGTGGAGGTTGAGGTACCATCCATCCACGGACTTCGGGTCCGATGCCTCCCAAAGGGACGGCGAGACGAGCACGGGGGACACCCCAGCCGGCGCGGCAAGGCACTTCTGGCTCGCGCTGAACGCCGCGTCGATGCCGAGCTTCTCGCCGGGGAACGGGATGCCACCGAGGGAGGAGACCGCGTCCACGAGGACGAAGGCGTCCTTCGCGTGGGCCAGCTCGACGACCTCTTCCATGGGGTTCGTGACCCCCGTGGACGTCTCGTTGTGGATGAACGCAACTGCCTTCGCGGGCTTCCTCAGCGCCTCCTTGAGCTTCGCGACATCGAGGCCCGAACCCCAGTCCGTGGCGACGACGTCCACCCGGACCCGGTGCGCCGCGAGGACCTCGGCCACCCGTTGCCCGAAGAAGCCGTTGTCGAGGACCACGACGCGGTCCCGCGGCCGCAGGAAGGTGAAGGCGAGGGACTCGAGCCCTGCGTGTCCCGGTCCCAGGACCGGGAAGACCTTCCCCCGCGGAGCCTCCCAGACGAAACGCATCAGGTCCTGCGTCTCGGCGAATGCCCGGATCCACGCGTCGCCGTAGTGCGGCAACGCGGGCTTCGCGAGTTCCTCTTGGACGCGCGGATGGAGAGGGACCGGGCCGGGAATGAGGAGGAGCCCCGCGTCCACGTGCCGTACACGGGCAGGACGCTACTTCAACCTGTCCCGACACGTTGTGACACGCACTCGCTCAGTCGCGGATGCCTTCCTCGGAGACCGTGAAAACGGCCTCGGCCTCGGGCAGGTTCGGCGAGTCGATGAGCCGCGCGATCCGTTTCCCTCCCTTGGACTTGCGGAGGTACACGCGGAACGTGGCGCTGTGCCCGACGATGTGGCCGCCGATCGGCCGCGTGGGGTCGCCGAAGAACGCATCCGGCTTCGCCGACACCTGGTTCGTCACGTAGATCGCGGCATTGTGCACGTCCCCGAAGCGCATGAGCTCGTGGATGTGCTTGTTCAAGAGCTGCTGCCGCTCCGCGAGCACGCCGCGGCCGATATATTCTGCACGGAAATGGGCCGTGAGGGAGTCGATGACGACCAAGCGGACGGGGAAGTCCTTCGTCATCTCGTTCGCCTTCTCCATGAGGAGCATCTGGTGGTGGCTGTTGAACGCCCGCGCCACGTGGATGCGCTTCAGGATGACCTCCGGATCCAGCTCGAGGGCTTCCGCCATCTGGCGGACGCGCTCCGGGCGGAACGTGGACTCCGTGTCGATCCAGACCGTGTCGCCGTCCAGGCCGCCCTCGTCCTCGCCGCGGGTCACGTTCACCGCGAGCTGGTGGGCCAGCTGGCTGTTGTGCATGAACGTTGGCACGGCGCCGCCGACGAACGCGTGCCCGTCTGGGACGACGAAGTCGTACACGTAGTCGTTGTATGGCTCCTCCTCGATGGAAACGATCTCGTCCCAGGCCAAGGCGTGGATGTTCCGGATCTGCGGCAGGGCGAGCTCCATGGCCCGGATTCGCTCCCGGAGGAGGTGCTGGAGGGTCTCTCGCAAGGCGGCAAGGCGCGCCGGGTCTTTGGGCAGACCCCGGAACAGGTAGTTGTTCGCGGCCGGCTTGGAGAGGCCGAGGTGCCCTGTCACCTCGCTGAACGGGAAGGGAAGGAGGGTCACGAGCTCCTTGAACTCCTCAGAGGAGAGCGAGTCAAGCCGGCCAGCGAGTTCGGAGGCTTTCTCCAACCGTTGATATCCATCGAGGAACTCGGCCACAATCCGGCGGAAGGTGACTTCGTTGATGGTCTTCCCCGCGTAGCTCGAGCGGGTCAGGACGTGGTAGAAGGCGTCGACGTCGTTGTGAGCCCGCCCAACGGCCTTAGAACGCCGTCCCGTGTTGCCGCCGAGCGTCTTCCGGTAAACGCCGGCCAAGAACTGTGGAATCTTGGTCGGATAGCCGTGCGCGGAGTTGTTCGTCCGCGGCGGGGAGAACCTCTTCGTGAGCGTAGGCAATTCGAGACCGTCACGATCAAAGCCCACGATGTGGACGACATAGTATGTGGTGCCCCCTTGGCTGCGGGTTGACCGAGTAATACGGACGCCGAGACGACCGAATAGATAGGCGAGGTCGGTGGCCAAGCCCTCGCTCTTCGTCGTGGCGTGGATGGTTGCGTCGACAGATCCATCTCCATCCCAATAGCCTGCGAGGAAATGTCTCACGACATCCTCCGGTGCAGTAAGAATGGCAGGAGGGACACGTTTAGTCCCGGACTTTGCCTGGGCCAATTCGCCGAGGAATTCGATTGTGGGAGCCCTGAACAAGACCACCCGAACATTGGAACGCGAGCTGTGCCGACGCACCCGGGGTGAGTAGGCAAAGCGTCTCTCGATATAGTGCTTGATCCACCCGATGATTCGGCCGTCAGTGTTGCAGAGGAAGCGCCCAGATCCCTCCGCGACATAGAGGCCGATGAAGTAGGCGTCGTCTGCAGACACGGAATCGGGCGAGACCTCCGCCGTACCAGGCAATCCCTTCGGTCCCGCTACGGGGTCTCCCACCGAGAGTCTCGATGCAGGAACCCATTGCACACCATCAGCGGTGACCGTCAGGAAGCGATGCGCAGGGGTCACCTCGAACTCCGCTCCGCGAGAGGTGCGAACACGCAGAATGTGAGATGCTCGTTCTCGATAGAGCGCACTTGCCGGAGTCCGTGCGAACCCCGACGAGGGAAGGCCGAGGACCTGGACCGGAACGCCGCGTACCACAAATCCATTCTCGAAGGGCTCCTCCCCATGAATGGCGGCGTACTTCGCGTAGACCTCACCGATTGGCTCCAGGTGAGGATGAGAATCGTTGAAGTAAAGGACCATGCTACGGAATGACGTGCATTTTCCACTGCCAAATTCGCCAAAGCATTCCGTGATCGCCTGAGTCTCGAGCCCGCCGCCGAGGAGCTCGTCGAAGGCCTTCGAGCAGGTCGTCAGCTTGGCGACGCTCTTCCGCCGCTCGAGGATGACGTCGCCCGTCTCGAAGCCGCCGACATCGACCGCTTCACGCGCGGCGGCGATGATCTTTTGCGCCACGTTGGTTCCAATCTCCGTGGCGTCCGCCAACGCGTCCGGGGTCGCGACTGCGAGGCTCATCAGGTCGGAATAACCGGCCTCCCGCAGCTTCTCCGCCGTGGCGGGGCCCACGCCATTGAGGTCTTCCACCGTCTTCGCTGAGGTGGCCACCTTGTCACCTTGCTTAGCATCCTTGGCCATACATAATAGGGTAAGACGGGGAGGTGTGTGAAACTATCGCCGTGCCTTGTGTCAAAAGTATTCATGAGTTCGCCTCGATGGCCCCCTTGTAGACGAG
>CAZJIP010000118.1:0-7179 GCA_964546105.1 uncultured Methanomassiliicoccales archaeon
TTCCTGGGCGGCGACACTCTCCTCGCGCTTTTCGCGAAGCGGGAGGTGAAGACCGCTTTGGTCGTCCCCGTGGACGCGTCCATGGTCCTCGAGGATCTCCTCCCGGGGGCCAAGGTGTACCGCACCCGCGTGGGCGACGTGTACGTGGCGGGAGAGTTGAAGCGCCGCGGCGCGGATTTCGGCGGCGAGCCCTCGGGCACCTGGATCTTCCCCAAGGCCACCCTCTGCCCGGACGGCGTCTACGCCGCTGCGCGGCTCGTGAAGATGGCCGCCGAAGGATCGCTCTCGTCGGAGGTCCGCGCGATCCCCCGCTACCCCATGATCCGCGGCGCGCTCGCGTACCCGGCCTCGAAGCGGTCCGATGTCGAGGCGAAGCTGGACATTGCGCTTCGCGGTCTCGGAGCCGATTTGAGCCGCGTGGACGGATGGCGGCTCGCCTGGGAGGACGGCTGGGCTCTCGTGCGCTTCTCCGGGACGGAGCCCAAGATCCGCTTGCTCGCCGAGTCGCGGGACGAGGCCAGGGCAAAGGCGATATACGCCACGGTCCTATCGAGCGCGCAGGGCGCGGCCACATGAAGGCGGTCATTCTCGCGGCCGGCGAAGGCACGCGGATGCGGCCCCTGACCGCGAACCTTCCGAAACCTCTCCTCCCCGTCGCGGGGAAGCCGTTCCTGCTCCATACCTTGGAGGCCATCCGCTCCACCGGCGTCCGCGACGTGACCGTCCTCGTGGGGTGGCAGGGCCACCGCATCCGGGAGCGCTTCGGCCGCGGCGAAGCCATCGGACTCGCGATCGACTACGAGGAGCAGACGGAGCGGCTCGGCACGGCGCACGCAATCGGCCGGCTCCGTAGCCACGTCGACGGACCCTTCCTCAGCATCAACGGCGACGTGGTCGTGTCGGGCGAGGCGCTCCAAGGCCTCGTGGCCTACCACCGGAAGGCCGCCGGCCCCGTGATGGCCCTCGCCGAGGTGGCGGACCCGCGGCCCTTCGGCGTCGTGGAGATGGACGATGGCCGGGTCACGGGCCTCGAGGAGAAACCGCGCTCGCCCAAGTCGCGGCTCATCAACGCAGGGATCTACGTCTTCGATGCGGACATCTTCCCCCTCATCGACGCCACCCCGAAGTCGCCGCGCGGCGAGTACGAAATCACGGACACGATCCGAACGCTCATCGCGAAGCGGGATGTGCACGGGTTCCGCCTCCCCGGGGAGTGGCTCGACGTCGGGAGGCCGTGGGACCTCCTGCGGGCGAATGCCGCATTGCTCAAGCCGCTCAAGGGGGCGGTCCATGGGACCGTCGACGCGGGGGCGAGCCTCGTCGGCGAGGTCCTCGTCGATGAGGGCGCCCATGTGCGGCCGGGCTCCCACATCGAGGGCCCCACGATCGTCGGCGCGGGAGCCGAGATCGGCCCCAACTGCTACATCCGCCCATCCACGTCCATCGGGCCGCGGGCGAAGGTCGGCAACGCCTGCGAGGTGAAGAACAGCATCCTCATGGCCGAGACCCACGTCCCCCACCAGAACTACGTGGGGGACAGCGTCCTGGGCGAGCGGTGCAACCTGGGCGCGGGGACCAAGGTGGCCAACCTGCGCCTGGACGAAGCGAACATCCGCGTCATGTTCCGCGGCGCCGAGGTGGACACGGGCCTGCGCAAGCTCGGCGTGATCATGGGGGACGACGTGAAGGTGGGCATCAACGCGTCCATCGACGCGGGCACCATCGTCGGCGAGGGCACGTTCATCGGGCCCGGCGCGTCCGTGCGCGGGAATATCGCGCCCCACAGCCGGGTCTTCTGAGGTGGGCCCCTGCGCATCGTCCAGGTCTCCCCGTGGTTCTACCCCCACCTCGGGGGCGTGGAGAGCCACGTGCACAGCCTGTCCCGTGAGCTCGCGGCCCGCGGGCACGAGGTGACCGTGGTCACGGCGCGGCACACGTCGTCCGCGCCGGAGCGAGAGACCTTCGACGGGTTCGATGTCCTCCGCGTGAAACCGCGGATGGTAGCCATGCGCACGCCCATCGCTCCCCGGATGCGGGGCGTCCTGCGCGGTCTGCCCGCGGACGTGGTCCACGCTCATCTGCCGCCGCCCCTGAGCGCGCACTACGCCGCGGATGCCTGCGAGACACGGGGCGTGCCGCTCGTCGTCACTTACCACTGCGACGTGGAGATTCCGTCGCCCCTGGGATCCCTGATCGAAACCCTGTATCGCCGCAGCCTCGGGGCGTCGACCCTGCGCCGTGCCGCCCGGGTCATCGTCACCACGCGGACGTACGCGGCCACGAGTCGCACGGTGTGGCGGCACAACCCGGTCGTGATCCCCAACGCGGTGGACGTCCACCGCTTCGACCCCGCCATCGACGGCGCGGCGGTGCGCCAGAGGCTCAAAATCCCCGCGGACCGCCCCGTGGCCCTCCTCGTCGGCCGCATCGTAGCCCACAAGGGGATCGAGCACTTCATCGAGGCCTCGCGCTACGTGGCCGGTGTGCAGTTCCTCATCGCGGGCGAGGGCACCCACCTGGAATCCATGGAGCGCCTCGCGGCGCGGCTCGGGGTCGCCGACCGCGTGCGGTTCCTCGGCCGCGTGTCCCAGGATCACCTTCCCAAGGTCTACGCGGCCTGCGACCTCTTCGTCCTCCCCAGCGTCTCCCGCCTCGAGGCCTTCGGCATCGTGGCCCTGGAGGCCATGGCGACGGGCAAGCCCGTGGTCGTCGCGGATATACCGGGCGTGCGCGAGGTGATCGAGGACGGCCGCGAGGGTCTCCTCGCGGACCCGGTGAACCCCCAGGACCTGGCGGACAAGATTCGCCGGCTCGTCGACGACCCCGCGCTGCGGCAGGAGATGGGACGCCGCGGGCGGGAGAAGGTCCTCGCCTCGTTCACGACGGAGACCGTGACGGACCAAGTCATCCAGGTGTACCGGGACGTGGTCAAGGGCGCCAGGGCTAGGGCTCGATCCTGAGCGGCACCTGCTCGCCCTTGTTGGTCCACGCGGCCCACGTGGCCTCCGTGTACGGGTAGCCCGTGATGATGTGGAGTCCGCTGAAGTTGCTGAACAGGAGGCGGTCCTCGCCCGACGGATGGAAGTTCCCGCTCGGGTGGGAGTGGACCGTGCCGACCACGTTCATGTTCGGGGGGAGCATCCAGGTCTGGAAGATCGCGTGCCGCCGCCCGCTCACGGTGCCCGGGATCATGACGAGCTCGACGAGCACGCCCTCCTCGGCGCGCAGGAACGCGCCGAACTCGTTCGGGTACATGTCCCGCGACGCCTCGAGAATCATCCGCAGCAGCTTGCGCGTGATTGCCTCGGGTCGTTTCGCCATAGTGCCTCACTGCCGCGAGATCTTCTCCTCGAACCGCTTGTAGAAGTCATCCCGGAAGCGGATGAAGCGCGCGGGGCGGTCCGAGCGCGTGACGAGGATCTCCTCGCTCCCTTTCAGCGGCATCTCGTGCTGCCCGTCCATGACCAGGACGCACTCCTTCGGCTTCACGAGCTTCACGGAGATCTGGCTGGACGCGGGGAAGACGTGCGGACGGCACGAGGGCTTGAACGGCGCGATCGCGGTGAGGATGATTGCGTCGACGCGCGGATCGACGATGGGGCCGCCGACCGACATGGAATACGATGTGGATCCCGTGGGCGTCGCGAGGATCATGGCGTCCGCGCGGACCTGGGTCACCGGCGCACCATCAAGGTGAACATCGAAGTGGCGGATCTTCGCGACCTGGGCCGTGTGGACCACGGCCTCGTTCAGGCAGTCGAAGAACCGCTTGCCATCCACGGTGACTTGGAGGCGCAGGCGCTCCTCGATATTGTGGTCTTTCCGGACCACGCGGGCCAGGAAGGTCTCCACCTCGTTCGCGTAGACCTCCGACAGGAAGCCGAGGGAGCCCGAGTTGATCCCGAGGATGGGCGCGTCCGCGAGCTGGAGGGCCCGCAGGATTGTGCCGTCGCCGCCGACGGCCAGGATCACGTCGGGCTTCATGTGAGCCAGGGGGACGCCCTTGCGGCCTAGGTCCTTCGCGATCTCCGTCTCCAGGGAGACCTCGTGCTTCGGCTCCAGGAATCGGAGGATGCGCTTGGTCGCGTCGAGGGAATCCGTGATGCGGGGGTTTGCCGTGATGCCGAACTTCATTGGATGGCCTCCCAGGCCTTGCGGTCGCCGACGGCCACGAGGTCCGTGTGCGCGTCGACGGTGAGGGGAATGTCGAGGTCGCGCCCGCCTAGGTCGAGGACGAGTCCTCCGGCCTCGCGGACGATCAGGGCGCCCGCGGCGATGTCGCAGGCGCGCAGCTTGAGCCGCTCCTCGCGGCTGTGCAGGTAGTAGACGTCCGCCGCACCGCGCGCGACGAGGCAGAGGTCGAGCGATGCGGCTCCGAGGTTCCGGACCCTTCGGGCCTTGGCTGCGACGCGTGACGCGTCGGCCTCCGCATTCGTGCCGAGGTAAACGCTGAAGAGGGCATCCTTCGGGTCGAACCGCCTCGCGTGGATCGGCTTTCCGTTCAGCGTCGCGCCTCGTCCCTTTGTGGCATGATATGTCGCGCCGCTGACCAAGTCCCGCACGAGCCCTTCCTCAACGTCAGAGAGTCGCGCGTGGCCGAGGGCGATGGACACGGAGAACGCGGGCACGCCTCGGAGGGCGTTATGGGTCCCGTCCACGGGGTCCAGAACGAGGAGCGTGTCGCCGCCGCGATCGAGGAAGCCCGCCTCCTCGCTCAGGACGTTGACTCGGGCCCCTCCCTTCTCCAAGCGCTCGAGCACTGCCGCCTCGGCTACCCGATCAAGGCGCGAACTGGGCGCACCATCCGCCCCTCGGCCGAGGATCTCCGCGGGGTCGCCCTGCATGTGGTCTACGGCATCCTGGACAGCCATCGCAAGGTCGGCCAGGAGGGCGCTCATCGAACGCGCTACTTCCTTGCTCCTAATAGAACTATCGTACCGGGGGCCGTGGCCGGAGGGGCCAGACCGGCTTCCCCTTGCGCTGCGGGCCGGGTTTCCGCGCGCGGGCGCGACAAAACCCGGATATATCCAAACTCCTCTCATCGACCGCCCGGGCAAGTGTGCCCGAATCGGCCTCGAGGCCGTCGAGGGCGTCGCAGGCCTGCGGCCGTTCCAGAGGTCATCGACGATGATTGACGCGGAAGGTCTCACAAGGAAGTTCGGCGACCTGACCGCGGTCGATGGCGTCACCTTCCATGTGGACGAGGGCGAGGTCTTCGGGTTCCTGGGGCCCAACGGTGCGGGGAAGACGACGACGGTCCGGATGCTCTGTTGCCTGATTCCCAAGACCAGCGGGGCAGCTCGGATCGGCGGGTACGAAGTCGGCGACGGATCGGACTCGCTCAAGATCCGGAAGCTCATCGGCCTCGTGCCCGACAACGTGGGGTTGTACGAGACCCTCAGCGCGTACCGGAATCTGGACTTCTACGGGAGGTTCTACGAATGCCCACAACCGCAGCGGGGGGAGAACATCGAACGCTTCCTCAAGATGCTTGGGCTCTGGGAGAAGCGAGACGTCGCCGCGGGCACGTTCTCCAAGGGGATGAAACAGAAGCTCGCCATCGCTCGCGCCCTCGTCCATGACCCCCAGGTGCTGTTCATGGATGAGCCCACCGCGAACCTCGACCCCGAGTCGGCCAAGACGGTCCGGGACTTCATTCTGGATCTCAAGAAGGAAAAGCGGACGATCTTCCTCAACACGCACAATCTCGACGAGGCGCAGCGGGTCTGCGACAAGATCGCGATTCTGAACACTAGGCTCATGGCGATCGGCACTCCGGAGGAGCTCGAGAGGTCCGTGGGCGGGCGGAAGACCGTGATTCAGTTGGAACAGGTGACCGATCCTGTCCTCGCGGCGCTCAGGGAAGCTTCGCAAGGGAACATCGAGGTCGACGGGAATCGGGTAACGATCGCAGTCACGAATCCTGAGCGGGAGAACGCCACCATGGTCGAGGCGATTATCCGCGCAGGCGGCCGCATCCAGACTATGGTGGTCGTGGGCTCGACCTTGGAGGATGCCTACCTGAAACTCGTGAGGCGGGCATAATGAGACTCTCGAAAGCCTGGGTCGTCGCGTCCAAGGACCTCGCGATTTTTCGACGGAAGCGGAGCATCCTTTATTCGCTCGTCATCGTCCCCATCATCATTGCCATTCTCTTCCCGACGGTGATCGTCGTTGCCGGGCGCAATGGCGGGAAGGCGATGTCCGCGACGGCACTCGGCACCCTCCTGCCGTCCTTCGCTTTCTTCTACCTCATTCTCGCGGGCATCATCCCGACCACGCTGGCCTCGTACAGCATCGTCGGGGAGAAGGTCGAGAAGTGCCTCGAACCGCTCCTCGCCACCCCGACCACGGACGGTGAGATTCTTCTCGGGAAGGGGATTGCCGCCTTCGTACCGTCGATTGTGGCCGTCCTCGGGGGTGCCACACTGTTCATGGCCCTCATTGACCTCGTGACCCGGGACACCCTTGGCTACCTCTTCTTCCCCAATTGGAACGAAGGGATCGTCCTATTCCTCATGGTCCCCATCGCGGCAATCATGAGCGTCGAATGGAACGTGATCATCTCGTCCCGGGTGAGCGACGTGCGGATTGCCCAGCAGCTGGGCGCAATGTTGGCGCTCCCCCTCGGAGGCATCTACGTGGCCGGCGAGATCAACCTCATCTCCCTAGGCGACACCACGAACCTCCTCATCATCTCGGGCATCATAGCCGCGATCGATGTGCTCCTCCTTCCCCTCGCTCGAGCCACATTCAGCCGGGAACAGATCCTCACCAGGTGGAGGTAGGAGCGGGCGAGGTGGTGACGACATGAACTTCATGAAGCTGCGACTCATCGTGGGGGGTGCATCCTGTGCGTGCTCGGCGTCGCCCTGATCGTTGTGCGCGGCTACTCCCCGGTGCTCCTCGTATTGTCGCTCGTGGGCGTGGTCGTGCTCGTGGCGGGTCTCCTCTGGCGCGGTTCGAAAGGCACGAACCGCGGCGGGGAGGAGACGGGGCCGAGCGGGCCGTGACGGGTCCGTCGGGTCTCCGTCGCTGGAGCGCCCCTGGAGTCACATGGACGCGGGTCCCTGGTCCGCGTAATACTTATATAGAAGTCCCAACATAGACTGGAGCCCCGGACAGGAGTCCGGTGGGTTTCGGAGGCATGTAGACCATGATGCCAGCAGGTACCCCAAT
>CAZJIP010000119.1:0-7153 GCA_964546105.1 uncultured Methanomassiliicoccales archaeon
CGTCTACCGCCTCGCGCAGCGTGGCGAGCGGATCGACGGGCGCGGACTCGACGAGCCTCGAAAGCTCTCGAACCAGCGATCCTACGTCGGCACGGCGGAGGGAAGCGCCCGAGCCAAGCTGGGCAACTCGGACGTCCTCGTGGGCATCAAGATGTCCACGGGCGAGCCGTATCCCGACACGCCGGACACGGGCGTCCTGTCCACGAGCCTCGAGCTGGTCCCCATGGCCAGCCCGACTTTCGAGGCCGGACCGCCCAAACCCGAGGCCATTGAGATTGCCCGCGTCATCGACCGCGGGATCCGCGAGTCCAAGATGGTCAACGTGGAGAAGCTCTGCATCGAGCCCAAGAAGAAGGTCTGGGTCATGTTCATCGACATCCACGTGCTCGACTACGACGGGAACCTGTTCGACGTCGGCTCGTACGGCGCGGTCGCGGCCCTGGCCGGGACCGTCGTGCCCGCCAAGGCGCAGGGCGTCGGGGAAGACTTCCCGCTCCCCGTGGAGCACTGGCCCGTCAGCGTGACGTTCGCGAAGATCAAGGACCTCATTCTCCTCGATCCGAACCTGGACGAGGAGCGGATGGCGGACGCTCGCCTGACCGTGACGACGGACGAGAACGGGGACATCCGGGCCATGCAAAAAGGCTTAAATGGAAGCTTCTCCTACGACGAGGTCAAGCGGTGCATCGAGACGGCCCAGCGGGTGGGACGTCAGATTCGCCCCGCGTTGCAGCGGTCCTGAGGTCATTCATGGCGCGTCGCACTCGACAGGTTGGCGTCGTCGGCCGCTACGGACCGCGCTACGGTGTCCGCATCCGCCGCCGCGTGCAGGAGATCGACGAAAGCCTGCGCGCGAGCCACGTCTGCCCCAAGTGCCAGGCCCAGGCCGTGCACCGGCGCTCGTCTGGCGTGTGGCAGTGCCGCCACTGCGGCCACGTCTTCGCCGGCGGCGCCTACCGCCCCGTGGTCACGACCTCCTTCAAGCGGAAGCTCGAGGAGGCCAAGGTCGCCGAAGAAAGCAAGGAGCCGAAGGCCGCGAAGGAGACGAAGGCCGCCAGGGCGGAGGGGGCCTGACCATGTACAAGTGCGCGAAGTGCCTCGAGCCCATCCGGACGAACATCAACACGGTGGGCATCCAGTGCGAGCGGTGCGGGTCCAAGATCTTCTACAAAGAACGGCCCAACGTCAAGAAGGTCGTCAAGGCTCGATGACCATGCCGCGGGCCACCATCATCCTGGAGGGACCCGAGGCGTCCGTGGTGCGGCAGGCCTTGTCCCCTGAAGCGGGCCGGGACGTTCCCGGGGCCCGCGTCTCCGTCTCGGGATCCGCTCGGAGGCTCACGATCACGATCGACGCGGTGGATACCGGCGCGCTGCGCGCGGCGGTCAACTCGTACCTGCGGTGGTCCGACGTGGCCGCTCGCGTGCGACGAGAGGTGAGCCCATGAGCATGAAGGAGATATCGCCCCAGTTGCAGAACCAGATCGCCCAGTACCAGCAGCTCCAGCAGCAGCTCCAGCTGCTCGCGCAACAGCGCCTGCAGCTCGAGGCGAAGCTTCGGGAGATCGACGGCACGCTCGAGGAGCTGAACAAGCTCACGGGGGACACCCAGGTCTACAAGAGCATCGGCATGCTCCTGGTCCGCCAGGATGACCGCGAGAGCCTGAAGAAGGAGCTCGAGGACCACAAGGAGACGCTCACGGTCCGTGTGAAGTCCATCCAAAAGCAGGAGAAGTCCCTCTCCGAGCGCTACGACCAACTCGGCGAGAAGATCCAGGTGGCGCTCGGCGGCGGCACGCCGGCCCCGGCGTCGGACGAGAACTAATCTCTACCACGCGCCTCCGCAAACCCTCATCTGGAAACCCGCTGGGAGCGCAAACACCTCTCGGCGAAGCGTCTGCTACCCTTCCTGTCCCCTTCATGCCGGGCCTCAACGCCCGGCCCCTTACCTCTTTCTTGGCCGTCGCCGAGCAATCCGTTTAGGTACCGCACTTCCAGCGGTAGTAGAAAACGGCGACCATGATGGGGACAGCAACGGTCGCGATGGCAACGGCGACGACCAACGGCAGAAAGAAACCCTCCAGTGTCACCGCCAACGCCAGGGCGAACAAGAAGAGATTATTCCGGACTCTTCGCTTGGTGATGACCAGGAGGATGAGCAGGACTGTAGCTACTGTAGCCGCCGCAACATAGAGGACTGCCGTCAATACGAGGGGCTCCGTGAGTCCATAAGCCACAATGAGGACAGCGAGCGAGACCACCGCGAAAACGTCCTCCGCGAACGTCCTTCGCGGACGCATGGTCCGGTTAGGTTGCGGGCCTTCCGGTGTCGTCGAGAGCATCATTTGCCGGTCCTAGCATAGCCCTTCCGGCCGCCGTCGGGCTCGGGGGACACGGAGGAACACACCGGCACGCTTGCCGTCAAGGTGTTCTTGAACGCGGCGGTGCGGTGCGTTCCCGCGTCATCCAGAACACCATACTCTGACCTACGATGAGAGCCGCCAAAGCGAACGAGAGGTAGTCTCCGACAGGCCACCACGCGGCGTCCCAGAACAAAACCGTCTGCGCTGCGAGAATCGCCGCACCGACAAAGACGAACGTGATGAGGGCGACCCACCGCACTCGGGATGACGCCTGACCGCTCAAACGGCCTGTCGATTCGGCCATTGCAATAGCTCAACAGACCGTCGCGGCTTACGTCTTTCGCCGCCCCGCCGGGCTCGGAGGACCAACTCGGGGCGTTGCGTTGGAGGCATCTGCGGTTCGACGACCGTGGCAGGTTCGTCGGGTTCGCCGCGGACGAGAACGAGGCACGCCTCATCGGCTTCAAGCGGGCGACCCCCCTCGTAGCGGCGGCGTGGGCAGATGTGGCCGAAGACGTGGCGCTGTGGCGGACGATGACACCGAGCACGGACCCGGACGCTCACTTCCTCGTGCGGGTTGGGCGGGCAGGTCGCGTGCTGCACAAGTTCGAGCGGGACCCGAATACTGGCAAGCATCGGCGCGGCAATCAAGTGCAACCCCACACGGACAACTCCATTCGGGACCTCTGGTCGTCCTTCAAGAGCGACCACGGCATCACATCTGACCTGACGCCGAGGCGACTCAGGCACTGGGTCAAGGACAAGGGCCGCAAGCGGCTGGACGTTGCGGAACTCGCCTACTACCAAGGCCATGACCCGATGAGCCTGGAGCCCAACGGGATGGCTGGGTGGTATGGAACCAACCACAAGCCCGAGGAGATTCTGGAGCGACAGGCCGCGGCCTGGTCAGGTGGATCGCTTGCGAACTCCTTGGCGTGGCCCTGACCCGCGAGACGCCCTCAGTGCCCGCTGAGGTCGTCAAGCTCTGGGAGGACCTGAAGGCAGGGAGACTCACCGACCTTGAGGCCGCTCAGGTGCTGGGCAAGCTTCGAGTAAAGTACGCCTCGGCCTTGACTTCCTAGTTTCCCTTGTTTGCGCTCCTAGCCGCGCCGCAAACCCTTATATCGTCAGGTCCATTGGCGAGGTTCGTGGCGGACGAACGGGATACGGAGGAGGCTTCCGACGAGACCTTGGACGAGGTCGCGGACGATTCCGCCGACGCAGTCGCCGACGACGCATCGACGGAAGAAGCAAAGCCCGTCCTCAAGGCGCGGAAGCAGCCCGTGGCGCCCACCCGAGCCGGCTTCACCCCCGCCAAGGGCAGCCTCACCCGCTTCCTGATGATCTTCCTGTTCCTCCTCGCGATTGTCGCGATCTTCGATCCCTCGTTGGCTCAAGGATTCGGGTCCATCGCGGGCATCGTTCTCTCCCCCGTGATCGGGTTCGGCGGCCGGTACCCCGTGATCACGGTCCTGCTCGCGGGCGCGATGACTACGGGCATCTCGTCCATCCTCCGCGACCACTACACGGACTGGATCAAGATGGTCCGGATGCAGAAGACCACAAGCGCGTGGCAGAAGACCCTCCGGGAGGCCATGCGGAAGGGGAACCGGGCTGAGGTCAACAAGCTCAACAAGATCCGCGAGGGCTTCATGAAGGACCAGATGGACGTCCAGCTCAACTCGATGAAGCCGCTCGCCTGGACGTTCTTCCTGTTCATCGTCCTGTTCGCGTGGCTCAACGTCTTCGTGAACTCGACCCTCGCCGTCACGGGGGGACAGTACTTCGCGGTCCCCTGGGCCCCGAACGTGTACGTGAACTACGTGCCGTTCCTCTTCCCTTCCTGGATCCTCCTCTACTCCCTCCTCGCAATTCCCATCGGCCAGATCCTCACGCGGGTCCTGAAGTACGTCCGGTTCCGGAAGAAGCTGCTCGCGATGGGCGTTCCCCTGGAACCCGAAGCGATCGAACCGAGCTGAGGCCGCGGCGATGATCGTCGCGATCGGGGGTCCCCCGGGAAGCGGAAAGACCACGGTCGCGGAGCGGTTCGCCCAGGCGCATGCGTACGCCCTCGTCTCGGCGGGAACCAAGTTCCGGGAGCTGGCGAAGGCCCGCGGCCTCGACCTCGACGCCTTCGGCAAGGTTGCCGAGGCCGATCCCGAGATCGACCGCTCCCTCGACCGAGCCGTCCTTGAGGAGATTCTGCGGCAGGATGCGGCGGGCCGCGATGTGATCGTCGACGGGCGGATCCAAGCCCATCTCCTCGCGCAACGCCGCGTGCCCTGCCTCAAGGTGCTCATCGACGCCCCGCTGTCCGTGCGTGCCAAGCGCATCGCGGGTCGGGAGACCCAGGACCCGAAGACGGCCGAGCGAGAGGTCGTCCACCGTGAGGCTTCCGAGCGGAGGCGGTACAAGGCCATCTACGGCATCGACCTCGCGGACACCTCCGTGTACGATCTGGTCATCGACTCCTCCGACGAGACGCCGGACCAGATCGTGAAGCGCGTGTGGGATGAGGTGGCGGAATGAGCGAACTCCTGGTCCTCCACGAGACCCCGGAGTCGAAGCACGGCACGCGGCCCGAGCAGCGGACGCTGGCGGAACGCATCCGGCTCGGCGTGGCCGTGGTCGACAAGCCGCAAGGGCCCACGTCGCACCAGGTGAGCGCCTGGGTGCGGGACATGTTCGGTGTGCCCAGGGCGGGCCACTCCGGCACGCTCGATCCCCACGTGACCGGCGTCCTTCCCGTGGCCCTCGCCGATGCGACGCGCGCGATCGAAGCGGTCCTCGAGGGGGACAAGGAGTACGTCGGCGTGATGCAGCTCCACCAGGACGTCGACGGGCGCCGCGTCCGGTCCATGATGGAACGCTTCGTGGGCGACATCTATCAGATCCCTCCCGTCCGCTCTGCCGTGCGACGCGAGCAGCGCGTGCGGCACGTCGAGGAACTGGAGCCTCTCGAGATTTCGGGCCGGAACGTGCTCTTCCGCGTGCGATGCGAGTCCGGCACCTACATCCGGACGCTGTGCGCAGACATTGGCGAGGCGCTCGGGGTCGGGGCGAACATGCTCGACCTCCGTCGCACCCGGACCGCCTCGTTCTCGGAATCCGAAGCCCACCCGCTGAATGCGTTCCGGGACGCGCTCGCCTACTGGCGGGAGGACCACGACGAGGCTCCGTTGCGCGACCTCCTGCGGCCCATGGAGTCGCTCCTCGTGCATCTCCCGAAGCTTGTGGTCAAGGACACGGCCGTCGACGCGATTTGCCACGGCGCGAACGTCCACGTGCCGGGCGTCGCGAAGCTGTCCCCGCACATCAAGCGCGGCCAGATCGTCGGTGTCTTCACCGGGAAGGACGAAGCCGTTGCGCTGGCCAAGGCCATGATGACCTCGGACGAGATTACGATCGCGAAATCCGGCGTCGCGGCGGACGTCGCGCGAGTCCTCATGGAACCCGGGACCTATCCGAAGCTCTGGCGGTGAGCCCGATGGGGACGAACCCCTGGGGATTCGACGAGGGGCGGCAGGACCTCGCGCGGAAGCTTCGCCGAAAGCGGCGCGCGTATTCCTGGTCCCACGCGGGCGTACTCCTCGTCTACCTGGGCGTCCTCCTTACGGGCCAAGCCACGGTCCTCGGCTCATGGGTAACTTCTCTAGCCCTCCCGGACTGGGCGGCGTCCTCCCTGTTCCTGGTCATCTTGTACACGATCGGGAGCGTCCTTGGATGGCCCTACGCGTACCTGGGTGGCTATTGGCTCGAGCGGTCCTTCGGCCTCTCCACCCAATCGCGCCGCTCCTGGGTCCTGGACTTGCTGAAGTCCTTCGCGCTCGGGCTCGCCGCGGTCGTCGTCACCGGGGACGTGCTCCTCTGGCTCCTGGGGACCTTCCCGGCTGTGTGGTGGCTCCTGGCCTGGGTGCTCGGCATCCTCGTGACCCTGGCCCTCGGGTTCATCGGACCGGTGCTGATCGCGCCTCTCTTCTATCGGTTCAAGCCGCTGCAAGATCCGTCCCTCCGCTCCCGGTTCGAGGCGCTGGCCGCCAAGGCGGGCGTCCCGGTCCTCGGCGTGTTCGAGATGGGGGCCTCCGCGAAGACGCGGCGCACGAACGCCGCGGTCATGGGCTTCGGCCGCACGCGCCGCGTCGTCGTGACGGATACCATGCTCCGTGCGTACACGCCCGAGGAGACGGAGTCCGTCCTGGCCCACGAATTCGGCCATCAGCGGTTCCACGATCCCTGGAAGGGCGTGGCGGTCGGCGCGCTCGTCTCGTTCGCCATGTGGTCCGTGGCGGCGCTTGCCTACGCGTCGACCTACGGTGTGTTCGGCGTCCCGTCCCTGGGGAACATGGCGGGACTTCCCTTGCTCGTCCTCTACGCGGGGATTGTCTCGACCGCGCTCGGACCGCCGGAGCTGTGGTGGTCGCGGCGGCGGGAATCGAGGGCAGACCGTTTTTCCCTCGACATCACCCAGAATCCGCAAGCGTTCGCGGCGGCCATGGTCAAGCTCCACGATCAGAATTTGAGTATCGCCCATCCGAAGCGGTGGGAGAAGTGGCTCCTCTACAGCCATCCACCAGGAAGCGAGCGGGTCCAGGCGGCTCGTGCGTTCGCCGCTTTGGAACAAGCCCGCGCTTGAATACCTTTATTACGGCCGAGCCAATCGTGCGCCTGCAGCGTGGCGATGCTCGGGTCGCCTAGCTCGGTAGGGCGCGGCGCTGGAGTCGGTGGCCTTGCTCACCGCTAGCAACGCCGTGGGCGCAAGCCCTCGGGAGTTCAAATCTCCCCCCGAGCGTC
>CAZJIP010000120.1:0-6978 GCA_964546105.1 uncultured Methanomassiliicoccales archaeon
GAGCTCCCACATCCTCTCCGAGGTCGCCCAGACCTGCACCCACGTGGGCGTGATCCACCGCGGGAAGATCGTGGCCGTGGGCACGACGGAGGCGATCCAGTCGCGGATCGGCGGCACGGGGATCGTGCGCTGCCTCGTCGAGGCGCCCAACGTGCCCGACGCCGCGCTGCGCGGCCTCCTGGACATCAGCCACGTGAAGGACGTGCAGCGCACGGACTGGGGGCTCATCGTGGCCATGGACAAGGATGCCCGCGCCGCGGTCAACGCCTTCCTCGTCGGGCTGGGCGTGCCCGTCATGGGCATCAAGCTCGCCGAGGTCACCCTGGAGGACGCCTTCGTCGCCCTGACGGGAGGCGCGCCGCCGTGAGCCTCGATCCGCGGGACTGGTTCCGCGGCTCGCTAATCGTCGCGACGCGCGACCTGCGCGCGAACGCGCGCGGGCTCAAGGTCTGGATCATGTGCGCCCTCGCGCTCCTCCTCGTCGTGGGCGCCGCCCTGGGGATCAGTGGACTCACGTCGGGCGGGCCGCCCGTCACGGCCGAGTACGTTCTCTGGGCGGCACCCTACTACCCAGCGAACAGTTCCACGGGGGGCGTGGTGGCCTGGGTCAGCGACTACGCGGGCACGCCACGCGCGGGCGAGACGGTGGTTCTCGGCAATCGCAGCCCCGTGCAAGGGGCGCCCTTTGTCGAGTACGCTCAAGCGACGACGAACGCCACGGGCTGGGCCTCGTTCACCGGTCTGGGGAGCGGTTCCTGGATTGCCTATGTCACGGCCGGCGTGGTGAACGTGACTCGAGTCGCAGACGTTCGATTGCCGCCGGCATCGAACTGGACCGTCCAGGTCCAGCAGTTCGACTTGATCGGGGACGGTGCCCGCAGAGACGTCAGCCTAGTAGCAACCTGGAAGGACGGGATTCCGGTCGCCGGCGCAGATGTTGCGATCAATGGCAGCTCTCTGGGCACCACGGATTCGCGGGGCTTCCTGCACGCGAGGCTCCAGGATGGTGATTGGGAACTGACGGTGACGGGACGGGGTGAGACATATACTCAAACGATCCCCGTGAAGACGAACCCGCTGGCGATCCTTCCGTTGTTCCGCGGCCCCGATGCGCTCCTCCTTTTCCTGGGTGTTTCCTTGATGAGCATCTTCTACCCAATCATCGCCATCGCGATGTCGTACGACGCGGTCGCCAAGGAGCGCCTCCAGGGGAGCCTGGAGCTCCTCCTAGCCCGTCCCGCCACGCGGAGCGGCGTGGCGATAGGGAAGTTCCTGGGTTCGTTCCTCTCCGTCGGGCTCCCCCTGCTCGGCGTGCTCGTGGGCTCCATCGTGGGCATCGCGACGGCGGAGGGCCAGTGGCCCGACGCCACGTTCGCGAGCGCATTCGTGATCGGCACGCTCGGGCTCATCGCGATCTATGTCCTGATCATGCAGATCTTCTCCACGCTGGCGCGCTCCGCGGGGACCACGATCCTCGCCGCGATCGGCGTGTGGCTCGTGTTCAGCTTCCTCTGGAGCCTCGTGGTCCTGGCGATTCAGACCGCGTTCCGCATCGAGACCGCGACGCGGGCTTACTACGCCCTGGCGACCTTCTCGTCCCTCTTCAACCCGAACCAGCTCTACACGCTCACCGTGACCACGTTCATGCCCGCGTCCCTCGTCGGCCTCTTCGGCACCTCGGGGGGCGGGAGCCTCCCGGACTGGACCGGCCCTGTCGCCATGGTAGTCTGGATCGCGGCCCTCCTGATCCTCGCGGTCATCGTCTTCCGAAAGCGAATCGTGTGAGGCCGTCCCGCTGCGCTCTGCGGAAGATGAGATTCGGGCCGGATTCTGGATTACTATCTAAATAGTATTTCATCATCCGGTGTGTTATCCCATCGAGAAGCGTCCAATGAGGCTTATAAGTAAGGGAGAGCCATGGTGACGACTCCGGAGAACGGAAACGTGAGCGAGGAAGGCCGTGTCATCGCGGAGCGCCGGTTCGCGCACCGGTTCTTCGCCCTCGTGTTCGCGATCTGGATTGGCGCGGTCTCCATCTTCGCGGCGACCACGGTGAACTTCCGATCCTGGATCAGCATCGTGCAGTTCGGCCTCATGGTCTTCTTCCTGTTCAGCTTCTCCATCGTCTTCTCCAAGCGCGTGGTCTCGCTGTTCGTCAAGCCCTTCCCGCTGCCGCGCCTCGACCCGATCGCGCGGCAGCCCCGCGTCGCGATCCTCTATACCACGATGAACGACGTGGTCCCGGACTGCGTGAACGCGATCCGCCAGACGTACCCGGTCGACCTGTTCCTGCTCGACGACTCCTCGGATCCGTACAAGCGGGCCATCGTGGACGACCTGGCGCGGTCCCGCAGCTTCCGAGTTCTTCGCCGCGCGGAGCGCAAAGGGTTCAAGGCGGGCGCCATCAACCACTGGCTCTCCCTCCACGGCGCGGCGTACGACTACTTCGTCCTCTTGGACGCGGACTCCGTCCTGCCGCCGGACTGGGTCGCGGAGACCCTGAAGTACGCGGAGCATCCGGAGAACGCCCACGTGGCCATCTTCCAGGGCATGATCAACATCTGGAACACGGACAAACCCTTTCCGCGGGCCCTGGCCCCGACGACGCGCCTAGGCCAGGACGAGTGGGAGCGGCGCCTCGCCGGGTACGTCGGCGCGGTCTTCTGCTACGGGCACAACGTGATGATCCGAACGAGGCCCGTGCTCGAAGTCGGCGGCTTCGTCGAGGACTATGTCTCGGAGGACTTCGCGACCGCGGTCCGGCTCGCGTCCGCAGGCTACGGTTCCGTATTCGTGCCCCTGCACACTTGGGAGGCCATGCCCGAGAACGTCCGCGGCTTCGTGCGGCGGCAGACCAAGTGGACCCGCGGCTCCATGGAATTCTGGTCCTTCGTCCCGCCCGCCCGCGTCCCGTGGTACAAGAAGGTCTTCCTATACACGACGCCCATGAACCACGTCGCCTACGTCGCAATCATGGCCGCCATGGTGGCCGCCGTGTTCGGCCGCATCTCGAGCCTCGGCGCGTTCCTGGCCTTCGGCCAGAACCTGTTCACGGCCCCAATCGAGTACATCTGGTCCATTAACCTGTTCCGCTTCATCATCGTCCTGTCCGCGGTCACCTCCGTATTCACGGTGGCCAAGCTCGTCCAGGTGCGCCTCGGGTTCTGGACGTACTACCGTGCGCGGACCCTGAGCAAGGCGATCGGGACCATCATGCTCCCTCACGAGGTCCGGGCCATGGTCATGTACCTGGTCGACCCGCGGCGGAAGTTCCCCGTGACACCCAAGGACGAGCCGCCCATGACCCTGCGGGAAATCTTCCACGTGGGCCGGGGCACGGTCGCCTTGGTCGTCGTCATGGCCCTGGGCCTGACCATGTGGAATCCTGTGGGGCTCTGGTACAACGCCCTTTGGTTCGTCTCCTTCATCACCGCGCCGTTCATCCTGTACCACTACTGCGGACCGTTCTCGGACCGCGGGTACGAGACGAACCGCGCGGAGCGCGACCTCTTGGCGGATCCCCGGATGCGGACGAGCCTGGACCTCCCCGGCATCCGCTGGTGAAGGCAGCGTCACGACCCAGCCTCTCCCCTCCCGGCCCACCTTAACTCTGGCGTGTTCGCAACTTCGGCAATCAGGGATGAAATCCGGAGCGCAAGCCGTATCCTCCCGGGGTCCCCGTGCCGCCCGTCGGATGAGGCACATCCGGCGCGAGGATGAGGAAGGCGTGGCATCGGCGGTGGCCACGATGTTCGTCCTCCTCGTGGTGCTCATCATCATCTCAATCACGATCATCGGCGCCGTCCCCGCGCAGCAATACAACGCGGAATGGGTGACGTCCAAGCACGACCTTCAGCAGTTCGAGCTCTTCCGTTCCATGGCCGCGGGACCCGTCCTCGCCGGAGTTTCGTTCAGCGTCCCCTTCGCCCTCGGGACCGCGGCGGTCTCTCCCTTCGCGTCGACGAGCACGGGCGTCCTGAGCTACTCGCGGAACGACACGACGGGGCTCACCCTCTCCTTCAGCTTCGTCCCCGCGTTCCACCAAGCCCGTGTGACCAAGATCGACCAGGACGTCGTGCTCCTCATGGACAACTCGGGCTCCATGGCCTGGAACGATCCGCAGAACCTTCGGATCCTCGGCGCCCAGGAGTACGTGGGCCGCCTGACGCCGCCCGACTGCGTGGCGATTGTCGCCTTCAACGGCCGGTCGTACCTGACCCGGGCCAACGTCGGCGGGACGGTCCACCACCTCTACTACCCGGGCATGTGCGGCGTCCCGGACTACTCCGTGCCGCAGGCCGACTTGGGGACGATCACGGACTCGGACAGCACGAACATCGGCCTCGCGATCCAGACGGGGAACAACGAGCTCATCGCGAACGGGCAGAGGGGCAAGGCCTGGGTCGAGATCCTGCTGACGGACGGCCAGAACGAGTGCGGCGGGAGCGCGTCGCCCTGCGGGGACTCGTACACGATCCAACAGGCCCGGATCGCCAAGGCGAACAACATCACGATCTTCACGATCGGCCTGAGCAGTTCCGCGGACGCCTCCCTCCTGGGCCAGATCGCCTCGATCACGGGCGGGACGTACTATCCGACGCCCGACGCCTCGTCCATCCGCTGGATCTACTACGAAATCAGCATGCGCTACCAGAGCTCCGTGCAGTGCGGGGACCTCTTCGTGTCCGAGGCGTACGGCGGCGCCCTCTCTTTGGATCTGCAGGCCACGCAGTATCCCGGGCAGACCCTGCGCTTCGAATCCGGCGGGATCGCGCTCGCCCAGGCCGACGGGACGACCATGTACGAGGGCCTGCCCATGGAGTACACGCCCCGCGGCGACGGCGCCGGGGAGCTCACGATCCCCCTGATCACGATCCTGGGCGCCCCGTTCCAGTTCATCGGGAGCGACACCCGCGTGGTCCAGGCGAACGTCCTCGGGCGTCAGCTTGTGGACCAGTCAATCACCCAGGTGGGCTTGGGGGCCGAGGCCTCGGCGGTGGGGAACATCTCCGCGAGCGTGAGCTACTGGGCGAGTCAGGGGGCGGCCCTCGCGGGTGCCGCGGCCGCGGTGAACGCTCCCCTGCGCGCAGGCAAGAGCGAACTCACGTTCGCAAACGCGAACGCGACCCGGGGGAACATTGACGGTGCGAAGTTCAGCGTCGACCGGGCCCTCTCGGACCTCTCCATCGCCATCAACGTTACGGAATCCCAGAGGGCGGCCAACCGGATGCAGGCCTGGCTGGCCCGTCAGACGGAGGATTCCGTGCGGCTCGAGCAATGCCGGATCGGTCAGTGGGCGAACTGGTATGACGGCCTGACGATCACCCTGAGGTCTCCCGCCGCGGCGGCGTGGGCAACCTGGTTCAACACGACCCTGGGCGGAATGGGCGTGCCCTTCTCCTACGGGACCTCGGGGAACGTGACCGTGGTCACCGTCCACGCGCTCGACCGCATCGTCACGGACCGGCGGATCCTCTCCCTCTCCGGCTCGTGAGGCGTCCCCCGGCCCTCGTCGTTGGGCTCGATGCCGATGACGCGGAGGCCATGCGCCGCGAAGAGACGGGAGGAGATCCCGGTGCCGCAGCCCACATCCACGAGGACGGAACCCGGCCCGAGGCCGCAGCGCTCGAGGACGTATCCCACCGCGGCCTCCGCAACGTGGGCCGGAAGCGCGCGTACGTAGCGGGCAAGCCCGAGAAGCGGCGGGTCGGATCGGCCTCCGAGGGCGGACGCATTTGTCAGATCACCGACGCCGATCCCTTTGAACCCGGGGGTTCGCGAGGCCCGGGATCACCCGGACTTGGCGGACGATTCGTCCGGTTCCCCGGGTGTGACGGAGGCCATCTGGAGGAGGAGGAACGCGCGCGCCAGTTCGTCCCGGTCCTCGTCGGAAAGCCGCGGGTCCTCCATGTACTGCTCGTACAGCGGCGTCACGTCGCCGTTCGCGAGGCACGAGACGGCCATGTTGAGAATGTACTCGTTGAGGATGCGGTGGCTGCCTTGGTTCGGGTCCACTATGGTCTCGGGCGCCCGCGACTTGGGGCCGAGGAGGGACTTGATGGTCCTCATGGCCTCGCGACAGTCGGAACGTACGCTCGGTCGCGTACGTAAGGGCTCGCGCCCGATTATCAGGGACGGTCTTTCTCGCCCTGGGCCACTCGGGGACCCGATCCCGGGGTTGTTCCCTTGGGATTAATTGCCGCGCGTGATAGCGAGGGCCGCTCCCTTTTCAACATGCAGGGACACCACGGAGAGCGGACGTGCGATGGATTCACTTCGAGCCCTGCCCCCGGACTTCTTCTCCGACGCGGCGATGAACGGCAAGGTCGACACGGCCATGCTGCTCAAGCGGAACGGCCGCCTGCTCGCGGCGTGGTCCCACGCGCCCGTCTCCTGGGAGGTCGTGTCCATCATGGCCGCGACCACGCTCGGGTCGCTCGAGACGATGCTGGAGACGCTCCGGTCGCCCTCCCCGCAGGTCGTCTCCATCGTCTCGGGCGGGAACCGGATCCTGATCCAGAAGGTCGAGCCCCAGGCCCTCCTCGTCCTCATCGCCCGCGAGGCCGTGCCGGAGGCCACCCTCCAGGACATCGCCCGGCGGCTCCTGGCCCGCCTGCCCTCGGCCTCGAACGGGCCGGCGCCGCGGAAGGTGACCCTTGGGCCCAGCGCCCACGGCCCACAGAAGAACCCTTAAGCGCGGGGTGCGTTGACGGGGCATCGCCCTCGCGATGGCGTCGAGGAGCGGGTTGATGGAGCAAGAGAACCTCAAGTCGAAGATCTGCCTCGTGGGCGACAACGGCGTCGGCAAGACCTCCCTGATCCGACGCTACGTCCTCGACTTGTTCGAGGACAAGTATCTCACCACCCTCGGGACCAAGGTCACCAAGAAGGAGCTTGAGATCCCGTTCCCCAAGGAGAACGTCACCGCGAAGATGGACATGCTCATCTGGGACATCATGGGCCAGCACGGGTTCCAGG
>CAZJIP010000121.1:0-6926 GCA_964546105.1 uncultured Methanomassiliicoccales archaeon
GCAGGTCGCCGACGAGGCCCGCGGTCGTAAGGCCGATGTTGTCGTCCAGGCGGTAGACCTTCTGCGTGCGCTTGTGGGCGATCAGGTATCCGGCCGTGGCGCGGCGGTCGGCCGCCAGGATCACGCCGTCCTTGCAGACCAGTCCGAGGGTCGTCGTCCCGGTCTCCACTTCTCGGGATAGGGATGCCATTGCTACACTTCCGTGTCCAAAAGTGTCAAAAGTTGACGCCCGGACGATAAGGCCGGCGGTATATAAGGGTTCCGCGCTCCATCTGGAGATGACGCCTGGTCGAACGAGCCCGCCTCCGGGTTTCGGACGACCTCAAGTCTGGACCACGAGTTCCTGCTCGTCCTCGGACTCGTCCACGGGCAGGATAGCCTCGAAGTACCGACGCAGGGTCCCCGCTGCGTCCACGTAGGAGAAGACTTCGCGCAGCAGCCCGAGCTCGTGCAGCCGGTTCACTTTCTGCCACACGAGGGCCACGGGGATGCCGTAGATCCGGCTGACCTCGGTCGGCGTCTTGGGGCTCGCGAGCATGGCGAACAGGATCCGCTTCGAGGCGGGGTCGAGCTGGACCTTCATAAGGGACTCGAGAAAGGCCTCCCATTCGGGGGCATTGAGGGTATCGTCGTTCGTATCAGCGGTGATTACCGGAGTTGAGGACACGGCGGCGGGCAGCCGGCGACTCGGGGAATCACGGGCCTAAATCACGTTGGCCAGGAACAGAGCGACAACGACCACGACGATGACCACCGCGGCCACGCCGACGTAGAGCCAGGTTCGCTTCTTCTTGCCGCCTCCGAGTCCCAGGTTTCCGATGTCGTACGACATGAGCGACCTCGCCGCGCCAAGTTGTGCGCTTGGCCTAAGGCTTTTGTCGCGGTCCCTAAGACATCGGGAGACCGCCCAGGAGAGGCGCCGCTCGTTCTGCCGGGGCGAGCTCGAGGGCGTACGCAATCTTCTCCTTCGGGAGGGCCACGCTCTCCGCGGTCACGTAGACCGTCGCGGCGCGGGCGTCCTGTGAGACGCGGAGGATCTCGTCCCGCGGTACCGAGATGACCTCGGTGCCCCCTTGGTCTTCGAAGAAGAACCGGACCGCGCTCGGCATCGCGCGCACTTGGACCAAGAAGAAACCGGGTTCCTCCGGGTCGCGATGGGGCGGGGCCGCCACGAAGAGTAAGCCGGCTTCGTGAAGGTAGGCGTGTCCCGGCACGGGTCGGAGGAGCGGGACCGGGCGTCCGTCGTGGTCCACCGCCAGCGAGGCGGTCACATCCGCGCGGGCGAGGACATGATAGACGACCTCACCCTCGCCCGAGCCCTTCGAGAAGAGCACGTGCTCGGCGCCCCCGACGGACTCCACGCGCATCTTCATCTTCAGCGTGGCGAACCCCATGTCGTAGAGCCTATCGCTCGCGTCCACGTAGCCGAGGATCATGCGACCTCACGCCACACCGAAGCCGCGGCGGAACTGCTCCGCAATCTCGCCGAGCTCGAACTGGGAGAAACTCTCGAAATCGGAGACGGCAGCATACGTGGCCAGCTGGTCCTCGCGATAGATGTTGGGCAGCACGGAGGCCACGGTCTCCTCGGAGAGGATGAACTTGAGCGCGGCCTGCTCCATGGTCATGCCCTTGCTCTCGTGGATCCATCGGAGGCTCGACGCGCGCTTCGTCGCGGTCTCGATCCACGCAGGGTCCTTGACCTGCAGATCGCCATCGCAGGGGAGGACCGCGGCGGTCGCGGAATCGGCCTCGAGCACCCCGCCCGCATGGGGCGCCCGCACGGTCATCGACTGCTTGATCTCCAGGGCCACAGGGAAGAACTTGCGGCCGGCCTCCTGCTCGAGCAGGTTGTAGTAAACCTGGATGAGGGCGAGGTCGTACTTGCGCATGGCGACGCGTGCCTCGTCGAGGCCCACCGGGCCGGGTCCGAGGGCGAGCCCGTAGTAGCGGATCTTGCCCTCCGCGCGCAGGTCCTCAAGTGTCGACCACAGCGCGGGATTGGTGACCGCCGCAGCATCCGGATAGTGGAGCTGGAGGGCGTCGATGTAGGTGGTCCCCAGCCGCCCGAGGCTCTCCTCGACGGACTTGCGGACGCCCGCGGGAGAGAAGTCCTTCCGGCCATCCGTCAGGCCCACCTTCGTAGAGAGGACCACGAGCTCCCGCTTGTCCGCGAACGCCTTCCCGAGGATCCGCTCCCCGAGGCCTGCACCGTCCAACGGGGAGACGTCGTAGTAGTTGATCCCCGCGTCGTACGCCTTCCGGAGCAGATCGACGGCGGCGTCCTCCGTGAAGCTGCCCCACCGGCCCGAGACCAGGGTCCAGACCCCGAAGCCGATCTCCGAGACCTCGAGCTCGGTCTTCCCCATGGGCCGGTAGTTCAGCACCGCGGCGCCTCGCGCCCCGCTAAGCGCCCGACCTTTATTACCGCGTCGTTCCCCGGCTCACCGCCAGGTCACGAAGAAGAGGGCCGCGAACCCGACGAGCTCCGCGGAGTCCAGCGCGAGCATGGGGATGGCCACCCGGCTCCCCTCCCCGGCGTCGGCCATCATGTAGTCGAAGTAGATGGACCCTAGGTTCTGGATGAGGAGGAGCGCGGCGAAGAAGACGAGGCCGAGGGTGAACGGGGACCGGATCGCCTTGTGGTTGCGGAAGTACACGTAGAGCAAGGCCGTGAGGAACGCCGCGCTGACCGCGGCGACGACCATGTTGAGGAGCCAGAAAAGACCCAGGGCCAGCCTATCCCTGGGGAATTTCCATGGGTCCCTGCCTATTTTGTCCTTTGCCTAACTCCGGGTGGTACTCCAGCCGGCGCCAGATCTCCTCGAAGTCATCGAAGTGGTGTTGGAGGCGCGGAGAGAGGGTGTACAGGAGTCCGTATCCCTCGTTGCCCAGGGTCATGACGCAATCGTTTTCCCGCAGCACGTCGAGGTGGTGGCGGACCGTCTTGTAGTCGAGGTGGAGCCGGCTCGCCAGATCGTTCGCGTTCAGCGGCCGCTCGCGGAGGGATCGTAGGATGCGCGCGCGGTTGATACCGCCCCGCGTCCCCGCGAGGAGGAACCACAGCCGCTTATCGAGAACCGGTCCGCCCCAAGCCCGCACCGTCACCTGCCCCTGCGGCGCAATCATCGCCACCCCGTAACGCAGAACTTTCTAATATTACTATCGCAATAGTCATTCGGTTGCCCGAAATCGGACAGTTCCGTTCATTCCATCGGAAGGTCCTCGGTTGGTTCCTCGAGTTCCGCCTCATCCCGGTCCTCCTGTGGTCCTACACGTCCGTCGTCCTGGGCACCGCCCTCGCGTCCTGGCAAACGGGCACGTTCAATCCGTGGCTCCTCGGAGTGGCCTTGGCCCTCTCCGGCCTCGTCCAAGGCTGGGTCACCCACTCGGTCAACGAAATCTATGACTGGAGGAGCGGTACGGACCGGGACGCGCGGCCGCGGGCCCTATCCGGGGGGAGCAAGGTGCGGAACCTCGGGCTCCTCACGGAACGGGACCTCTGGGCCATCTTCGCCGCATCGACCGCGGGCGTCGCGGTCCTAGGCACATACGTCGCCATGGCCCGGGCCGCTTGGCTGCTCCTCCTGGTTCTCGCAGGCTATGCGCTCGGCGTCGCCTACACGCTGCCGCCCGTGGCGACGGCCTACCGGCCCTTCCTCGGGGAATGGCTCGGCGGCTTCCCCGGTGTCCTCCTGGCCGGGCTCGGGGCCTACGGCATCCAGACGGAGACACTCTCTTGGACGGCCACAGCGGCGCTCTCCGCCCACGCGCTCGTTTGCACGGCGATGCTCGTGGTCCACCACTACCAGGATGCGCCGTCGGATGCGAGGGCGGACCCACCCAAGCGGACCACCGTGGTCCTGCTCGGCCAGGCTCGGTCCCGCCAGTACGCCACGGGTCTCTCCGCAGCTGCGACGGCCATCTACGGCGCGCTAGGGATCGCAGTCCATCCCGCGTTCCTGCTGGGAGCCGGTCTCTCCCTAGTGTCCACAGTCGTCCACGCCAGGACGGACCTCTCGCGCCTTACTTCGATCACCCGGAGCGAGCTGCGGGTAATCCAGCTCGGGATTGCTGCAGGACTCGCGACCTCCGTCGCGCTCGTCCCATCCCTGTGGCCTCTCCTCCCGCTTGCGGCCCTGGGCTACCTCGCGCATCTCCGCGCGGCCGCTCCGCCCGCGGAGCTGGCCCGCGCCTGGCGACGGTCTCGCAGGCGCGCGGAAGAGGGAAATAGGCCGGGTCCTCTCTCCGGACCGTGAGCCGCATCGGCCTCATCGTGAACCCCATCGCCGGGATGGGTGGCCGGGTGGGGCTGAAGGGCACGGACGACGTGGTCGATCGGGCGCGGGCCGCGGGCGCGGAGCCGGTGGCACCGGGGCGGATGGCCCATTTCCTCGAAGCATTCCTGAAGGTCCAACGAAAGGAACCGAACTTGGACGTCCACTGGCTCACCTGCGCGGGATCCATGGGCCGAGACGCGCTCGATTCCGCGGGCGTCCCTCCGGCCGATGTCGAGATCCTGCATGTGCCGGGATCGCCGACGAGCGCGGAGGACACGAAGGTCGCCGCAGCCGCCTCCGTCGCGGCACGGGCGCAGCTCCTCCTCTTCTGCGGCGGCGACGGAACCGCGCGGGACGTCGCGGAGACCGTGAAGGGAGCCATCCCCATCCTAGGCATTCCCTCCGGGGTCAAGATGCACTCCGGCGTGTTCGCCGTGGATCCGCGGGCCGCCGCGGAGGCCCTCGCGGCGTTCCTGCGCGGCGAGCTCCGGGTCGGCGATGCGGAGATCCTGGACCTGGATGAGGAGGCGTATCGGATGGGGGAGTGGCGCATCCGCCTCTACGCGAGTGCCCGCACGCTCGTGGAACCCAACCTGGTCCAAGCGGACAAGATCATGTTCGCGGAGATGAGCGAGGAGGACGTGCGGCTCGAGCTGGCCGAGCACTTCCGCGACCTCTTCCAGGAAGAACCCCACACGCTGTTCCTCCTGGGCCCGGGCTCCACGCTTGAGTCCGTGGCGAAGCGTCTCAAGCTGGAGAAGACGCTCCTCGGGATCGATGCCGCGGTCGGCGGCAAGACGGTGGCTACGGACCTCGACGAGCGGGGCATCCTGGCCCTCGTGGACCGCTACCCCAAGGCCAAGCTGGTCATGAGTCCCATCGGGGCGCAAGGCTTCGTCCTCGGCCGCGGAAACCTCCAAGTGAGCCCCGAGGTCGTGCGGCGAATCGGGACGCGGAACTTGCTCGTCGTGGCCACGCCGGCCAAGCTCGCCGCGACGCCGATCCTGCGCGTGGACACAGGGGACGAGCGGCTCGACGAGGAAATCCGCAGGAAGGAATACCTGTTCGTCCTCATCGGGTACCGGACGACGAAACTGCACCCGATAAAGGTTTGAAATACTCGGTCTTCGCGTCGGGGTGCGGGGCTCCGAGGAGATTCCATGGCCGACACGATGCGCGCCGCGGTGAAGACCCGGCCGGCTCCGGGATCGACGGACGTCAAGCGAGTGCCGCGGCCCACCATCGGCCGCACGGAGGCGTTGGTCCGGGTGAAAATCGCCTCCGTCTGCGGCACGGACCTCCACATCTTCGACTGGGACGAGTGGTCCCAGCACCGGATCCATCCGCCGCTCATCCAGGGGCACGAGATGGCGGGCGAGGTGGAGCGCGTGGGCGACGAGGTGACCTCCGTGGCCAAGGGGGACTACGTGAGCTTCGAGGGCCACATCGCCTGCGGCCGATGTTACGAGTGCCGCACGGGCCAGGCCCACGTCTGCCGCAACCTGCGCATTATGGGCATCGACCGGGACGGCGCCTTCGCAGAGTACGTCGCGGTGCCCGCCGCGAACCTAGTCAAGAACGATCCGTCCCTGCCGCTTGAGGTGGCCACCATCCAGGACCCCCTGGGGAACGCGACCCAAGTGGTCATGAACGCGAACGTTCCGGGGAAATCCATCGCCATCTTCGGTCTCGGCCCCATCGGGCTCATGGCCGTGGCCCTCGCTAAGGCCCTCTCCCCCGCACAGGTCGTCGCAATTGAGTACAAGAACGAGTACCGGAAGAAGCTCGCGAAGAAGCTCGGGGCCGACGTAGTCTTGGAATCGGACGGGACCACGGTGGACCGCATACTGGAGCTGACCGAAGGCGAGGGCGTGAACGAGGTCCTCGAGTTCAGCGGTGCGCCCCCCGCACTCCAGCAGGCGCTCAAGGTCGTGCGGCCGGGTGGCGGCGTCCACCTCCTGGGGCTCTACTCCAATTCGGTCACACTGAACCTGAGCGACGACGTGATCATGCGCGGCGTCACCTTGTATGGAATCACGGGCCGGCGGATGTTCCAGACCTGGTACCAGATGGGCGGGATCCTAAAGTCCCAACACATGAACCTGAAGCCCCTCGTGACCCACCGCTTCCCGCTGGACGAGTACGAGAAAGCGCTCGAGACCGTACGTTCGCGGCAGTGCGGCAAGGTCGTGTTCAACGTGGAGGCGTGACCATGAAGCGCGATCCGACGGGATTCCTACGCCAGGAATACGAAGCGTTGGTAGCCCAGTCGCTGGATTGGAAGATCCGCACGCTGAAAGGGCCGTCGGCGCCCCACAGCAACGTGGGCGGCAAGGACGTCGTCATGCTATGCTCCAACAACTACCTCAACCTCTCGAACCACCCGAAGCTCAAGCGTGCCGCGGCCCAAGCGGCGCGGACGTACGGGGCGGGCAGCGGTTCCGTGCGGCCCATCGCGGGGACCATGGACCTCCACGAAGAACTCGAGCGACGAATCGCCGGCTTCAAGAACCGCGACGCGGCCCTGTTCTACATGAGCGGCTTCGCGACGAACGCAGGCCTGATCCCGCAGCTCGTCGGCGAGGGCGACGCGATCATCACGGACGAGCTGAACCACGGGAGCATCATTGACGGCTGCCGCCTCAC
>CAZJIP010000122.1:0-6885 GCA_964546105.1 uncultured Methanomassiliicoccales archaeon
TCCGCCACGCGCCACGAGTGTGGAGCTCCGCCGCGCTCAGGGCCGGCGCCCGGAACCCCGCCCCCGACTCGACGGCGTCGAGCGTCGCGTCCGAGAGGTCGATCCGCACGTGCCATGCGTTCCCCAGGCGTTCGGTGACGTAGATCGAGGAGACCAGGTCCGAGCTCAGGACGAGGCGCTCGCCCGTTCCTGCGGCAACGGCCCGGCTAGGGTACGTGTTCGTCGCCGTGTGCGTGGTCCACTGGTAGTACGTCTCGCACCGGAACGTGCCCGACAGATCGTCCCAGACCCGCCGGCAGTACGGGTCGTACGACTGCCACGTCGTCGTGATGCTCACCGTGTCCCAGATGCTGCCGTAGGTGTAGGTCCCGGGCGTCCAGACCAGGCGGTCCTGCCACGCGGTCCCGTCCCACGAGCCGACGGCCACGGCGAGGTCGCCCGGGCTGCTGTGATCGACCTCGAGGTCCAGGAACGCCTTCGTCGCGACCCCGGCCCACAGAGGCCGGTCCAGGGAGAAGGCCAGCACGTCGGTGCCGTTGTTCGGGATGGCCATGGGGAGCCCCGTGACCGCCGCGTCTTGCCGGTAGATCGTCGTCTCCTCGTAGCCGTTGCTCAGCCCGTCCCCGTCCCGGTCGTACACGTTGCCCCAGGCCTCGAACTCCTTGACCTGGGGTGGGTGGGTGTCCGTATAGGTCGTGGTGACCGTCACGGTATCGTAGGCGATGCATCCGAGGCGCTTGCCCGTGTACTCGTCGTAGGCGTACTCCACGCACACGGTCTTCTGGGTCGTCTGCTCGTGCGTGTGCGTCACCGGCGTCAGGAACCGCGCCTGGATCTGCTTCGCCGTGGTCGTCGGGCCCAGCGACACCACGAGGTCCAGGTTCGCGTTCCCTCGGACGCTCTTCACGAGGGTCCACGCGCCCGTGCCCTCCATGTCCGAGTAGAAGTCGATGTCCGGCTGTGCCACGCTGGCGATGGGGTCCGTCCCGGAGATGCTCGCCATGTGGACATGGACCTCGACGATGTAGTACTTGTTCGGGAACGTGACGGTGAACGTGGGCGTGTTCGCCGCGGAGATCCACGCCGTGCTCGTGCTGCCGTCGATGGCCTTCGAGGCCTCATACCCCGCGGTCTCGGAGGAGGCCGAGGCCGTCGCGCCGCGGCTCGCCAGGGCCACGTTTGCATCTGTCGGGGTGGTCGGATTCGTCGCCCGCGCCTGCGGGGCTTGGAAGACCAAGGCCAGCATGACGAAGACGCAAGCAATCGCCACGGATCTCAGGGTGAGCCGCGTCTCAATCCCTCCGCGCGGCTCCCCGAATCCGGTCACGTCGCAGTATGATTTGTGGTACAAACCCTGGGAGTTCCCGCATTAGGCACGCAGGCGAAGACCAGGGCGCGACCCTCCCGGCTCGTCTGCACCAGGCCGAGAGCGCGGAGGCGGCGCAAGTGATGTTCGACGCCAGAGGCCTTGAGCCCGCACCGAACGCCAAGCTCATCCATTCGGGAGGCCCGCGCCTCGGAGAGGAGGATGAGGAGCTCCCGGTCCCGGTCGGTGAGGAGGAGGACCTCTCCGTCAAGCTCGTCCTGGCGGGTCCGCAGGAGCTTGCGACCATGCGCCCGCGCCGATCGGACGCAACCCGCATTCTCCAGCTGTCGCAGGTGGTAGGCGAGCGTGCCGTTCGAGATACCCAGGGACCGGAGGAGCTCCCGATAGTGGATCCCCGGACGCCGACGGATTTCCTCGAAGATTCGTTTCCGGGTCGGGTGTTCCAGGATCTGTTCCGTCCGAATCCGAGCCGAGGCAAGAACGAAGGGGATTGTGAGGGGTGCAAAGTTGGCGAAGGGCGGTGGACTGGCGAGCGGTGGCCCGTCGTCACTGAGGTCTTCTGCGCTCGCTGCCTCCGCGTCGGTATCGCTTCCGTCGACCTCGACCGCAGGGGGCCCCTGTCCCGATTCCGCCTCAGGACCCGGCTCCGAAGCCATAGAGTATCCTTCGGACGCCGGACCGCTTCCATCAGGCACGTCCCATACGGACGGCACGAACGCGTGGGAGGAGTCCCACGAACCTGCGGTCGGGAGTATGGTCAGAGCGAGCAATGTAACTAGGAGGAACCCCGCGAGCCCGCAGGTCGTGCCGCGCCCAGCGGCGTGGCCCGAAACCATCCCCAGGGGCGTACCGCGAGAAGGGGGATAAAATCCCGACGGTAGAACAGGATGTACTCTCCTCGAACTGCGAGTCGGGGCTTGTGCGCTCCTACGACACCGGAGGCGGTACGTACTGCTCGCACGGAGGATTCAAGCGGGAGCATCGGGGTTGCCGCTCCCGTGGAAGACTCGATCTACTTCGCGAACGTCCTGCGGTCCCGGGAGTGCGTGGTGTGCGGCGCGGACCGCAAGGCGTCCACGGTCCTCGCCTTCACGGCGTGCGCGGTCTGCGATAGGCCGCTCGACGACGGCCACGCGCTTCTGGCGATTGCACGAGGCGGGGCCAAGGCCGTCTGCTCCTATCCCTGCGTCGAGGTCGTCCTGAACGAAGGGCTCGCCGGCGGTACGGATTGCCCCGGCTGCGGATCACCTTGGATGGGTGCTGCACCCCACCCGCGGGCTTGCCGCACGTGCGCCAAACCCCTATCGTTCGACGAGGGCTATGTGGGCCTGTGGCAGGGCGGCCGGGTGCTTACGTTCTGTGGCCTCCCGTGCCTCGAGAACCACGATGCCCGCGTGAATCCCTTCTGCGGGTAGGCCTGCGGCAGGCCACCCCACGATTCAAGAAGGGCGGGCGCCTTCCATTAGGTCGATCCCATGTCCTTCGGCTTCACGACGTACCGCGGGGACCCCGTCCTGAACATCCAGAACCTCTGGAAGGCCTACGACGGATCGCCCGCGCTCCAAGGCCTCTTCCTCGCTTCCTACCCCGGTGAGATCTTCGGCCTCATCGGTCCGAACGGCGCGGGCAAGACGACCACGATCAAGATCCTCGTGGGCCTCCTGCGGCCCGACGCGGGCGAGGTCCGCCTCCTCGGAGAGGACATCCTCCGCGACCCCATCCGCTACAAGGCGAAGATCGGCTACATGCCCGAGGCGCCGACGCTCCCGGAGTACCTTACGCCGACGGAGTTCCTCGGCTACGTCGGGCGCGTGCGGAACTTGCCGCGGTCCGAGATCGCGCCGCGGACCGCGGAGCTCCTGCGGATGTACGAGCTCGCGGGCAAGGCCGATGAGACGATCGCCTCCCTGTCCAAGGGGATGAAGGCCAAGCTCGCCTTCGCCGCGGCGACGGTCCACCACCCCACGTTCCTCATCCTGGACGAGCCCCTGATTGGAATAGACCCCGCGGGGCAGCACCTGCTCAAGGAGCAGCTCGTGGACATGGCCAAGGCCGGGGGGACCGTCCTCGTGTCCACGCACCAGCTGGACACCGCGGAGCGCCTCTGCAGCCGCGTGGCGATCATTCACCATGGGCGGAACGTGGCCACAGGTGACCTGGCCAGCCTGCGGTCCCAGGCCCACGCGGGGGAGCAGCAGTCCCTCGAGGAGATTTTCCTCAAGCTCACGGAGGAGGCCGGACTGCCCGAGCCCGAGCGCCCCCGCCGCCGCGGCATTTTTGCCCGCCGGAGGTCCGGATGACCCGCGTCGGCGCGCTCCTCCTGTACAAGATCCGCTTCTTCTTTGGGCCGACCCTGCGCGGCCGTCTGGGCCCTCTCGCGTACCTGGGCCTCATCCTCCTGTTCCTGCCCTCGGGCTACGGCCTTGGCGTCGCCCTGGCGGCGGGTATCAAGGACGCCTCCGCGGCCCAGGCCATCTCCACGCTGAGCGCCCCCCTGAGCGCGATCCTCGCCCTCGGCTTCGTGTACTCCATCTTCTCCGGGGTCACGGCCCACGTCTCCGAGTTCGACTTCTTCATGACCGCGGACCTGCGGCCGCGGGAGTACCTCCTCTCGGACCTCCTCTTCCAGTTCGTCTCCCTCTTCGGCGCGGGCGGCCTGGCCGCGGTCGTCGCGGCGTTCGGCATGGTCTCCTTCATCGGCCGGCCCCTCGTGACGGTCGCCCCGCTCCTTCTGATCCTCTTCGCCTTCGCGCTCCTCGTCCTCATGATCATCCAGATCGTCACGGTCCTGGGAGTCCGCTATCCCAAAGGCCACGTGCGGGCCTTTGCCCTCCTCTTCTTCGTCCTCTCCCTGCTCCCCGCGGCGACCCTGGCGTACCCCGCCTTCCCGCTCCACTTCCAGGACCTGCCGTTGCCGACGACGGCCTTCGGCACGCTGGGCTACGACGTCCTGGTGGGCTTGCCCCTGAGCGTCGATGCGCTCGCGATTGCCTCGGTCACGTTCCTCGCCGTGGCGGGCGCCTGGCTCGCCTTCTCGGACACGTACATCTTCCATGGCATCCACCCGAGCCTCTCCGCGGGGTTCGGGCAGGTGGACATGGCGGCGCGGATGGCCCAGCAGCGGCGGATGACCGCGGGGTTCGGCAAGTTCACGACGGGCCTCACTGTGCGCACGGACCGCGGCACGGACACGGGCTACATGGCCCGCTACCATCTCCTTCGGATCGTCCGGGACGGCAGCATCGTGTTCATCGCCCTGTTCGCAATCATCTCCCTCCTGCCAATCCAGATTGGGAACGCGGAGCCCACGAACCGGCAGGCGCCCATCTCCTACCTCGCGACCCAGATGCTTACGTTCCTAGTCGCCATCCTGGCGCTGAACTGGTCGTACTACGAGCGGGACAACCTCTGGATCGTCATCGCGGCCGCGAAGTCCCCGGCGCCCTACTTCCGCGGTCTCATGATGAGCTTCGTGGGCGTTGGCCTCGCGGTGGCCTTCGCCTTCGTCGCGTTCTACCTGGCGACGTACACGGGTCCCATGCCCGTCTCCGAGCTCGCGGTGCCCATCGCCGCCGCGGTCTCCGCGGCCCTCGTGTCGACGGCGTGCTTGACGCGCCTCAAGGTGCAGCCCGCCGCGTTCTCCTTCTCCATGCTCGCGATCCTCTTCTCCGCGGTCGCCGCGGGCTACGTGGGCGGCTTCGCTGCGAGCGGAATCCTGCTCGCGGTGCAGTTCGCCTTGGGGCTGGGCTCCGTCGTCCAGATCGCCATCCTGGCGGCATACTGCAGCGGCATCGCTGCGTTCGGCTTATGGTGGGTCAGCCGCCTGGCCGCGGGCTTCCGCCTGTGATCAGATCCGCTTCGCGCGGTAGTCGTCCACGATGTCCGCGTACGCCTGCACGAAGTAGCGCGCCGCATCGTGCAGGCCGGTCCGGCCTTCCCGGGTGAGGTGGTAGACCTTCTTGTTTCCCTCGCCTTCGCGGCGGACGAGGCCCTCCTCCTCGAGGGCCTTGAGTGCGGGGTACAGGGTGCCCGGGGTGGGCCGGTCGAAGCGCCGCTTCGTGAACTCCGTGGCGATCTGGGAACCGTACATGGGTTTCTTGCCGAGCAGGTAGAGAATCGAGAAGCTGAGGTAGCCGCGCATGTCGCAGCACGCGGGCGGCGGGCAGCACTCCATCATCGGGAGTTCCATGGCCCCCGAATGGGGGCCGCAGCAGATAAGTGTGTTGGGCGTCCGATTATCGGACATACAATAGTATCTAATACCCGGGCGAGAATCGGCTATTGGGCGTCCAATGCGCCCGGAGAACAACCCATGTTCGGAGCGTTGGAGGCGATCGTGCGTGCGACGATGGAAGAGCGATTCCAGGCCGAAGCGAGAGGCGCTGAGTACCGCGCTTGGTGCCGGCGTGAGTGCGTGGGGGCGGTCCGCCATGGATGAACTCAAGATGCGTCGGAGCGTGCAGAGGCTCTACTCGGGCGAGGACCGCGCCGCCGTTGCCGCGACCATGGAGGGCTGTTGCGGCGTGGCGTCTCCTTCCTCCCAATCCCTGCCGTCCCAGGGCATCCAGGCGATCCCGAAGCTGGGGGTCGGAGCCCCCATGGCCCTCCTCGCCCCCAAGGCAGGTGAGACCGTCCTGGACCTCGGGAGCGGTCTCGGGCACGATGTGCTCTCGGCGGCCCGGCAGGTCGGGCCGCGAGGCCGCGCCATCGGCGTCGACGCGACGCCCGAGATGGTCTTCCGGGCCCGGGAGGCCGCGGATTCCCTGCACGTCGGCAACGCCGAATTCCGCCTGGGGGAGATCGAGCACCTCCCGATCGACTCGGAGAGCGTGGATGGCATCGCCTCGGACTGCGTGATCAACCTGTCGCCGGCCAAGCCCCAGGTCTTCCTCGAGGCCTTCCGCGTGCTGCGGCCCGGAGGCCGTCTCGTGGTCTCCGACGTGGTGGCCGACAAGGCGCTCCCTGAGAAGGTCCGCCAGGACGCGCGACGCTGGGCCGCCTGCGAGGCTGGGGCGGTCACGCAGCAGACCTACGTGTCCCTGCTCCGCAAGGCCGGCTTCGAAAACGTGCGCGCGGAGCGGAAGGGTGCCTACAAGCCCGGCCTCTCCAAGGCCGTCGTCTTCGCGGAGAAGCCTCGGACGTCCGTGTGAAGGTCGGGGAAAACCGGCAACAGACTCAAATAGAGGCCTGCCGTCGGGACGCTTCGGTTAGCCCAGGGGGAACTCCATGGCGGCCGAAGCAGTACCCGAGAACGGATCCAACGGGACCGCAGCCCCGAAGGACGACCGGATTGTGGTCGCCCGCAAACTCACGAAGATCTACGACAGCGGCGAGATCGAGGTCCGCGCCCTCCGCGGCGTGAACCTGGACGTCCGCCAGGGCGAGATGGTCGCCGTCATGGGCCCGTCGGGCTGCGGCAAGACCACGCTCCTGAACTGCCTCTCGAGCATCGACGAGTTCTCCGGCGGGGAGGTCTGGATCTCGGGCCGCCGGCTGTCCAAGCTGAGCGACAACGAGAAGACGGACTTCCGCGCGCTCAAGATGGGGTTCATCTTTCA
>CAZJIP010000123.1:0-6871 GCA_964546105.1 uncultured Methanomassiliicoccales archaeon
GCCGGAGCCTGGCCATGGTGGACCGAATCGTTGCAGCGTTGCACTTCAGATCATGGGCCACCATTACGAGGGAACTCGAAGGGTGGAACCAGATCCAGTTGTACAATCGGGCCTGACTGGGTGCCTTCAATATCGCCCACTTCTCATTCCCGGAACCCAGTCGGGAGGGTGCGCCAGATCGTCCGCGTAGTGGAGGTACAACGCCCAGAAGCGGTTTTCGTCGTTGAGATAGTGGACCTTGCGCCCGACCTTGTGAATGACCAAGAGCCCGCGGCTGCTCTTGTAGACTAGGTGCGTCGTGGCGTTCCTGTTCACAGACCCGTACAAGACTCCGAGACGGCCGTAGTCGGGGCACTTCGTGGAAACCTTGAGGCCCTCGAGGGGCCATCGAACCCACTCGCGGTTGCGCATGAGTCAGACGTCCCCCTTGCAGCAATCCTGGCACTTCCAAAAGCTCAACTCGGGGGCCTCCCGCAGAACCAACAGACCAGGTCAAGGGGGCTGATCTCGTGGCCGCAGGTCGGGCACGGATGCTCCGCACGGGCCGCGGGATGCGGCGTCTCGACCGTCTCCGTCGGGGCGACAGCGACCACGGGCATGGGAGCCGCAGCGGCCTGTGCGACGGGAGCGGGTTCCGGTTTGGGCTCCTCGACGACTTCCACGACCGACGGGGCCGCGCTGGTCGGCGCTGAGGTTGCCACGGGCGTCGCCTTCGCGGACTCGGGCGCCGCGATCGGTGCGCTTTTGGGTTCTGGCTCCACCTCAGGCTGCTCCTCCCCCTCGAGGTCATGCAGGTAGCTGAGGAGCCGCTCTTGGAGCTGCTCCTTGGTACCCACGGGGTCGAGGCTGTAGGCCTTGCAGAGGTCCATGAGCTCGGACTTCTTGAGCGCGAAGATCTTGACGCGGACTACCCCGGGCTTGGAGTGGGCGAGGGTCAGCATCTCCAAGGAAGGTTCCTTGAGGATGTCCTCGGCGGGCTTCTCCGCTGGGGCGGCCCCCGATGCGGGCGTCGAGGGGACCTCGGCGGTCGGCTGGGGCGTCGCAGGCGAGGCCTTCGGAGCCGGCTCCGAGGATGGCTGGGGCGAAGCGGGCAGCGGGGCCGGAGTGGCCGCCGCCACGAGAGTCGCCTCCGCGGTCGTGGTTGCCGGAGTGATGGCCGTCGAGCTGGACGTCGCGGCCGTGGGCGCGGGAGAGCCAGTAGCCGCAGCCGAGGGGGTCTCCGCGGACGGAGCCGGCTTGGCCGCAGTCCCCGCGTCAAGCGCCGCATACGCGTTGCAGCGGTAGCAGTAGAAGCGGTCGTACTGGGCCACGTAGGAGAGGATCCCGCCGCACGTGGGGCAGTGCTGGGCACCGCGGTCCCCGTAGCCCTCGGGGGCGTACTGGCCGCAGCGGTGGCAGTAGTACCGGTGATACTGCTCCAGGAAGGCCAGCGTGCTGCCGCAGGTTGGGCAGGGAAGATCGGCCACGACGGTCGGAGCCGGGGCGACCGGGATAAAGGCTTTTCCTTGGTTTCCGAATTTGAGAGTATTGGCCGCGTCGGCGCGGCATTCGTCGGCAAATCCTTTTACAGATGGCGACGATGGGCTCGGCGCGCCACCCTAGCTCAGTCGGTAGAGCAGCCGCCTTGTAAGCGGCAGGTCGGGAGTTCGATTCTCCCGGGTGGCTTCTCTCGGAACGCGGGACTCAGACGCCGTTCCCATTGCCCTTCATCGCGTTGCGCACAACGCGCGCGCCGAGGCGGCGGAACGCCTCCTCGACGTTGGATCCGGTCTTCGCGGACGTGAGGAAGACATCCGCGCCGAGGACCTCCGCGGCCTGGACGGCCTCCGCGGTGCTGTACGCCGCTTCGCCGGTCAGGTCGGCCTTGTTCACCGCGACGACTATGGGCACCTTGCCCGCGACGCCCTCCACGGCCTTGATCCAGCTCTTCAGGTCCTCGAGGCTGTCCTTGCGTGTCAGGTCGGCGACCGCGAGGACGCCCTTCGCGTCGAAGAAGTAGGCGTCCTTGAGCATCTCCCGGAAGCCGGGCTGGCCCATGATGTCCCAGATCATCAGGTCGATGTCCGCGTCGAGTTCCGCGGACGGGTCGACGACCCGGACGGGCTTCTTGGAGACCTTCGTGCCCACCGTGGTCAGGTAGCGGTCGTCGAACGAGTTCATGACGTAGCGGCGGACGAGGGACGTCTTGCCTACGGCGGGGTTGCCGACGAGGCAGACCTTGGCCTTGAAGTGCTTGCGCGTCCTAACCTCGGGCTCTTCCGGGACCGTCGCGTTCATCGCATCGACCTCTTCTCCTGATTGCCACGGCATGCGTCCTATGATCTCACTCGCCTTCGGACACCGCCGGGGGCGTCAGCTGCAGGGACATGTAGACCCACATGAGCTCCTCGCGCTCGAACTCGCTCAGGCGCGCGTCGCCCAGGTAGGTCTCGTAGAGCGGGGTGATGTCGTTGTCCGCACGGGCGCTCATGGACAGGTTGAGGACGTACTCCGTCAGGAGGTGGACGGCCTCCGGCCTCAGCCGGGCACCTCCCGAGACCTCGACCTTGGACGGGTCCCGCAAGAACCGCATAGCCCCACCGGCTCTGAGGCGGTCGTCGTCGGAGGAGCACTTAACGCTTCCCTCGCGGTTCTTCGCCGTGAAAACGAATATCACCCTGGGGAACGAGAGGCCGCCAGGCGCAGGATTAAGGCCCGACGCCGCCTGTGGGACCCCGCTCCATGGCCCCCGCCGTAGCCTCCGCCATCCAGAGCGTCCCCGCCCCCGCGGGGCCGCCCGAGCGCGTCGTCGTCACGTGGTACACGGACCCCATCAACGTCTGGTGCTGGGGATGCGAGCCCGCGATCCGGCGGCTCCAGGAACGTTACCCGGATGACGTCCGCGTGGAGCTGGTCATGGGCGGACTGTTCCAGGACTTCGGGCCCATCCGCGAGTACTGGGCGCGCATGTCCGGCGGACGGTGGCAGGACTCCGTCCTCGCGTTCCTGAACTCCGTCGCGGCGCACCACCGCATGCCCATGGACGTGCCGCGGATGATGACGTCCGTGGGGGATCTCCAGTCCACGTGGCCTTCGTGCATCGCGGTCAAGGCCGCCGGGTTGCAGGGCGCGTTTCGCGAGTACGCCTACCTGCGGCACTTCCGAGAGGCCATGTACATCGAGGGCCGCACGACGACGCGCCGGGACGTGCAGGTCGAGCTGGCCCGCGAAATCGGACTCGACGCGGACGCGTTCGAGGCCGCCTTGGACGACGGCAGCGCGGAGGCCGCGTTCCAAAAGGACTTGGACGTGTGCCGCTCCAAGGGCGTGACCGGGTTCCCCGTCTTCGAGCTCGCCCGGGGCGCCGCCACCGCGCGCCTGGAAGGCTGGCAGCCCTGGGACGCGTTCGAGGAGGCGCTCCGCGAATTCGCGCCCGATGTACATCCGCGCCCGCTCGATCCGACTTCTGCGAACGTGCTCGGCCTGGTGCGTCGGTACGATCGCTGCGCGACCTTGGAGATCGCCGCGATCGTGGGCGTGACCGACGACGAGGCGGAGCTGGTCCTCGAGGAGCTCGAGGCACGCAGATCCGTCGTCCGGCGCGAGGTCGGCACGGGTCTGTTCTGGGAGATCCCGCGGTCCACCACCGCGCGCGTCCCCTCGGAGGGCCGGGACTCGTCCGGGGTGTGAGGCACCGGAGAAGGCCTCTCCCTCCTGGGGCGAAAATTCGTCACGGTTAAATACAGCGTTATACAGTAAGACTCTCCGGGCCTGATTGGGCAGGCTCTTTCCATGCTGCAGCCTCAGGAAGTCGTCGTGGCGAAGCTCTTGCCCACGATACGCGCTCGGCTTGCCAAGGAACTCTTGCGGACGTACAAGATGAAGCAGGTCGACGTTGCCCGGAGCATGGGGATTACCCAGGCCGCGGTGAGCCACTACAACACGCAGAGCCGCGGCGTGGACCAGGACATGATGCGCCGCTTCCCCGAGATCAAAGCGTTCGTGGACGAACTCGCGGGCAAGATCGCCGGCGGCATGTCCATGTCCCAGGAGATTTCCACGATCAACGAGTTCTGCGCGAATCTCATGCAGACCGCGCGCTTCTGCGACTACCACAAAAGCCTAGGGGACATCGACCCCACGTGCACGGCCTGCTTCCAAGCGCCGCCCAAGCCGTAGTCGCCCGCGGGCGCGGGGTCACGCGCGTCGCTCAATCGCAGCCTTCATCTTCTGGACGAAGGTCTCTTCGTCGAACTCCGAGGCACGGGCCACACACGCCTCGCGCATGGACGCCAGGGCATGATCGTCGAGCTGACGGATGGTCCCGGCGAACGCCTCCGCGGTCGGCGGGAGCAGGTAGCCCGTCCTCCCGTGGATCACGGTCTCGCGGTAGCCGCCCTCGTTCGTCGCGAGGACCACCTTGCCCGCGGCCATGGCCTCCACGGGCGTGATTCCGAAGTCTTCGTCCACCGCGGTGGTCACGAATCCGCGGCAGCGGGCGTAGAGGTCCACGAGCTCCGCGTCGGAGACCTCCCCGAGGAGCGTGACGTTGGGCGGAGGGTTCAGGGTGCCGACGTATCGCTCGGTCAAGTCGCCCTTCGAGTATCCGCCCACGATGACGAGCTTCTCCGACGGCAGCTGGCGGAAGGCCTCGAGCTGGAGTTCGATGCGTTTCTCCGGATACAGGCGGCTCACGGAGAGCCAGAAGTCCCCGATCTCTTGGAAACGGAGACGCGAGATCCGGACGGGCGGATAGAGGACGTCCGCATCACGTCCGTAGTACGTCCGGACCCGGTCGCGCACGTTCTCGCTGATGGCGATGATGCGGTCGCAGTGCTCCAGCGCGCGTCGCTCCCAGGCGGCGTGGGATCGAATCCAGAGGCTGCCCGCGAACCGGCGGAGCGTCCCCTGGCGGGCGAGGGTGGCTTCCCGCTGGTCGTAGAACATCCGCGTGGGCGTAAGGCAGTAGTAGAGGTTCAGGTGGTGACGCTTCGCCGCGAAATGGGCCCAGTTCCCCGTGAATACGTAGAAGTCGTAGCCGGGGAAGCGGGCCCGGGCGAAGCGCCAGCTCGCGTGAATCTGTTTCCACGGTGGGCCGCGTCGGAGCGGTCCCAACGGGATCACGCGTACGCCCTCGAAGCCGGCGCGCGCCGGCAGCTCCGGATCAAACTCCGTGGTGATGACGTCCGCGCCGAGGCGCTTCCCCAGGGTGAGGGCGACGCGTTCTCCTCCACCGACCGTCTGGAGGTAGTCGTAGAAGACCGCGAGCTTCACGCTATCACCCGCATCCCACGGAGGAGCGACGCGCCCCTATTTCGCGTCACCGCTCAGGCCCCCACAATCTGTCGCAACGATACGCCGTACGCCCGGAGCCAGCGGCCCACGTCGCTGGGGGTCGCGGTGGACGCCGCAAACCGACGTCGTCGTTTCTCCAAGGCTCTCCCCAGATGTGCGTATGCCTCGAGCCGTGCGCGGGAGTGCACGTCCACGGATCCCGCAACGGTCTCGGATCCTGCACCCGCTCTGCCTGCGGCGGCCCGCTTCGGGAGGCGGGAGGCCACGAGGCGGCTCGCGTTCCAGGGGATACCCGTGACCACGTGCCGCCACGGGTAGTTCTGGACCAGGTTCCACACGCGGTTGCGCTCGCACTGAAACTGCCTCCAAGGAGAGCGGTGTCCGATGGAGCCGGAATACTTGTGGTACACCACGGCGCCGGGGGCGAACCGCGCCTCCCACCCCACCAGCCGCGCACGCCACGCCAAGTCGGCGTCCTCATAGTATGCGAGGAAGTCCTCGTCGAAGAGGCCCACGCCCTCCAAGAGGCCGCGCCGGTAGAGCGCTGCGCCGGCCGAGGGGCCGAAGACGTCCACATGGACGTCCCACGTGCCGTCGTCCGGGGCGTTCCAGCTTCGGTCCATGGAGCTTCCGTCCCGGGCGATCACGATCCCCGTGGAGTTCAGAGCGCGGGGTCGGTCCATGAACAGGATCTTGGAAGCGACCATCCCGACCTTCGGGTCCTCCGCCGCGGCGACCAGGGAGGCCAGCCATTCCGGGTCCACGCGCACGTCGTTGTTCAGGGCCGCAATGAAAGCGGCCTGCGGGTCCTCGAGCGCGCGCGCGAAGCCCGCGTTCATCCCTCGCGCGAAGTGCAGGTTCTCCCGCATCCGCAGGAGGACGGCCTCAGGGAACTCGTCCTGGACGATTCGCCACGACTCGTCGGGCGACGCGTTGTCCACGACGAGGACCTTCGTCTCGGCGTAGGTCTGGGCGAAAAGGGACCGGAGGCACTCGCGCAGGTAGTCGCGCCCATTCCAGTTGAGCACGACGACGATGGCCTGGGCGACCATGGGGCAGGTGCGGTAGGGACGGGGAGGATTAGTACTTCGCGGGGCCGGAGGGCCTAGCCGCCGCGCACCATCTCGCCGACCCGCGCCCGCATCCGGTCCACGAACTGCGACACGTCGAAGGTCCTCGCCCGCTCCTGACACGCGGGACGCATGGCGGCCAGGCGGTCCGGCGTGGCCTCGCCGATGGCCTGCGCGATCGCGGCCGCGGTCGGCGGCACGAGCCAGCCCGTTTTCCCGGGGAGCACGGTCTCGCGGTAGCCACCCTCGTCCACCGCGACGACCGCTTTCCCGGAGGCCATGGCCTCCACGGGCGTGAGGCCGAAGTCCTCGTCCTGGGACGTGGCGACGAACCCGCGGCAGGTCGCGTACAGGTCGAGGAGCCGCGCCTCGTCCACCTCCCCTAGGAACTCCACGTTGGGCGGCGGGCGGAGGGAGCGCACGAACGCGCGCGCATCGATGCCCACCTGTGACCCTCCCGCGACCAGCAACCGCTCCCCCGGCAGTCTCCGGAAGGCCTCGACCTGCAAGCCGACGCGCTTCTCGTG
>CAZJIP010000124.1:0-6817 GCA_964546105.1 uncultured Methanomassiliicoccales archaeon
CGTCCAGACGGTACAGGGTCCCGACGAGTCCGGCGGAGACGAACTGCCCGAGGGTGTTCTTCGCGTGCCCGACCACGGTCACTTGGGCGCTCATGGGGATTGTGGTGACGCCTGCGGAGGAGATAGTCATGTTCTGGATGAACGGCCCGTACCCGGTTGCGTTGACCTGGACTGTGAACTTGTCCGCCCAGAGGCTCATTGAAACGTTCCCCGCGTTCGGACCGGCGCTGCGGTTCGTGATGCCGGTCGCGATGAGCGCTTGCTGGCCCGCGGCTTGTCGCGTCGCATTGTAGACGGATACCGTCGCGCCGCCGATGAACGCGCTCGTGGACGCGTCCTGCACGTGGAAGGTTACCGCGAGGCTCGTCTTCCCGGCCGGGAGCTGCCGCGTAAGGCACACGTCCTGGGTCACCGTGGTCGATCCGTCAAATCGGAACGCCGCTGAGGTGCCGCTGGCGTAGTATCCCGACGCCGTGACACCGATCGTGTAGTTCGCCGCAGGGGGCGTGAAAGAGAACGTGCCGTCCGACGCGGTCGTCGTGGTCACTGGGGACAGCACACCGTTAGCGTCCATCAGGGTCACGGTGGCCCCGCCGATGAACGTCGTCGAGCTGCCACATTGGCTCACCAGGCCGGTAACTTGGTTCGTCGCTGCCTGGGCTCTCGCGGGGAGCAGCGCCATCGCGCTCAGGATGAGCACGAGGAGCATGAGCACTGCCGCGAAACCACGATGACCGCGGGGGTTCATCCGAGCTCTCTCCTCTGTCGGCACTTCATTCCGATCCCGCTCCCACAGGGAAGGGGGCCGGAGGATGCGGCGAATTGAGTGGGGGTATTTAAGAATGCTGGAATCACCTTCGAACCGCCCATCCCTCCCAAAACTCCATAGCACGTTCTCGTATGCGCACGCGTGGCCTCCGAGTATGCCTTGGCGGCCGCGACGGTCATCTTCGTCGCGACCTACGTCCTCATCTCCATGCGGAACCTCGGGCGGTTCCCGCTGGACCGCCCCGCGGTCGCGCTCCTGGGCGGCGCGCTCATGCTCGTCGCGGGCGTCCTCACGCCCGCGCAGGCCATCTCGTCCATCAACCTGGATGTGATCCTGCTCCTGGTCGGCATGATGCTCCTCGTGTCCGGCCTCGACGTCTGCGGGTTCTTCGACCTCGTGTCCACACGGATCGCAGCGCGCGCGAGGAGCCAGGCGACGTTCCTCGCGGGGCTCATGGTCGCAGCGGCGTTCCTGTCCGCGCTGGTCCTGAACGATGCGATCGCCCTGCTCATGACGCCCATCGTGGTCCGAAGCGCAAGATCGCTGAAGGTCCGCCCCGTGCCGTACTTGGTGGGCCTCGCGGTGGCCGCGAACATCGGGAGCGTGGCCACGGAGATCGGGAACCCCCAGAACGCGTACATCGCGATTGAGTCGGGCATCCCCTTCCTCACGTTCACGGCGGTGCTCCTTCCCGTCATGCTGGTCTGCTTGGCCCTGTCCGTCGGCCTCGTCTGGCTCGCCTTCCGGAAGGACCTCTCCGCGCCCATCGTCCGAACGGCGGAGCTCCCGCCCATCCGGTTGCAGCGGAACGGGCTCGCCCTCACCCTGGGTGTCGGCCTCGGCGTGGTCGCCGGATTCTTCCTCTCGACGCCGCCCTGGCTGCCCCTGATTGCCGTCGCCGGCGGCGCCTTCGTCCTCTTCTTCCTCCCCTTCGTCTCGACGGCGAGCGCCCGCGTCCTCGCGGGGAAGGTGGACTGGACCATCGTCCTCTTCTTCGTCGGCCTCTTCGTGCTCCTCGGCGGCGTCGAGGCGTCCGGCCTCTCCGGCGGCATCCAATCGGGCTTCACGAGCGCCTTCGGGGGCCGGTCGGGCGGCCTCCCATGGCTCACGGGCCTCTCCGCCCTCCTGTCCAACCTGATCAGCAACGTGCCCGCGGTCCTCCTGCTGGCCCAGGTCGTCCGGGGCGCGGGCGGTCCCCAGCAGCTCTGGCTCGCCTTGGCGTCGAGCTCCACGCTCGCGGGGAACGCGACGATCCTGGGGGCCGCCGCCAACGTGATCGTCGTCCAGATCGCGAGCCGCGAAGGGATCGAGGTGTCCATGAAGGACTTCGTGAAGGCGGGGATTCCGGTGACCCTGGTGACCCTCGTCGTGTCGACCCTCCTCCTGTTCCTCCTGGTTCCCGCCTGAGGCGGCCGCGAGGGTTTATCGTTCGCCAGGTCCCTCCGCCGCCCGATGGTCCGTGAGGCGGACTCGCCTTCGGCCCGCGCGCACCTGGTCGCCTCTCTCGTGCGTGCCGGCGACATCCGCTCCGACGCGGTCCGAGAGGCCTTCCTCCGGGTGCCGCGGGAGGAGTTCGTGCGTCCCGAGGATCGCCGGGACGCCTACGCCGACTCGCCCTTGCCCATCGGCGAGGGCCAGACGATCTCCGCCCCCTCCATGATCGCGATCATGCTCGAGGAGGCGTCCCTCCGCCCCGGAGAGCGCGTGCTCGAGATCGGGACGGGCTCCGGATACCATGCGGCCCTACTCGCGTGCCTCGTCGGTGCGGAGAACGTGGTGTCCATCGAACGGGTGCCGTCGCTCGCGGCCTGGGGCCGTCTGAACTTGGCGCGGACGGGCTTCGGGGCGGTGACCGTGGTCACCGGGGACGGGAGTCTGGGCTTCCCGGAGCGCGGGCCCTACGACTGCATCATGGCGACCGCGGGCGCTCCACGCCTCCCGCCCGCGTGGACCGGCCAGCTTTCCGTCGGCGGCCGCATCCTGGCCCCTGTGGGCGACTCGCGGTACGCGCAGATCCTGCTGATTGCGCGCCGCCGGCGGGACGGGACGCTCGACGTGCGCCGGGGGACGCCCTGCGCCTTTGTGCCGCTCATTGGGGAGGAGGCGTGGCCGGGCGAATGACTCAGGACGCCGCGGGCGGGTGGGTCCACGCCTCGTCGGGGAGCGTCTTGTAGAGGTGGTCCTCTGTGGGCGCCCCCTCCTCCGCCGCCAGGCGCTCCAGGGTCTTCTCGTCGAGCTGCCAGTAGAAGATGCGCCAGTGGCGTCCGTCCAGGAGAGGCACGCTCTCCCAGTAGCTGTGGAGGAGCCCGGCTTCCTGGAGCGTGTACAGGAGCTTCCGGTCCTCGGGCTCGATGGCGTTGTCGATGATCGTATCGTGGAATCCGAAGTAGTTCATGACGATGCGCGCCTCCTCGAGAGCTTCCGCTGGTGTTCGACCCAGGCGCTTCTCGAGGGCGGCGGCGAGCTTCTTGACGGTGATCATTTCCCCTCGTGGGGCCCTTGCGGCCTTCGGTGTATATTGCGCCCCCGTCTCTATTAATAGGTTGGCCGGAAAAGGTGGCGCTCGCCCAACGAGGTGCGCACTCGCGTGCCTCGCCGCCCCAATCGGTACTACGATTATCGAGAACGAATCTGGTGGCCTGAGGTTTAAGTAACCACGCAGCCGTAGTTTCCTCCGAGGAAAGGTCCATGAAGCGCAAGTCCGGCAAGGCGATGGTGGACTTCGACAAGAAGGTCAGCGTGATCCACTTCAACGTCGGCTCGGGATACCTCACGTACCTGGAAGAGGAATCGCCGGACGGCGCTCCGCGCCTGAAGTCCATCACGATCCCCAAGGACGAGAAGGACTGAGGCGCAAGGTTTTACGCCCTCGTCGCGGTTGCGTGGCGGATGGCGCTCCCCCCGGAAAACGCCGCGACGCCGGAGAGTTCAACGCCCCCTGAGGTCCCGCCTTCCCGGCCGGAGCTCCGCCTGATCGAGGCGTCCGAGGCCCGGGAGCGCACGTGCGCGGACTGCGGGAAGCGCACGGCCACGTGGAAGCCCGTGCGGCGCAAGGGCATGCCGGTGATCCTGTGTCCCGAGTGCGCGGCGAAGCCCCCGCCCCCCGAGGGCGGCTGCCCCGCGTGCGGCGCGGCGCTGGGACCCGGGGACACATTCTGCGGCCGCTGCGGTGCGCGGATCGAGTACGCATGCCCGAACTGCGGCGCGGTCCTCGAGGCGGACGATGCCTTTTGCGGCAAGTGCGGGGCGCGCGTTGCGTAGTCCCGTGGGACGGCATGGCTGCTGGTAGCCGCGGGAGCGCGTGCCCACGTGCCGGCATGACGTAAACATTTTTCAGGAAACGGCGTCTTCGGCCGTCCGAAGTCCTTGGCGACCATCCACGCGACCGCGGACGTGCCCGACGAGGCGCGCATGTCCTTCTGGGAGCACATCGAGGAGCTCCGGGACCGGCTCAAGGTCGTCATCTTCACCGTGCTCGTCCTGTTCGTCGTCTTCATGACGTTCGGCATCGGCACTCTAACCTTGGGCGGCTCCTCCGTTCCCATGCTCGTCCCGGCGATCGGGACGGACCCTGTGTCCAGCCAGGTCTTCCTCGCCCTGGTGGCCCTGCTCAAGCCGAGCTGGGTCCAGCTCGCTGCGGCCCACCCGTGGGACGGCGTCCTGGTCCAGGTGGAGACGGCCATCTTTCTCGCGGCCGTCGTGGGCTCGCCCGTGATTGCCTACGAGTCCATGCGGTTCATCGGCCCCGCGCTCCGGCCGTCGGAGAAGCGCCTCCTTGCTCGGATGGTCGTGCCCATCTCCGCCCTCTTCTTCTCGGGGGTCTTCCTGGACCTGTTCATCCTCCTGCCCTGGACGATCAACTTCCTCTACCAGGCCCAACGCGGCCTGGGCATCAGCCTCTACATCCTGTTCGTGGGGGACTTCGTCTCGTTCGTCCTGATCCACGTCTTCGCGTTCGGCGTGGCTTTCGAGCTGCCCATGGTCATGTACGGCCTCACCGCGGTGGGCATCACGCGGGCGTCGACGTGGACGAAGCACTGGCGCATCGTGGTCGCGGTGATCTGGTTCATCGCGGGGATGATCACGCCGGATCCCAGCGGCGTCACCATGATCATCGTGGGCCTCATCCTGACCGGGCTCTACGTTCTCGGCGTCCTCGCCTCACGGTGGGCGGAACGACGGCGTGCGGAGAAGCGGGAACCCGCAGCCGCCGCGTAGAAGAACGTGGACCGGGTGGGATTTGAACCCACGGCTTCCGCCTTGCGAAGGCGGCGATCTTCCGCTGATCTACCGGCCCAGCGTAGCGCCACAAAGAACGGGTGCGCAAATAGGTTTCGCTCGGATACCGGCCCTCCGCAGAGGACGGGCCAAGGGTCTAATAGCGCCCTCGCCTAACGCGGCGCCGAAGGCGTTCATGGTCCTCCAGATCTACAACACGCGCACGCGGCGCAAGGAGGTCTTCGTGCCGCGTGAGGACCGCCGCGTCCGGATGTATGTCTGCGGCCCGACCACGTACGACTACAGCCATCTGGGCCACGCGAAGTCCTATGTGAGCTTCGACACGGTCCGCCGCTACCTGGAGTATCTCGGGTACTCCGTCACCTACGTGCAGAACTTCACGGACATCGAGGAGGTGATCATCCGCCGCGCCGCGGCGGCGGGCAAGCCCCCCCTCGAGTACGCCCGGTACTACATCGACGCGTTCCTCGAGGACATGCGCCGCCTGAACGTCCGCCCGGCGACGGTCTACCCCAAGGTGTCCGAACACATCCTCGAGATTCAGACGCTCATCGCTCTCCTCCTCGAGCAGGGCTTCGCCTACACGGTCGGCGGCGATGTGTACTTCCGCACGCGGAAGGCGAAACGGTCCTTCGGCATCCTGGCCCACCAGAAGTTCGAGGACGTCATCGTGGATTCGTTGCCGCCCGGGAGCCCGCGGGAGCACCCGTTGGACTTCGCCCTGTGGAAGGCATCCAAAGAGGGTGAACCCGCCTGGCCGAGCCCGTGGGGCAACGGCCGCCCGGGATGGCACGTGGAGTGCAACGCGATGGCGTTCAAGTACCTCGGCGCGCCCCTGGACATCCACGGCGGCGGATCCGACCTCAAGTTCCCGCACCACGAGAGCGAGGCGATGATCTGCGAGGGCGCGTGGGGCCTCGAGTGGACGCGGACCTGGATGCACAACGGCTTCCTGACCCTGGAGCAGGACAAGATGTCCAAGAGCCTGGGGAACTTCGTGACCATCCGCGCGGTCCTCGCGGACTATCCCGGCGAGGTGGTCCGTCTCTGCCTCCTCAAGGCGCACTACCGCGAGGACGTCGAGTACGACAAGGACTGCTTCCGCCGCACCCGAGAGGAATACGACGCGATGCGAGCGGCCATGGTCGCCGCCTCCGTCGCCGAGGGACCCGGCACGGGGGAAAAGGTCGCGGTGCTCATCGAGGCGACAAAGGCGAAGTTCCTCGCGGCGATGGACGACGACTTCAACACGCCCGACGCGGTCTACCGCCTGCAGCAGATGACCGAAGCGCTCAGGGGCCTCCCCGAGATGTCTGCGGATGAAGGCCGACGGATCGTTGCGCTCTACGCCGAGCTGGGCGGCATCCTGGGCCTGTTCTCGGAACCCGCGGCCCGCGCAGCTCCCGCGTGATGCATCGACCGTTGCCGCGCGAGCCCCAAAATCCTTTTATGAATGGCCCGTATCAACGCGTACCCCCGCGGGAGATTCCTCATGGCCGAGTTCAAGGCGATCATCGCCGACCCTAAGAGCGGCAGGACGTACAAGCACGACATCACAGGACACTACGCGAATGCCCTGGTCGGCAAGAAGATCGGCGACGAGGTGGACGGCCTCTACGTCGGCCTGCCGGGGTACAAGCTCCTGGTCACGGGCGGCAGCGACAAGGACGGGTTCCCCATGCGGCCCGACCTGCCGGGTCCGCGGCGCAAGCGGCTCCTGGTGAGCGGCGGCGTCGGCTTCCATCCCCCGCGTACCGGGATGCGGAAGAAGAAGACCGTGCGCGGGAACACGATCTCCCCGGACATCCT
>CAZJIP010000125.1:0-6792 GCA_964546105.1 uncultured Methanomassiliicoccales archaeon
CCGTACTCGGACATCTCGATGATCCCGTTGATGATCGTCCGCATGGGGATGATCACCTTCGTGTCGTCGTAGTCCTTGAGCATCATCCGGAGCAGGTCGTGCTCCCGCTTGACCACGGCCTCCTGCAGGCGGATCGCGTCGTTGGCTTGCTTGATGTCCCGGGACAGGAGGCCGCCGATTGCCTTGCTGTAGATCTCCTGGACCGCCTCGGAGAGCTCCTTGAGCTGCTTCGCGAAGGAGGGGCTGATCTCCGTCTTCATGTCCAGGAGGACGATCACGGACCGGGCGATCGTCTCGCAGTAGTCCGCCACGGTCTCCAGGTCGCGGCAGATCACGCGGTACCCGGCGATCTCCAGGCGGGACCGCATCCCCAGGAGCTCGACGAGGGCCTCGTCGACCTGGGCGCTCAGGACCAGGCGCAGGATGAGCCAATACATCATGTCCGCGTCGTCCTCGCGCTTGATCGCGTCCTCCGCGAGGCGGCGGTCCCCCGTGACCAAGGCCTCGACCGCTTCCTCGAGCATCGTGGCCCCGAGGTTGTACAGGCGCTTCACGAGGGCGTCCAGCGGGTAGTTGGCCGGATCCAGGGCGCACTGGAGGGTGATCTTGTTCCCCGTCTCCTCGATGATCCCCAGGCCCATGAGCTTCTTGGAGGTCTTCCGGACCTCCTCGATGTGCTCGCTCCGGAGGCGGGTGGCCGACCGGACGATGATCTTCTGCCGCCCGAGGACGTAATTGCCGACGATAATCCGCTCGAGGAGCCCGGGCTCGTCACAGAGGTCCGCGTCGATGACGTAGGTCTCCCACTTCCGCTTGCGCTCCTCCATGGCGGGGCCGGGGAGGATGCGCAGGCTGTCGCCCTCCTCGACGATGAAGACCTGGTCCCCCTTCTTCAGGTTGCGCTGGGTGACCCATTCCTTCGGAAGGGAGATCGTGAGAGTGGCTGCGCCTACCTTCTGGATTTTCCGGCTTTCCATACGGACTTCCCCCAGCGGACCGGACCCTCGGGTCATGACTAGCTTTTACATGTAAATATATTTTTTGGCGAGGGAACCCGTCCTATATTCCGATTCTCGGCGCCCTCCCGGAGGGGTCGCCGTCCTCCCGGGCCCTCGGGAAAGAGTCACAGAGGGGCACGGATGGGTCGCGAATATACTTTATGCTCAGAACCCTCCAATAGCGACGCCGCCGTGTGTCGTCTCGGGCCCAACTGGGCCTAGGGGAGCGACATGCCGGTTCCGCAATTCGTTTCGGCGGGTAGCGAAGCCGGTTCGACGCTTGGGATGATGACGGTCGCCTTCAACGGCCTTCCATCGCTTCCCCTCCAAGTTTTGGGCGATCGCCATCCCCTCCTTTTTTCCTGATCCGGGGAGAGGAGCCCGGGCGCCGCATCCTCCGTCGTTCGCGACTCCGGCAGTGTATATGCGGGTACAATCTCGAACGGTTTACCCATGCAATACTTCGCCAGACTCTTTCCCTGTGTCGCGGCGTCGGAAGGTCCGATGAGGCCGCACGTCGAGTCCATTCTAGTCGTCAGAGGCTTTATCATTCCGGGGGTCCAACGGCCGGACGTCCTCGGGGAAGCGTGAGCCGTCATGTCGGAGCTTGAATTGGTCCTCATGGCCACCTTGGGGGTGGCCGCAGGAGGCATGGCGATCGTCGCGGTGGCGCTGAAGAACCTCGTGCGGTCCGTCGTGGCGTACGCGCTCGCGAGTGTATTCCTGGCGGCCCTCTTCTTCCTGCTCGCCTCGCCCTTCGCGGGCGCCCTCGAGCTGACCGTGGGTGCAGGCCTCGTGGCCGTGCTGTTCCTCGTGGCCCTGCTGCTCGCGGGCGGCGTGGAGAAGGAGGTACCCGCATGAACGGCAAGCTCGGGGCCGGGATCGTCATCGGCCTCACGTTCCTCGCCCTCCTCGTCTACGCGGTCCTGCCCGAGTCGCTCACGTGGCCCGCGGCCGGCCCCGGGGTCACCGTGGTCGGCTTCGCCCTGTGGCGGGACCGCACGTTCGAGGTCCTCCTCCAGAGCCTCATCCTCCTCGGCGGCGTCGTCGGGATCCTGCTCCTCCTCGGGTCCCGCCGCTCGCGGGGGGTGAGCCCGTGATCGGACCCGAGGCCTTGGTCCTCCTGACCGTGGCGGGCGCCCTGTTCGCCACGGGCCTTGTCTGCCTCATCTCCCGCACGAATCTGGTCAAGATGATCATGGGGCTTGAGATCCTCGGCAAGGGGGTCAGCCTGGTCTTCGTGACGGCCGGGTACGTCTCCGGGGACGTGGCCCTGTCTCAGGCGGTCGTCTTCACGCTGATCATCATCGAGGCGGTCGTGGCGGGCGTCGCCCTGGCCCTGGTCATCCTGGCCAAGCGCACTTGGAACACGCTGGACGTGTCCGCCATCGCCGCCAAGGTCCGCGGAGGCGGGCTCTGATGGACCTGAACCAGTGGATCCTCACGCTCACCGTCCTCATGCCCTTCATCGGGGCGTACTTCGTCCTTGTCTTCCGCAGCAAGCCGAACCTGCGGGAGGCGTCGTCCCTCGTGGCCGCCATCCTCACGTTCGCGTTCGCGGCGTTTGCCCTGCCCGCGGCGTTCGCGGGCAACCCCACCTCGACGCCCGAGGTGGTCATGTTCCTCGGCCTGAGTATGCAGCTCACCGCAGACGGGCTCGGCGTGCTCTTCTCCGTTCTCGCCTCCTTCCTCTGGGTCTTGACGACCGTGTACAGCATCGGGTACATGCGGGGCCTGAAGGAGCACGCCCAGACGCGGTACTTCGCGTGCTTCGCCATCGTCATCGGCGCGACCATGGGCGTCGCGCTATCGTCCAATCTGTTCAGCCTGTTCCTGTTCTACGAGATCCTGACCGTGGCCACGTACCCGCTCGTGGTCCACAAGGAGAGCGAGGAGGCCTTTGCGGCGGGCCGCAAGTACCTGGTCTACACGCTGAGCGGCGGCGTCGCCGTCCTCGCCGGCATGATGCTGCTCCAGGGCCTCGGCGGCTCCTCGGCGCTCAACTTCACAGGCGGGGGCAACTCGACGCTCGCCGCCCTGGCCGCGTCCTCGCCGGACCTGGCGCGCCTGGCCTTCGTCCTCCTCTTCGCCGGCTTCGGGGTCAAGGCGGCCATCATGCCCGTGCACGGGTGGCTGCCGACCGCGATGATCGCGCCCACCCCGGTCAGCGGCCTCCTGCATGCGGTGGCCGTCGTGAAGGCGGGCGTCTTCGGCGAGCTGCGGGTCATCCTCTTCCTGTTCGGACCCCTTCTCATGGTCGACCTGGGGGTCGAGTGGATTGCCATCGTGGCCGCCGCGGTCACGATCATCGGCGGTTCGCTCCTCGCCCTGGTCCAAGACGACTTCAAGGCGCGGTTGGCGTACTCCACGATCAGCCAGCTGAGCTACATCATCCTGGGGGCGGCCATCCTCGTGCCGCTGACCGTGGCCGGCTCGACCGCGGACGGCATGTTCGCCCTGGTTGTCGGCACGACGTTCGCCATCGCGGCCCACGCCTTCGGGAAGCTGACCATGTTCTTCGTCGCCGGGGCGGTCGCCGTGGAGACGGGGAAGACCAAGATTTCCGAGCTCGACGGCATCGGGAAGAAGATGCCGCGGGAGTTCGTTGCGTTCACCCTCGCCGCGATGAGTATGATCGCCCTTCCGCCCATGGCCGGGTTCGTCGCGAAGTGGTACCTCTCCGTGGGCGCATGGAACGCGGGCTTCTGGTGGGTGCCGCTCCTCTTCGTGGTTTCGAGCCTGCTGAACCTGGGCTATTGGCTGCCCATCCTCATCCGCGCCTTCTACCGCCCCTACGAGGGCGAGATGGGCGAGGCACGGCCCACGCTGGGCATCCCGCTCCTAATCACGGCCGCGGGCGCGGTCCTCCTGGGCCTCTGGACCGCGATGCCCTACGGCTTCTTCGACATCGCCCAGCTCGTCGCGTCCGAGGTCACCCACGTCGCGATCCCTGCGGTGGCCGGCATCGCCTGGACCACCGCCATTCCGCCGTTCCTCATCTTCCTCGTCGGCGGCCCAATCGTCCTCCTCCTGCTCAAGGGCCGTGCCCGCCAAATCGGCCTCATCCTCCTGGCGGGCATCGCCCTCCTTGATATCGTCTTCCTGCCCGCGACGACGAGCTGGCAGGTGCCCTTCATGGGCTACCAGCTCACGCTCCTGAAGGTCGACCCCCTGTCCTACATGACGGGGCTCATCTTCGGTATCATCACGTTCCTCGCGGTCCTCTACGCCGCGGGCTTCGGGAAGCCGTGGATGCACCTGTTCGCCCTCCTGTACGCGGGCACCTCCCTCGGCGCGGTGTACGCGGGCGACTGGGTCACGCTCCTGTTCTTCTGGGAACTCATGGCGATCACGTCGACCCTGCTCATCATGCAGAGCGACGAGGACGGCGTGAAGGCGGGCTTCCGGTACATGGTGTACCACGGAGCCGGCGGCGCGCTCCTGGGCGGCGGGATCGCCCTCCTGTTCCTCCAGGGCGGGGGCGCCACGCTCGCCGTCGGCGTCGTGTCCGGCTTCTGGCCCATGCTCCTCATCAGCCTGGGCGTCGGCCTGAACGCGGCGTTCATCCCTCTGCACTCTTGGCTGCCCGACGCGTACCCGCGAGCGCACTTCGTGGCGAGCGTCTTCCTCTCCGTGTACACGACGAAGACGGCCGTCTACGCGTTCGCGCGGATGTTCCTCGGCCAACCGGACCCGCAACCCGCCTTCGAGGCCATCGCGTTCATGGGCGCGGTCATGGCCGTGTACGGCGTGTCGTTCGCGGTGTTCCAGAACAACATGCGCCGCCTCCTGTCCTACCACATCGTCTCCCAGGTCGGCTACATGATTGCCGGGGTCGGCCTCGCGGGCTGGCTCGGCGCGTCGGACGTGTGGGGTGAGCTGGGCCTGGACGGCGGCATGGCCCACGTGTTCAACCACATCCTGTACAAGGCCCTCCTGTTCATGACCATCGGCGTCGTGATCTGGAAGACGGGCGAGAACACGATGAACCGGCTCGGCGGGCTCCAGAAGAAGATGCCCGTCACGGCCCTCGCGTTCTGGATCGCAGCCTTCTCCATTTCCGGCGTGCCCCTGTTCAACGGCTACGTGTCCAAAGGGATGGTCATCTTCGCCGCGGAGGAAGTGAACCCCTATCTCTGGATCCTGCTCGAGATCGCCTCCTTCGGGACGTTCCTGTCCTTCCTCAAGCTGGGCTGGTTCACGTTCCTGCGGCCCGCGCCCGAGGGGGGCGTGACGGAGGCCTCGGACCCGCCGCTCCCTATGCAGGCGGCCATGCTCGGAACGGCCGCGCTCAACGTGATCATCGGCGTGTACCCGCAGGTCCTGTACAACATCCTGCCTGTCCCCGTGCCGGCCGAGTGGAACGCCTGGTCCCTCCAGCCTCTCGTGTCGGCCCTTGTGGTCCTCGGCCTCGCCGCGGCCTTCTTCTTCACCCTGGGCCGCACATGGCTCGCGCCCCACGACACCCGCCTCAAGGACGTCAACGTGGCGTACGAGGCCTCGGGCCGCGCGACGGTCTCCTTCGGCGGTGCGGTCCAGCAGGGCTTCCGCCTGGTCTATGAGGGGGCCACGGACGCGGCTCTCGGGCTGTTCGCCCTCGGCCGCCGCGCGATGGGGCTCGAGGACCGGGACGTGAACTGGAACCTGGTCGCCTTCGGGGGCGCGCTCGTCGTGGTCCTCGCCGCCGTCCTCCTGGGGGTGGGCGCGTGACCGCGGGCGACGTCGCCTTGTTCGTCCCCCTGTTCGTCGCTCTGGGCGGCCTCGTGGCGTACTTCTTCGCGAAGCTCGCGGGGCCGTCCTTCCGGCGGTGGACGGGCACCGTGGCGGCCGTCTGGCTCGCCGTGGGCTTCGTCCTCTTCCTGTGGGCCGCGAGCGAGGGCTTCCCGGCGGCGTCGGCGTCCCTCTTCGCCCCCATCCTGGGGCCGTCCTACCTCGGACTGATCATCGGCCTGCTGGCCACGGGGCTGGGCGCCCTCGCGGCGTTCGCATCCCAGGGCCGCCTCGACGCGGCGAGCCCGGTCCACCTCTACTACCCGCTCTTCCTCCTCGCCCTCGCGGGCGCGACGGCGGTCGGGTTCAGCAACGACCTGTTCAGCCTGTTCGTCATGGTCGAACTCAGCGCGATCCCGTCCTACGCCCTCGTGGCGTACCGCTATCGGGAGGAGCCGCGCGCCCTGAGCGCCGCGCTGAAGTACCTCGTCCAGGGCGTCACGGGCACGATCACGGCCCTCCTGGGCGTAGGCCTGCTGTACCTCGCGGCCAGCGCGACGGGCGCGACCACGCTGACCGTCGCGGGCCTGCAGGCCGCCCTCGTGGGCGCGGACCCGCTCTTCGTCGGACTCGCCGCGGTCCTCGTCCTCCTCGGCTACGGGGTGAAGCTGGGCATCGTGCCCCTGCACACCTGGCTGCCCGACGCGTACGTCCACGCGCCCGGCGGCGTAACGGCAATCATGGCGGGCGCCACGAAGGCGGGCGCGCTTGTCGCCCTCTTGGTCACCCTGTCCGCCCTCCCGCCCAGCGTCGTCGCGCCGGGCTACCTGGGCATCGCGGTGAACCTCCTCGCCGTGCTCACAATGACCATCGGGAACCTCCTCGCGCTGAACCAGAAGGACCTGCGGCGCGTATTGGCGTACTCGAGCGTGGCCCAGATGGGCTACATCCTCCTGGGCTTCGGCATCGGGATGCAGTACAGCCTCCTCCTCGGCTTCGAGGCGGGCCTGTTCTACCTCGTCGCGTACAGCGTGATGAAGGGCGGCGCCTTCCTGGCCGCGGACCTCTTCACGGCCGCGGCGGG